>JBEVMR010000086.1:0-12894 GCA_040508545.1 Solirubrobacterales bacterium
CGCGCGGCAGCGCCTTCCTGGTGGTCGGCGACCTGCGCCTCAACCCGGACAGCCGAGAGGTCTATCGCGGCGAGCGTGAGCTCGAGCTGACCGCGCGCGAGTTCGAGCTGCTCGAGCACCTGATGCGAAACGAGCGCATCGTGGTGTCGCGTCAGGCATTGCTCGACGAGGTCTGGGGCTACCACCCCTTCGCCGAGACCAATACCGTCGACGTCTTCATCTCCAACCTGCGCCGCAAGCTCGAGGCAGGCGAGGAGACGCGGCTCCTGCACACCAAACGCGGCGCCGGCTACGTCCTCAAGGCCTAGGTGGGTGGCATGCTCCGCCCGCGCAACTGGCCGGTCCGCTGGCAGCTCGCTGCTGTCTCCGCCGGGCTGACGCTGGGAATCCTGCTGCTGTTCGGCGCGATCGTCGGCAACCTGGCCGCCGACCGCGTCCGCGACGACTTCAGCCGCGAGATGAAGGGCGCCGTCGCGACCCTGGCCTCGCAGGTGCAGATCGTCGACACGATCACCAACACCCTGATCGTCCGCGAGCCCGACCTCGGCGACTTCGTCAGCCCCAACGACGCCTCGGTCCGCATCTACGACGCCCGTGGGCAGCAGCTCGACGCCAGCCCGAACGCGGCCGAGCTGGGCCCGCCGGTGCCCGGCGTCCACGAGGTCGGCAAGATGCGCGTGGCCACGGTCGTCCTGCGCAGCCGCCAGAGCGGGCGGATCGCCGGCTACGTCCAGTACGGCCGCAACGAGCAGCACGTCGACTCGACGATCGGCCGCCTCTGGCTGTTCATCGCCGCCGGAGTGATCGGCGCCACCCTGCTCGCAAGCCTCGCCGGCGTGGCGATCGCCCGCCGCGCGATGCGGCCGATCTCCTCGCTGACCGCCACCGCCCGGACAATCGCCGAGACCGGAGACCCTTCCAGCCACATGCCGCAGCCGCGCGCAGACGACGAGGTCGGCGAGCTGGCACGGACCCTGGAGCAGATGCTCCGCTCCCTCGACGCCGCCCGCTCCGAGCGGGAAGCCGCCCTGAAGCGGCAGCGTGAGTTCGTCGCCGATGCCTCGCACGAGCTGCGTACGCCGCTGACCAGCATCCTCGCCAACCTAGAGCTGCTGCAGACCACCCTGCGCGGCGCGGACCAAGAGGAAGAGCGGGCAATGGTCGACTCCGCGCTGCGCTCCTCGGGCCGGATGAGCCGCCTGGTCGGAGACCTGCTGCTGCTGGCGCGCGCCGACGCGGGGCGGATCGCCGCACGCACTCGCTGTGACCTGGCCGAGGCAGCGGGGAACGCCGCCGCGGAGGTGGCGCCGACGATCGGCGAACGGGAGCTGCGGATCGAGAACGACCGGCCC
This sequence comes from Solirubrobacterales bacterium, assembly GCA_040508545.1. Taxonomy (GTDB): domain Bacteria; phylum Actinomycetota; class Thermoleophilia; order Solirubrobacterales; family 70-9; genus VRUE01. The sequence goes on from JBEVMR010000086.1 coordinate 1,353, forward strand.
CTTCCCGTCGACGGCAATCCGGACGAGCTGCACCGCCTGGTGCTCAACCTGCTCGACAACGCGGTCCGCCACACCCCCCCGGGGTCGACGATCGAGCTGCGGCTTCGCGCCGAGGGCGCCGATGCCGTCGTCGAAGTCGCCGACGACGGCCCTGGGGTCCCGGGTGAGATGCGCGAGCAGATCTTCGAGCGCTTCGTCCGCGGCGACGGGCCAGCCGACACCGCGGTGGGTGGCGGCAGTGGCCTGGGCTTGGCGATCGTCAGCGCGGTCGCCAGGTCCCACGGCGGCAGCGCCGAAGTGGGCGAATCGGAGCTGGGCGGCGCGCTCTTTCGCATCCGCCTGCCGCTGCGCAGCACCAAGTCTGAGCAAGGAATTAACCCCGCTTTAGACCGGCTTTAGCGCCCCGGCTTAGCTTCTGCAGTGGACGAGACACAAAGGGGCCTGCCGGTTCTCCCCAACGCAATCGGCGGGCCTCTTTTTCATGCCAAGCAGTGGTGCTCTAGACCTCGACCACGACGGGCAGGATCATCGGCCGGCTGCGCAGCTTTCCGTAGACGAGCTTGGCGATCGCGTCGTGGATGTCTTCCTGGATCAGGTGCAGCTCGCGGGTACCCGCCTCGGCGGCCTCCTCGAGCGAGTCCTCGACCACGTCCTTCAGCTCTTCGGCGAGCGCCTCCTCACCCTCGGCTAGCGACACCCCCCGCACGATCACCTCGGGGTCGGCGACGACGTTGCCGTCATCGGCGGAGATCGTCGCGACGACGATGAAGATCCCGTCGGCGGAGATCTCGCGCCGGTCGCGCAGCGCGACGTCGTCGGGCTCGCCGACGTTGACTCCGTCGACGTAGACGACGCCGGCATGGACCTCCTGACCGAAGCCGGCGCCGCTGGCGTCGATCTCCAGCGGCAATCCGTTGCGGCCCTGGAAGACGTTCTCCGGGTCGATCCCGACCGAGTGGGCGAGCCCCGCATGCAGGCGCAGGCGCTGGTGGTCGCCATGCACCGGCATCACGTAGCGCGGCTTGGTCAGGTTGAGCATCAGCTTCAGCTCCTCCTGCCAGCCGTGCCCAGATGCGTGGATGGGCGCGTCCTTCGCGGTCACGACCGAGGCGCCGATCTCGTAGATCCGGTCGATCGTTTCGTTAACGGCGCGCTCGTTGCCGGGTACCGGCGTCGCCGAGAAGACCACGGTGTCGCCGGAATGCAGCTCGACGTCGCGGTGGTCGTTGTTGGCCATCCGGCGCAGCGCCGAGAGCGGCTCGCCCTGGCTGCCGGTGGAGATGACGACCACCTTCTCGTCGGGGAAGTCCTCGATCTCGCGCGGCTGGATGAAGAGGCCCGAGGGAGCGTTCGCGATCCCGAGGTTGGACGCGATATTGAAGTTCTTGCGCATCGAGCGACCGACCAGGGCGACGCGCCGGTCGAGCTTGACGGCGGCGTCGATCACCTGCTGCACACGGTGGATGTTGGAGGCAAAGGAGGTGACGATGACCCGGCCCTTGCAGGCCGAGAAGGTCTCCAGCAGCGCCGGGCCGACGCTCGACTCCGAGGGCGCGATGCCGGGCCGATCGGCATTGGTCGAGTCGCCGCAGAGCAGCAGCAGGCCTTCTTGACCGAGCGCGGCGAGCCGCGAGATGTCGGCGGGGCGGCCGTCGACCGGCGTCTGATCGAACTTGTAGTCGCCGGTCATCAGGATCTTGCCCAGGTCGGTGCCGAGGATGACGCCGCGCATGTCGGGAATCGAGTGCGAGAGATGGACCAGCTCCAGCTCGAAGGGCCCGAGCTGGACCTTCTCCCCCGCCGGCAGCTCCTCCAACGGAGCGTCCTTCAGCTTGTGCTCGTCGAGCTTGGAGCGGACCATGCCGACCGTGAGCATGCCTCCGTAGATCACCGGCGGCATGCCGATCTCACGCAGCACGTAGGGAAGCGCGCCGACGTGATCCTCGTGCCCGTGGGTGAGGACGATCGCCTCGATGTCCTCGACCCGATCGCGCAGGTAGCCGAAGTCGGGCAGGACCAGGTCGATGCCGAGCATCTCCGGGGTCGGGAACATCAGGCCGGTGTCGACGACGACGATCCGGCCCTGGTACTCGATCACGGTCATGTTCTTGCCGATCTCGCCCAGGCCGCCGAGCGGCAGTACTCGCAGCTTCGCCGCCATGGCTTAGGAGGCCACCGCGACGCCGACCGCGTCGAGCGCCTCGCGCAGGGTGGCGCGCTGGTCTGCGTCGAGCTCGAACAAGGGCAGCCGCAGGCTGCCGTAGGGGATCAGCCCGGTCATCTCCAGCGCCGCCTTCAGCGGGATCGGGTTGGTGACGAAGCCCATCACGTCGTAGGCGGGCCGCAGCTCGGCATCGATCTCACGTGCCCTCTCCAAATCCCCCGCCCGGGCGGCATCCCACATTTCCCGCATCCGCGGACCGACCAAGTGCGAGGCAACGAGAATCCCCCCCGCTCCGCCCAGCTCCAGAACACGCATGAAGCCGTCGTCGTTGCCGGCAAGGAGCGCCATTCCCTCGATCTGTTGCAGCTCCTGATTCTCGGCCTGCTTGACGGCGACGACGCTGTCGATCTTGGCCAGCTCGGTGAGCTCGGCGGGGCTGACGTTGATCACCACCCGCGAGGGGATGTTGTAAGCGATCAAGGGTAGGCCGGGGACTGCGGCGGCGATCGCTTCGTAGTGGGCGCGGATCCCAGGGAAGGTGGGCTTGTTGTAGTAGGGCGTGACGACCAGCGCAGCGTCGGCGCCGGCCTCTGCCGCAGCCTTGGTCAGCTCGATCGAGTGGCGCGTGTCGTTGGTGCCAGTACCGCAGATCACCGTCGCCTCGCCGCCGATCTCGTCGACTACCGCCGCCAACAGCGCGATGTGCTCCTCGTCGTCCAGGGTCGCCGCCTCGCCCGACGATCCGGCAATGACGACACCGTGCGAGCCATGCTCGATCAGGTGGGAGGCGAGCCGGCGCGCGGCCGCCTCGTCGACGTTCCCCCCCTCGTCGAAGGGGGTCGCCATCGCGGTTAGGACTCCTTGGATCTCGCTCATCGCAGGCAGGGTATCGGGGTCGTCAGGCAGCGAAGGTCGGAGGGACGCGATCGGCCCAGGGCACGGCCCGCTCGAGCTGAGACGCAACCCGCAGCAGGACGTCCTCGCGACCGAGCGGGGCGACGAGCTGTACGCCGATCGGAAGGCCGTCGTCGCTCCAGTGCAAGGGCAGCGAGATCGCGGGCTGGCCGGTGGCGTTGAAGGCAGCGGTGAAGCAGCCGCTGAGGAAAGCGCGCTCGAAAGCGGCCATCGGGTCGGGCCCCGAGTCGTCGAAGCTGCCGAGTGGCGGCGGAGGCTCGCCGAGGGTCGGCGTCAGGAGCAGGTCGAAGCCCGACTCGTAGACCATCGCGATCATCCGGCTCAGCGCCTGGTGCTGCCCAACTGCCTGCAGGTACTCGCCGGCGCCGCGATTGCGCCCGATCTCAGCCAGCGCCCAGGTCAACGGCTCGACGTCGTCCTGGCCGATCGGCTGGCCAGCCACGGTGCCGAGTTGCGCGAGCGCCTGCGCCTGGCCGGCCGCCCAGCGAATCAGGAAGGCCTCGACTATGTCGATGCTCTCCAGGGCGCTCATGTCGGGCTCCTCGATCTCGTGGCCGAGAGCCTCCAGCGCCTCCGCCCCGGCCCGGGCGGCGGCAACCACCTCGGGGTCGGCGTCCTGCTCGATCAGGGTCTCGGTCCAGAGGGCGATCCGTAGCTTGCCCGGGTCGGCGCCCACCTCGTCCGTGTAGGGGCGCAGCGGCGGCGGCGCGACGTAGGGGTCGCCGGGAGCCGGTCCGTGCACGGCCTCGAGCAGCGCCGCGGTGTCGCGCACGGACCGCGAGACGCAGAGCTCCGCGGTCAGGCCCGACATGAAATCTCCGGCCAGGGGGCCCTCGCTGGTCCGCTGCCGGCTCGGCTTCAACCCGACCAGGCCGCAGTTGGCGGCAGGGATCCGAATCGAGCCGCCGCCGTCGTTGGCGTGTGCCATCGGCACCATGCCGCCTGCAACCGCCCCGGCGGAGCCGCCGCTGGAGCCACCGGTCGAGCGCTCCAGGTTCCAGGGGTTCCGGCTCGGGCCATAGGCGCGTGGCTCGGTCGTCGGCAGGATTCCCAGCTCCGGGCAGTTGGTCTTGCCGATCGTGACCAGGCCGGCGGCGCGGAAGCGTTCTGCCAGGTAGGTGTCGAGCGGGGCACGGAAGTTACGCTCCTTCAGGTAGCTCATGCCGAGATGCAGAGGCTGGCCCGCAAAGGCGGCGCCGAGGTCCTTGAGCAGGAAGGGAACGCCCTTGAAGGGGCCGTCGGGAAGCTCGCCGGCGGCGGTCTCGAGCCCTTCCTCGAAGAGCGGGTGGATCACGGCGTTCAGCTCGGGGTTCGTGGCCTCGATCCGGTCGATCGCCGCTTCGGCCAGCTCCACCGGGGTCGCATCCCCGTTCCGGACCAGCTCGGCCTGCGCGGTCGCGTCCAGGCGCGCCAGCTCCTCACTCATCGCATGAACCTACAGCAGCTTCTCGAGGCCGACCGTGAAGCGGTCGGGCAGCTCGGCCACCCTGCGCACGGCAAGCACGACGCCGGGCATGAAGGAGACGCGGTCGATCGAGTCGTGGCGCAGCGCCAGGGTCTGCCCCTCGCCGCCGAAGATCACTTCCTGGTGGGCGACGAGGCCGGGGAGGCGCACCGAGTGGATCGGCTCGTGGACGTTGCCGCCGGCCGCGCCGATCAGCTCTGCCGTGCGCTTGGCGGTGCCCGACGGGGCATCGAGCTTGCGATCGTGGTGCAGCTCGACGATCTCGCACTCGGGCATGTGCTTGGCGATCGCCTGCGAGACCTCCATCAGCAGAACCGCGCCGATCGCGAAGTTGGGCGCGACGAAGCAGTTGGCCGTGCCGGCTTCCGCGACCGCCTCCAGGGCGTCCAGATCGAAGCCGGTGGTGCCGAGAACGACGTGGACGCCGGCGTCGAGGCAGGTCTTGGCGTTGCCAAGCGCGGTGTCCGGCGTGCTGAAGTCGACGACGACGTCGACCTCGCCGAGGACGCTGTCCAAGCTCGTGTCGAGGGTCGGATCGGCCTTGGCGGCCAGCGCCATGCCGTCGGCGGCCTCGACCGCGGCGCAGACCGTGCTGCCCATGCGCCCCGCGGCCCCAGAAACGCCTACCTTGATCACTTGCCCGCCATCCCCGGACGCGGAAGCGAATGCCTGTCCATATCTGATTCTTCAGGCATTCGCGAGAGCAGAGGAGATGGCGGAATTATTCAGCGCCTTACGGAAGCAGTCCTCGTCGCGGCCGATGCAGGCCGCCGAGAGCCGCTCGGCGCTGTAGAGCTCGGCAGCCAGCGCGCTCAGCTCGTCGACCTCCACCGCATCGACTTTCGCCAGCATCGCGTCGAGGCTTTCGATCGGCAGGCCGAACAGCGTCGCCCGCGAGATCCTCGACATCCGCGCCGCCGTCGACTCCGAGGAGAGGACGAGGCGCCCCTTGACGTTCTCCTTGGCTCGGGACAACTCCGCGGCAGAGACCGGCTCGGAGCGCAGCCGCTCCAGCTCGGCGCCGATCACAGCGCATGCTTCCTCGACGTTGTCCTCGCGGGTGCCGACGTAGGTCGCGACCATGCCGGAGTCGGTGTACTGCTCGTTGTAGGAGCCCACCGAGTAGGCCAGGCCGCGCTTCTCGCGAATCTCGCGGAAGAGCCGTGAAGAGGTCGAGCCGCCGAAGATCGAGTCGAGCACGGCGAGCCCATAGCGGCGCTCGTCCTCCCTGACGATGCCGGGCGCGCCGAAACAGATGTGGTATTGCTCGGTGTCCTTTGGGTAAAAGCGCAGCCGGGCGTCGGCGGGCACCTCGACGGGCGCGGCGCCATCGCCGCCCGCGGGCGGCGAGACCAGCCGCTCGGCCAGAGCGACGATCCGCTCGTGGTCGAGATGGCCGGCAGCGCCGACGACGACGTTCGCGCCGGTGTAGCGAGCGCTGCGGTAGGCCTCGATGTCGGGGACGGGGACCGAGGAGATGACCTCGGCCTCGCCGAGCACGCGGCGCCCCAACGGGTGATCGCCGAAGACGGCGCCGGCGAGGATGTCGTGGACGCGGTCCTGCGGCTCGTCCTCGTACATCGCGATCTCCTCCAGCACGACGTCGCGCTCGGAGTCGATTTCGGGGTAGGTCGGCGCCAGCAGCATCTCGGCCAGCAGGTCGAAGACCTCCTCGGTGTGCTCGTCGAGGAAGCGGGCGTGCAGATGGGTGGTCTCCTTGCCGGTGGCGGCGTTGACCGAGGCGCCGAGCCCGTCGAAGAGCTCGGAGATCTCGATCGCCGAGTAGCGCGCGGTGCCCTTGAACAGCAGGTGCTCGAGGAAATGCGAGACGCCGGCCTGGGCCGGCGTCTCGTTTCTCGAGCCAGTGCGAACCCAGAGCCCCAGCGCCACGGACCGGACCGAGGGAACCTCCTCGGTCACGACCCGGACACCCGAGCCCAGCTCGCTTAGATGCGCGTCGCTCAATGAACTAGCTGCGCTGCTCGCGCTCGCGCCTGCGACCGCCGCCGCCACCGCGACCGCCGCGGTCACGGTCGCCGCCGTTGCGCCGCGGGCCGCCGTCGCCGGAGCCGACCGAGGCCAGCTCCTCAGGCGATTTGCCGGCCACCGACGGGTCGTCGGAGAGGCGCAGGCCGATGCGACCGCGCTCGCGGTCGACCTCGACCACGGTGACGTCAATCTCATCCCCGGAGCTGAGCACGTCGTCGACCGAGTCGACCCTCTCCCCCGGCTTCACGTTGGAGATGTGGAGCAGGCCGTCGGTGCCCTTGACGAGCTCGACGAAGGCGCCGAAGGTGGTCGTCTTGACGACCTTGGCGGCGTTGTAGCGGTCGCCGATCTCGGCCTCCTTCGTCATCGACTCGATTCGAGCCACGCAGGCTTCGACCAGTTCCCCGGTCGGCGCGTAGATCCGGATCGTGCCGTCGTCCTCGACGTCGATTTCGGCCTCGAACTCCTCGCACAGGGCGCGGATCGTTTCGCCGCCTTTGCCGATCACGGCGCCGATCTTCTCCTGATCGATCTTGATCGCTTCGATCCGCGGCGCGTGCTGGGAGAGCTTCTCGCGCGGGCCGTCGATCGCCTCGGCCATCTTGCCGAGGATGAACTGACGGCCCTTGTTGGCCTGCTCGAGCGCGTCGGTGAGGATCTCGAAGGTGACACCGGTGATCTTGATGTCCATCTGCAGGGCGGTGATCCCGTCCGCAGTGCCGGCGACCTTGAAGTCCATGTCGCCGAGGTGGTCCTCGACACCGGCGATGTCGGTGAGGACGATGTAGTCGTCACCCTCCTTGATCAGGCCCATCGCAACTCCGGCAACCGGCCCGGTGACCGGGACGCCGGCCGCCTGCAGCGCCATCGAGGAGGCGCAGACCGAGCCCATCGACGAGGAGCCGTTGGACTCGAGCGTCTCGGAGACGACCCGGATCACGTATGGGAAGTCGTCCTCGTTGGGGACGCTTGCCACCAGGGCCCGCTCGGCGAGCGCACCGTGGCCGATGTCGCGGCGCTTCGGGCCGCGCATGAAGCCGGCCTCCCCGACCGAGAAGGGCGGGAAGTTGTAGTGGTGCCAGAATTTCTTCGAGGTCTCCAGGCCGAGCGTGTCGATCCGCATGTCCATGCGGGTCGTGCCGAGCGCGACGTTGGAGAGGATCTGCGTCTCACCGCGAGTGAAGAGGGCTGAGCCGTGCACGCGCGGGGAGATGTCGACCTCGCACTCGATCGGCCGGATCTCGTCCTGGGCGCGACCGTCGGGGCGCTTCTTGTCGACGGCGATCGCCTTGCGGATCGTGTCCTTCTCGATCGAGCCGAAGGCGGCCTTGACCTCGGCCACGCGCTTATCGTCGGTCTCGCCGTCGTCGGACTCGGGCGCGTACTTGGCGACCACCTCGTCCTTGACCTCGTCGATCGCCTCGTAGCGCTCGAGCTTGCCCTCGGTCGCGATCGCGTCGATCAGGGCCTGGCCGTGGGAGGAGCGAATGTCGCTGAGCAGGCCCTCGTCGATCGAGGGGGCCTCGACCTGGATCTTCTCCTTGCCGACCTTCTGCTGCAGCTCCTCCATCGCGGCGGTCAGCTTCTTGATCTCCGAGTGGGCGATGTCGAGCGCGTCGAGGATCTCCTGCTCGGTGACGCCGCTGGCGCCGGCCTCGACCATCAGGATCGCCTCGTCGGTGCCGGCGACGATCAGGTCGAGGTCGAGCTCCGCCAGGTCCTCCTCGGAGGGGTTGACGACGAAGTCGCCGTCGAGCTTGCCGATCCGCACGGCGCCGACGTGGGCGGCGACCGGGACCGGGGAGATCGCCAGCGCCGCGGAGGCGCCGTTCATCGCGAGGATGTCGTAGGGGTGGATCTGGTCCACCGACATCGGGATCGCGACGAGCTGGGTCTCATAGTGCCAGCCCTTCGGGAAGAGCGGCCGGATCGGACGGTCGATCATGCGGGCCGTCAGGGTCGCCTTCTCACTGGATTTGCCCTCGCGACGGAAGAACGAGCCGGGGATTTTGCCCGCGGCGTACATCCGCTCCTCGATGTCGACGGTGAGGGGAAGGAAGTCCACGTCGCGCAGGCTGCCAACGGTTGCCGTGCACAGCACCATCGTGTCGCCGGCCTGAACCACGACCGCGCCACCCGCCTGCTTTGCGAGTTTTCCGGTCTCGAAGGAGATCTGGCTGTCGCCGATGTCCGCCGAAACGCGGGTTACGTCAAACATGCTCATTTAGTTTTCCTACCTCCGGCCGCCCGGATGACGGCCATCTGCATTCAGAACTCTCGTTCTCTTTCAGCTGGGAGAGTACAGGGCCGGAGTGCCAATGACACCGGCGCGAATCCCCGACTCGAAGTCACGGCGGACCCGGACCTCGACCTCCGCCGAGCGACGGTCGGCCTCGAAGCGCTCCAGGTCGAGGCCGAGCCGTTCGGCGCGCTCCCAGAGGTGCGGGTCGTCGACCCGGCCGCGGTCGGCGTAGAGGGAGTCGACCATCGCGAAGAACTGGCCCTGCTTCCCGGCCGCCTCGGCGGCGGCGTGCAGGCTCGGCGCGCGCGGATGCTTGCTCGCGACCGGGAAGTGGCGAAAGGCCACCGTCGCCTCACGCCGGCAGATCTCCTCCCAGGCGGCGGCGCAGTGCGGACAAGCGAGGTCGGCGTAGACGATCAGCGTCTCGCCCTCGCCGCGCAGATGGTCCTCGGGACCGAGCGGCGGAACCGCGGCGCTGGTCAGCTCAGGTGCCAGACCCGACGGCCTCCAGGGCGTCGAAGATCAGGTTCGCGCCTGGGATCTCGAGTGGGGTCGGCGACTCGTGCACCCAGGCGACGGCGCCCGCCTCGTCGACCAGGACCAACGAGCGGTTGGCGTGGCCGACCTGCTCGATGTAGGCGCCGTAGGCGCGCGCGACCTCGCCCTTCGGCTCGAAGTCGGAAAGCAGCGTCGTGTCGATGCCGAGCTTCTCCTGAAAGGCCTTGTGCGCCCAGGGGTGGTCGACGCTGATTCCAAGCATCTCGACGCCCTTCTCGGCAATCTGCGGCTTGACCTCCTGATAGACGGAGAGCTGGTCCGAGCAGACCGGGCTGAAGTCCTGGGGGTAGAAGACGAGGAGAACCTTGCGGCCGCGGTAGTCGGCGAGCGAGACCTTCTTGCCGTCTTGGTCGCGCAGGGTGAACTCGGGGGCGGGCTCCCCCGCAGAGATCATCGACGCAGGCCGAGCTCGGCGACCAGGGCGCGGTAGCGCTCGAGGTCGGTGCGCTCCAGGTAACGGAGCATGCGGCGGCGCTTGCCGACCAGCATCAACAGGCCGCGGCGCGAGTGGTGGTCTTTGGCGTGAGTACGGAGATGCTCGGTGAGCTCGTTGATCCGCTCGGTGAGCAGCGCCACCTGGACCTCGGCGGAACCGGTGTCGCCGTCGGCGCGTCCATATTTGCCGATCAGCTCTGTCTTTTTCTCCTTGGCCAGGCTCATGCGCCGGTGAAGCTAGCACAGACACGCTTCGCATCCTCGACGTCGATTCGCATCTGGGCGATCAGCTCCTCGACGCTGGGGAACCGCTTCTCGCCGCGCAGGCGCTCCACGAACGCGACCCGGAGCGTTCTTCCGTAGAGGTCTTCGCTGCGATCGATCAGGTAGGTCTCGATCAGCACCCCCCGCCCACTCTCGAAAGTCGGCCTCACGCCGATGTTGACGGCGGCGGGGACACCGTCGGCGAAAGCGGCAAAGACCCCGTGCCCGGGGATCACCAGGCTGTCGTCGGGGACGATGTTCGCGGTCGGGAAGCCGAGCTCGCGGCCACGCTGGTCGCCCTCCACCACGGTTCCCTCGACCATGAACGGCGCGCCGAGGCAGTGCCTCGCACCTTCCATGTCCCCCGCCGCTACCAAAGCCCGTATTCGGGTCGAGGAGACGGTCTCGCCATCGACCTCGACCAGCGGCACGACCCGGGTCTCGAACTCCGGGCGGGCAGCGAGCATCGCCGGGTCCCCTTTCGCCTTGGCGCCGAAGCGGAAGTTCTCGCCGACGGCGACGCTCTCCGCGCCGAGCCGCTCGATCAGCACCCGCTCGACGAAGTCCTCGGCGGTGAGCGCCGCGAACTCGCGGTCGAACGGGATCACGACCAGCTCGCGTACGCCGAGGCCCTCGATCACGTCGCGCTTGACGCCGAAGGGCATGATCAGTTTCGGCAAAGCCGAGGGGTGGATCACCTCGAGCGGGTGGGGATCGAAGGTGAGAACGGTGTCCGCCCCCTTGATCACCGCCTGGTGGCCGCGGTGGACGCCGTCGAAGGTCCCGATCGCGACCTTCCGCGGGCGCGGCTGGACGTCGGGCAGGCTGGTGACCGCCATCTTCGTCATCAGCGCATCGCCTCGGCCGCGGCAGGGATGAGCTCGCCCACCCGCTCCACGGAGACCTCCTCGCCGGCGTCCTCGACGCGGAACGGCCCGATCGCGGTGCGGCGCAGCTCGGTGCAGTAGGCATCGCCCAGGGTCTCGATCAGCGTGCGCACGTAGGTCCCGCTGGAGCACTCGATCTCGTAACGCGCCGTGCCGGCGTCGTGGCCGAGCAGCTCGGCCCGGTAGACCTCGACCTCGCGCAGCGGCGTGACCACGGTCTCGCCGCGGTGCGCCTTGCGGTAGAGGCGCTCGCCGCCGACCCGCACCGCCGAGGTCATCGGCACCCGCTGGCGCACGGTCCCGGTCGGCAGCTCCAGCGACTCGGGCAGGTGGCCGGTCTCGGTCAGCTCGCCGTCGGAGTCGCCGGTGCTGGAGAGCCAGCCGAGGCGGGCCGTCGCCAGGTAGGTCTTCGGCAGCCCGACCAGGAACCGCTGCAGCTTCGTCGCCCGCCCCAGCAGGACCAGCAGCAGGCCGGTCGCGAAGGGGTCGAGGGTGCCGGCGTGACCGGCCTTCGTGTTGCGTTCGCGCCGGACCTTGGCGACGACGTCGTGCGAGGTGACGCCGGCGGGCTTGTCGTAGAGCAGCACGGTGCCGGCGTCGCCCGCCATCGTCAGGAGCCGAGC
>JBEVMR010000106.1:0-22340 GCA_040508545.1 Solirubrobacterales bacterium
TTGGACCGTCGCTTTGAGTATCCGCCAGCCCGAGGGACACCCGATCCCTCCACTCAGCGCACGCACTAACCAAGCCAGCCCGCCTTCTTGCGCATCGCGGTGATGCGGCGGAACTCGGCTATGTCCTCGCGTAGGGCGGCGGGAGCAGGCGCAGGTAGGAAGCGTGCAGGTAGCGGGGACTCGAGGACTCCGGTCTCTCCCTTGCTGACCTTGTAGGCGCGGGCGCCGCGTTGGGCGGTTACTGCGCTTGGGGGGCCTGTGCCCTCCCAGATCAGGCCCGCGTAGTCGTCGAGCCCGTAGCCGCCTGGCATTCCGTCGGCGACCGCGTCGAGGTAGGCGGCGCGGCGGTCCGGTTCGTTGTTGTAGTGGACGCAGAGGCTGCCGTTCAGCAGGCCCAGCCCCGCTCCCGGCAGGGGCTTGCCCGAGGACTTGGTGATGCCGGCCTCGAACCAGCACATCGCGCCGGCGCTCTGGCCGGCGAGGACGACCCCCTGGCGCCAGGCGAGGCTGAGGATCGCGCTCAGCTCGTGCGCTTCCCAGACCGCGAGCAGGTTGAGCAGGCTGCCGCCGCCGACGTAGATCAGGTCCTGCTCGAGCAGATGGTCGCGCAGCTCCATCGGCCGGGTGCCGAGGCGGAAGAGCGAGAGGTCGGAGGGGTCGCAGGGCCGCTCGCCGAAGGCCGAGTAGAAGCGGCCGATCTGCTCCGAGGTGTCGCCGCTAGCAGTCGGCAGGATGCAGATCCGCGGCCGGCCCCCGGCGCGCGTCGTCGCCAGTCGCAGCATCAGCTCGCAGACGGCGCGGTCCTGCGGGCGTGAGGTGAAGTCGTGGCCGCCAAGGGTGAGGACGCGGGTGATCATCGGAGCGCGGTCGAGGTTTGGTTCGGATCGCGAGTCAAACCTCGACCGCAAGCGCACATCACGCCGCAACTGCCGTCGACATCGCCTCCGGGAGCGGCACGAAGGGCGGCGCGCCCGCATCGCCGAGGAAGGCGGTGGCGATCCTCATCTCCACCACCCGGTCCCCGACCGCGTCGAGGCGGTATCCGCGCGCCTCGGGCCGCGAGGCGACCACCCGGCGCAGCTCGCTGCCGACGAAGTGCAGTGCCGCGCCGTCCTCGGCTGCGTAGCCCGGACGCATGCCGGCGCGGAGCAAGTCGTGGTAGGCGCGGCGGCGGTTGGAGCGGGGCTCGTAGTGGACGCAGTTGCTGAACGGCAGCAGCCCCAGCCCCTCGACCGGCCGCGGCGCGCCGTGGAAACCGGTGACCGCATCGGAGAACCAGCAGAGCGAGCCCGCCGAGAGGCCGCAGAGGACGACGCCTCGCTCCCAGGCCTCGCGCAGGATCGCGTCGATCCCGTGCGCCCTCCAGACACCGAGCAGGCTGACCACGCTGCCACCGCCTACGTAGATCAGGTCCTGCTCGAGCAGGTGCGCGCGCAGGTCCTCGGGGCCCTGCTCGCGACGGAAGAACGAGATGTGGCTCGCCTCGCAGCGGTCGGCCGGGAAAGCGCGGTAGAAGCGGACGATGTAGTGGTCGGCGTCGCCGCTGGCCGCGGGCATGAAGCAGACCTTGGGCCGACGCGCACCGGTCAGCCCGAGCACGTAGTCGTCCAGCAGCGGGTTGCCCGACTCCATCGAGAACCCACCCCCACCGAAAGCGACGATCTGGCGCAGCGTTTTCTTCATCGTCGAATGGTTGCGGGGAAGCGGCCGAGCTCGCTTGTACAGCGGTCCGAAGTTTTGAGTATTGCCCCCGCCCGCATGTACAGTGGTTGGCGGTTGCACTAGATAGGCATCAAGAGCTGGCGACCGGCCCCGCCTCTGCGATCGCAGCAGCCAGATCCCGCCCCAGTTCCCAAGCGGCGACGGATTGTTAACTCGGTACTGCCTCGTCCACAGAGCCATGGGTGGGGTGTACAATCGCGTTTACCGTGAACCTCAGCGGGCTGATCGAGAAGGAACATCTCCCGGCCGGACGTGAGGATCTCGCCGAGCCTCTGGTCGCCCACTCCCAGCGGGAGCGGATCCTGGTGGCGATGGCCGACAGCTGTTCGACCAAGGGCTACAACGCGACTACCATCGCCGACATCTGCGAGCCGGCGGGGGTCTCGCGAGCCACCTTCTACGACCTGTTCAAGGACAAGGAGGACTGCTTCCACGCGGCAATGGAGGTCTCGCTGGCCGATGCGATGGGCCGCATCCTCTCGGTCTACTCGCCCGACAAGCCGTGGGCGACGATGGTCCGCGACGCTGCCGCCGAGTTCCTCGACCTGCTGGCGAGCCGGCCAGCTTTCGCCCGCATGGCCCTGGTCGAGGCGCCCGCCTCGGGCGACCGCGCCTTCGAGCTCTACGCCTCGGGCAAGCGGGTGCTGCAGTCGCTGCTCGACCGCGGTCGCGACGACCCGATGGAGGAGGAAGCGATTCCCTCCAGCGCCGGCCGCGCGGCGCTCTCCGGCGCCGAGTCGCTGATCGTCGGCCAGATCCTCGCCGGCAACGCCGAGCGGCTGCGCGAGCTGCTGCCCGACGTCGTCTACATCACCACCGTTCCCTACCTCGGCCAGGAGGAGGCCCTGCGCCAGTCGCGCGAGGCCGAGAAGCTTCTGAGCTCCGCCGGAGGCTGACCGGAGTGGAGCGGGCAGGGGTGGGGGATCGGTGGCGCCCTCCGCGCGGGCGTCACCGGCTGCCGCCGGAGGTTGTGGCGCGATCCCAGCGCGAGCGCCTGCTCGAGGCAGCCGTGCGCGTGGTCGCGGAGAGGGGCTACGGGGCGATGACGATCGGCGACCTGACCAAGGAGGCCGGCGTCTCCCGCACGACCTTCTACGAGCTGTACGAGGACAAGGAGGCCTGCTTCCTCGCCGCCTACGACAACGCGGTCGAGACGCTGGTGCGGCGCGTGATCAAGGCCTACGAGTCCAAGGCGGACTGGCCCGACCGGGCGGCGGCCGGCCTCGCGGCTCTGCTCGAGACGCTCGCCGCGGAGCCCGCCCTGGCGCGGCTCTCGCTGGTCGACGTCGGCCGCGCCGGCCCGGCGGCCCAGCGCCGCTACCGAGCTGCGATACAACGGCTGACCCCGCTCTTCGAGGACGGCCGAGACTTCGCCCCAGGGGGGCGCGGGCTGCCCGCCAATACGTCGCGAATGGCGATCGGCGGTGTCACCGGCTTGATCTCGGACGAGCTCGTCGCCGGGCGCGCGGAGCAGCTTCCGGGTTTGCTTTCCGACGTGCTTTTTGCCACGCTAGTGCCGTATATCGGCCCGGATGCGGCAGCAAGGGAGGTCGAGAGGCTGACTCGATAAACGCCCACGTACACGTTGCCGCTATGATCCATATACCCGATAGTTCAACCCTGACGGGCGGGCCGATGGCTGGCAGCGAAACGCGGCGTCAACTGATCCTGGAAGCGATGGTGCGCGTGGTCGGGCGCCAGGGATACAAGGCAACCTCGGTCGCCGACGTGATCGTGGAGGCAGACGTCTCCCGCACCACCTTCTACAAGCACTTCGAGGACAAGCACGAGTGCTTCCTCGCCGCCTACGACATGGTGACCGAGCGGGTGCTGGACGAGGTGGTCGCCAACTGCAACGGCCAGCAGACCTGGCTGGAGCGGGTGCGGATCGGGCTGACGACGATCGTCGAGATGTTCGCCCTCGACCCCCAGCTGGCGCGGACGGCGATCGTCGAGGTCGCTGCCGCCGGCGCCGATGCGCGGCAGCGCCACTGGAACGCAATCACCAAGTTCACCGAGTTTCTCGAGGACGGCGAGGAGCTGACCGGCGGCCGCGAGCTTCCCGACAACATCGCCCTGATGGCCGCGGGCGCCGTCTCCGGCTTGATCTTCGACGAGCTGCTGACCGGGCGGGCAGAGCGACTGCCGCAGCTGCTCCCCGATCTGCTCTTCGCGCTGCTCGTCCCCTACATCGGCCCCGGCGCCGCCACCGAGGAGATGCGCCGCGCAGCGGCCGGCTGAGGCCCCGCGCCCCGGCCGCCGCTCGCCTCCCCAGTTCTCTAGAACGTGCCGATCTCGCGGCGCAGCTTCGCCCGCACCCGGTGCAGGCGGACCTTGACCGTGCCGAGCGGGATGCCGAGGCGGCGGGCGATCGCCTCCTGGGTCAGATCCTCGTCGTAGCGCAAGCGCACCAGCTGGCGGTCGCGCTTGTTGAGCCGCTCCAGCGCGGCGTGCAGATCGGCGCGCTCGACCGTGGCCAGGACGCGCTCGTCGTCGCTGCCGTGGATCACTTCGAGCAGGTCGGTCGGCGAAGGCCGGTTGCGAGAGAACTCGCGCAGCGCCTCGTTGCGGACGATCGCCGCCAGCCACGACTTGCGCGCCGCGTGGTTGCGCAACGTGGACCGTTTGCGCCAAGCCCGCACCATCGAATCCTGGGCGATGTCCTCGGCCTCCGTGCGGTTCTTCGCGTAGCGGAAGGCAAAGCTGAGACAGATCCGGTGGACCTCGTCCCAATCCCAGGACTCGCTCGGATCAACTCCCCTGTCCACCCGATGGTCGAGACGACGGACCTCCACGATGCGGATCAGACTAGCAGATTTGATCAATGGAACCTTATCGAACATTCAGTGGTCTCCCGGGCCGTGGAGGCAGCAGCAGTCCAGTCGGGGAGCCAGTGGGCCGAGCAGGCCTACGAGGCGATCGCGCCCGTCTATGACGACTTCACCGCCCACCATGACTACGAGTTGTGGCTGGGCCACATCCTTCCCAAGGCCCGCGGCCACGGGTTGCGTGGGCGTCGCCTGCTCGACGTCGGCTGTGGGACCGGGAAGAGCTTCCTGCCGATGCTCGAGCGGGGATGGGAGGTCACCGCTTGCGACATCTCACCCTCGATGCTGGAGCTAGCCCGGGCCAAGGCCGGGGACGCGGCGCGGTTGTCGGTGGCGGACATGCGGAAGCTGCCTGAATTTGGCGAGTTCGATCTCGTCTGGGCATTGGACGACGCCGTCAACTACCTGCTCAGCGGAGAGGAACTGAGTGAGGCGCTGAGCGGGATGAGGGCCAACCTGGCCCCCGGCGGACTGCTGATGTTCGACGTCAACACGCTGCAGGCCTATCGCACCTTCTTCGCCGAAGAAGAGCAAGTGGAGCGAGGCGGCCGGCGGCTGATCTGGCGCGGCCAAGGCTCGGCCGACGCCGCGCCGGGCTCGATCAGCGAAGCCCGCTTCGAAGTCGAGACCGCCGGCGCGTTAGAGGTCGAGACCCACACCCACCGGCAGCGACATTTCCCCGAGGGGGAAGTTCGCGCTCTGCTCGAGTCGGCGGGGCTGGAGTGCCTCGGCGTCTACGGCCACGGCTTCGATGCGGTTCCCAAGCAGCCGGTGGAGGAACTCGTGCACTCCAAGGTCGTCTACATCGCCCGCGCCGCCTAGCGCTTGGTTTAGGCACTATCCCGAGTGGGTACCTTCACGATAACTGGCAAGTACCTCAGCGCAGGGCCGCCGCGTAGCGAACCAACACCTAGCTTTTCACCATACGACCGATCGCAGTGACACACTATTGTCGGTGAGCCGGTTGGCGGGTTGAAGAGCAAGTTGGAAAATTACCCGAGCATTCTAAATGGTGTTGTTTCGCCTCCAGAGTTGTGCCGAGTATTTTTCTAGGTACGCATAAGTGTGGAAGTTATGAACGCCATGATTAGCTACTTATATTCTGTAGACTCATAGAGAAATAGCTGACAGGCTCGGCGCGTGTCAGAGGTGGCTCTCAAGGCTCTTGGCGAAGCGATACGTACGCGACGGGGCGAAATCGAAGGTCTCTCCCAGGAGGGGCTTGCTGACCTTGCCGGAATGCATCGCACCTACGTCAGTGAGATAGAGCGCGGGTTGAGAAACCCGAGCTTCCGCAACCTCTTCAAGCTCGCGGCGGCACTCGAAGTACCGCTCTCCGACCTGGTTGCCCAGGCGGAGCGCAAGTGTGTGTAACTGTTGGGTATGAAACCTGCCCCGTGTTTTCGAAACGGGAGCGACGGGACTCGAACCCGCGACCTCCGGCGTGACAGGCCGGCGCTCTAACCAACTGAGCTACGCCCCCTGAATACGGGCGAGGGGATCGCCCAGCGGGGATTATCTCAGGGTCGCTGGATTTGCAGCTTGAAGGCCCCGCCGGAGGCGCGCGGGGAGGAGCGGATCGCGACGCGGAGCCGTGATTGCCCGCAGACCGTGAAGTTGAGGCGGTGGCCGAAGCTGAGACCGTTGCGCGAGCTGCGCAGGAGGCGCCCCAGCGGATTGAGGAGATCGAGGGCGAAACGCGATCCGCTCGCCGGGCGCAGGCTGACGGTGCCGTCGATCGGTGTGCCGAAGGTCCGCACGACCGGCTCGTCCCGTCGTGGCGGAACGCGGCCGCGCAGCTTCAGCGGCGTCCGCCCAAGCCAGGGATCGAGGGTGTCCTCGCGGATCGCAGCCAGCGCCTCGGCGTCCGGCTCGAGCGCGCGCAGCCAGCGCCAGTGCAGGTCGCTCTCCGGAAAGTGCAGGTAAGCGAAGCTCTCGGCGAACGCCTCACCAGGATCTCGGAAGTAGTGCAGGCCCTCGTTGCCGGGGAAGAGGGCGCCCGCGCGGGAGCGCTGGCAAACGTGCTCGTAGCTCGACCAGCGCGGTGTGCCCCAATCGATCGCGGCGGGGAACGGCGGCGGGCTTTCGCGGTGACGGGCAACGTGGTGCCCGTACTCGTGGGCGAGGACGAACTCGCGGCTTGCGCCGTCGGGGGCGGGGCTGCCGTCGCCGCCGATGACGATCTTGTTCTCACTGCCGTAGTAGCAGGCCTGGGCCCCGTAGCCGCAATCGAATTCGATCTGCGAAGGGGTGTCGAGCTGGACGGTGAGCAGTTCCATCTCGGGGCCGTGGATGAAGGTGCCGAGGGTGTTCGCGATCTGCTGTGGGTCGGCGGCGGTGCAGGCCGCCTGGCAGGCCGCCGTGACCGCGATCGCGACCGTTTCGCCGCTGCCGTCGTCGATCGAATACCGACCTTCTCCGGCGCTGGCCGAGATCCGTGCCGAGCCCGCGCTGGGGGCCTCGATCACGGTGTCCCGCGGCAGCATCGCCCCGCCCGCCGGGGCGGCGAGGAGGAGGATCATGGCTATGCCCGCAAGCGCCCCCGCCGGGCGCTTGCTCAAGGAGCGGGCCCCGGGTCTATCTCGTAGGCCTTCGCCGGCAGCGAGGCAGAGAGCGGGCGGCGCGGCGGCAATGCGCGGCTTGCCGTCGCGCCACTCCCTCGCTTCGCCCGGCGACCCGCCCAGCGCGGACGTGCCGGGTCGAAGTTCAAAAGCGAGCGCCAGGTTTCCGTGCCGATCGCGCCGTCCACCGGCAGTCCCTGCCCGGCCTGGAAGCTGCGGACCGCCGAGCGGGTCTGCCGGCCGAAGATGCCGGTGATCGGCAGCTGGGGCTCGGCCGCCGCCTGCAGATGCTGCTGCGCCCAAACGACCATGTCGCCCTTGCTTCCCGACTTCAGCAGGGGATGGTCGGCGACGGGACGATAGCCGGGGACCGGCCCGCCGGTGTCGGCGCCCAGCGCGTCCCAGCCGCTGCTGCTCGTCTCCTGCCAGTCCCACCAGCTCGGCGCCAGGCCGCCGTAGCTCTCGGCGAAGCGGCGGAAGCGGACGATCTCCTTGCGATTGGCGCCGCCGTAGGTCTGGCCGAGGGGATAGAGCGGTCGGTCCCAGATCCGGTTGAAGAGGAAGGTGTGCTCGTAGACGGCGCGGACCGACGTGCCGATCGCCCGCCAGTACATCTGGGGCTGGTTCGCGATCGCCCCTTCGGGGCCGAGGAAGACCGAGTACGGGAACGACGGGTGGTAGTCGACGTAGGGGAAGGCGGCAAGCGAGAGAGGGAAGGCAGCGCCGATGCGGCTGCGCAGGGCGCGGATGTAGCGATCCGCGGCCGCGTACTTGCCCTCGTACTGGCCCTCGGCGTCGATTACCAGGCAATCGGCGCCGCGCCGCGCCGCGGCGGCGCCCACCTTGGCCTCGTCGACTGGCTGGTCGCCGTAGACGAACTGCCAGGCGCAGACGTCGAGCCCAGCCCGGTGCAGGGCGCCAACCAGGGTTTTGTTGAACTGCGACCAGACCTCGTCGGCATCGCCCGCCTTTATGTAGAGGGTGCCGATGCCGGCGCCCTTGGCGCGGGCGGCGATACGGCCGGCGCTGCCGCCCTCGGAGCGGTCGACGTACCAGATCCACATGCCGTGGCGGTCGAACGGGAGCCCACCGGCCGGCGCTGCCGCGCCTTCTCCCGCACCACCAGTGGCAGCGGGGGCGATGCGCGTGTCAGCCGTCAGCGCCATCAAGAGCAAGCTCGCCAGGAGTACCAGGCGGAGCCCTGACGCCTTGGTGCTGCTGGTCCTCACGTCAACTCCCAACACGGTAGCTCGCCAAACGCTGCGATGCAAAGGGCCGGGCGCCCACGGCCGTACCGAGCTTGGACGCAGCTGGCTGACACCGGGCTAGTATGGCTGGGGGAGCGCAATTTGATCATCGAGAGGACCGAGAACCCGACCTGGCTTTCGAATGCCTACCTGGTCGCCGACGAAGCCGGCGGCAAGGGGGTGCTGATCGACGGCAACGACGACCTCGGGCCGCTGCTGGAGCGAGCCGAGCGGGACGGGATCGAGATCACCCACGTCCTCGTCACCCACCCCCACCCCGACCATGTCGCCGGCCTGGCCGAGGCTCGGCGAGGGCTCGGCGACCCACCGCTGGTCGCCCATGCCGAGACTGCGGCGGAACTGGATGACGAGGTCGCCGAGATACTCGCCGATGGCGGCAAGCTGACGACCGGCGGGCTCGAGATCGAGGCGATCTACACCCCCGGCCACGCCGCCGGCCACCTCGCCTTCCTCGTCGGCGGCTCCGACGTCTTCACCGCCGACGTCCTCTTCAAGGGAACCGTCGGTGGCACGATGGCGCCCGGGGCCAGCGGCTTCGCCGACCTGAAGGCATCGGTGCTGCGGCTGATGGAGCTGGCGCCGGAGACCCGGGTCCACCCCGGCCACCGCGAGCCGACGACGATCGGCGAGGAGCTCGAGTCCAACCCCTTCGTGCGGATCTGGCGCGGCCTCGACGAAACCGGCGAGGAGGGGGTCACCGTCTGGGACCGGCCGGCGACGCTGAAGCTCTGGGCGCCCGACTACGACGGCGGCAACAAGGCCTGGGTCGTCTTCGGCGACGACGGCCTCGAGGCGATAGTCGGCGGCTCGCAAGTCGTACGTGGGTGAGCAGCCCCAGACCAGCGCGCCGGAGCTGAAGGCGCAGATCGAGGCCGAACGCGGCGGCCGTCCCTTCCTCGTCTTCCGCGACGGCGAGGGCGGGCAGCAGATCGTCACGGTCGAGGCGAGGGCGGCGGCGCTCTGGGTCGGGCGCGGCGAGTCGGCCGACGTGCGGCTCGACTGGGACGGGGAGGTCTCGGCGCTGCATGCGCAGATCGAGGTCGTGCGCGACGAGTGCACGCTGCTCGACGACGGCCTCTCGCGCAACGGCTCCTTCGTCGGCGAGCAGCGGGTCGACGGCCGCCGCCGCCTGCGCGATGGCGACACGCTGCGCTTCGGCCGCACCACGGTCCTCTTCCGGCGCCCTGGAGAGGGCGCCCCGGAAGCGACCATCGCCGCCAGCCAGGTCCCTGTCGCCGCGACCATCTCCCCCGGCCAGCGCCGCGTCCTGCTCGCCCTCTGCCGCCCCTTCAAGGACGAATCGCACTTCGCCACGCCGGCGACCAACCAGGCCATCGCCGAGGAGCTGCACCTCAGCGTCGACGCCGTCAAGACCCACATGCGCGCCCTCTTCGAGAAGCTCGACGTCGCCGACCTGCCGCAGAACCGCAAGCGCGTGGCGCTGGTCGAGCGCGCTCTGCAGAGCGGCGCGGTCAGCCGCCGAGAGCTCTGAAAGGCACAAAACAAGCGACAAAACGACTCGCTGGACACATATGCGATAGGAGCCCCGGCGCTTTGGCCTGACACTGCGTGGATGCTCCTGGCGCTGACCGCGACCGAAGTGAAGACGTTCTTCTTCGACTGGTACCCCGTCTTCGGGGTCTTTTTCATGTTCTGCCTGCTGATCGTCTTCGTGACGCTGCTGCGCGGCACGCTCGGGGCAACCAAGCCGGAGACCGTGAAGGCGAGCAAGACCAAGCCCGTGCTCTGGGAGGACGTGCAGGGGGTCGACGCCGCCAAGGACGAGCTGATGGACGTCGCCGAGTGGCTGCGCGAACCCGAGCGCTTCGCCGCGCTCGGGGCGAAGCCGCCGCGTGGCGTGTTGCTCTTCGGCCCCCCCGGCACCGGCAAGACGATGCTGGCGCGCGCCGTCGCCGCACAGGCCGGGGTCGACTTCTTCTCGGCCTCGGGCTCGAGCTTCGTAGAGATGTTCGTGGGGAGGGGTGCTGCCCGCATCCGCCGCCTCTTCAAGGAGGCGCGCAAGTCGGGCCGGGCCGTCATCTTCATCGACGAGCTGGACGCGGTCGGGGGAGCGCGCAGCAGCGGCGGTGGAGATGGCGGCTCGAGTGAGCGCGAGCAGGCGCTCAACCAGCTGTTGGTCGAGCTCGACGGCTTCGAGAGGGACCCCGGGACGGTGATCGTGATCGCCGCCTCCAACTACGTCGACAAGCTCGACAAGGCGCTCTTGCGGCCGGGGCGCTTCGACCGCCAGGTGCTGGTGGCCCCGCCCGACCGCAACGGCCGCGAGGCGATCCTGCGCGCCCACGCCAAGGGCAAGCCGCTCGGCGCCGACCTCGACCTGACCGACGTGGCGCGCAAGACGACCGGGATGACCGGCGCCCAGCTGGCCAACGCGCTCAACGAGGCGGCGATCATCGCCGGCCGCGCCGGGCGCAAGGCGATGGCTCGCGAGGATCTCGACGAGGCGTTGCTGCGCCAGTCGGTCGGCTCCCAACAGGCGCGGCGGCTCGGGGCCAAGGAGCGCCGCATCGTCGCTTACCACGAGGCGGGGCACGCGCTCTGCCGGCACCTGCTCGGCCTCGACCCGCCGGAGATCCTCAGCATCGTGCCGCGCGGGCCGGCGCTCGGCTTCGTCGGCCACTCGCCGCAGGAGGACACCTACCTTAAGTCGCGCGAGGAGCTGCTCGACGAGCTGGTCACGCTCCTCGGCGGCCGCGCCGCCGAGGAGGAGGTCATGCAGGCCTCCTACTCGGGCGCTGTCGACGACCTGGCGCGGGTGCACATGGTCTGCCGCCAGATGGTCGCCGAGTTCGGCATGGGGGTGGCGCTGGACGCCGACGGGGCGCCGCCGATCGCGCTGCCGACCGGCGACTACGCGCTCTCCGACCGCACCCGCCGCGACGTCGACGTGGCGGCGATGACGCTCGCCCGCGAGGCCTACCGGCGGGCGCGGGCGCTGCTGGCGGCCAACCGCGAATGCCTCGACGACCTCGCCGCCAACGCGCTCGAGCGCGAGACGCTGACCCGGGAGGACCTCGACGAGATCTTCGCCGCGCACGAGGTCGGCGGCGAGAAGCCGGCAGCACCCGTAGCATCCCCACTCAGTGGACGCTGAGCGGAACGCCGAAGAGCACTACTTCCCGCCGGGCCGCTCGATGGCGCGCCGGGTCCACGGCGAGCGCTCGGTCGGCCTGCTCTACGGGCAGCGGGCGTTGCTGATCGGCGCCCTGGAACCGCTCACCTACACCGGCACGATGCTCTCCACCTGGTCGGGCAACCGGCCCTTCGAGCGTCTCGCTCGCACCGCGAAGATCCAGGAGACGGTCTTCCTCGGCACCCGCGAGGAGGCCGATGCGGTGCTGGACAAAGTGCGGCGCCTGCACGAGCAGGTCAAGGGGGAGCTGCCAGTGGAAGCCGGCCCCCACCCGGCCGGGACCCCATACTCCGCCTTCGACCCCGAGCTGATGCTGTGGACCCTGGCCGTGATCGCCGACTCCGGGCGGGAGATGTACGAGACGCTGGTGCGCCCGCTCGACCCCGACGAGCGCGAGCGGCTCTGGCAGGACTACGTCCTCTTCGGCGAGCTCTTCGGCCTGCCGCGCAGCGAGGTTCCGGCAAGCCACCTCGAGTTCAAGGCCTGGTTCGACGGCAAGCTCGCCGCTCCCGACCTGCAGGTGACCGAGCACGGCCTGGAGATGGCGCCGCTCGTGGCGTTCCGCCAGCCGGTCCCGGCCGCAGCGCGGGGCAACATCGCCCTCCAGAACCACCTGATCAAGGGCACCCTGCCGGCGCGCGTGCGCGAGATCTTCGGCATTCGCTGGAGCCGCGCGCACGAGTCGAGCTTCCGCGCCTTCGCCGCCGCCCACCGCCGCTCACGCGGAGCCTTCCCCTACCGGATGCGCCGCGGCCGCAACGACGTCTTCTTCGACGTCGTCACGCAGGCCGAGCGCAAGCGGGGCGGCACGGTCACGCCGCAGCTCGGCGCCCGCGCCTCCTGACGCGCCGCGCAGACGGGGCAGCCCACCCAGATAAACAGCGCAGTTCATAAAATTTTGCTGCTTATTGCGCGTCTGTTGAGCATTAGTTACTAGGATGCCGGCGCATGAGCGTCCCGATACAAGAGGCAGCCGAGGCGCTGCTTCCTCTGCTGTCGACGGGAGGGGATGCCGCCCTGCGCCAACTCGCGCAGGGGGCTGGAAAGACGGTTGCCGAAGCGGCCTCGCGCCTCGCCGAGCGGATCCGGCGATCTCCAGGGAGCGACAAACCCGGCCTCGGGGAGATCGAAGGCGCGCTCCGGTCGGGGCTGGGCGACGGCAGCTTGGACGAGGCCGATGTCCGCATCCTGGCCTCGTCCGTCTCGATCGGCGGCGATCAGGTCAACGTCGGAGGGAACGTGACAATCGGCGGCAGCGTCTACTCCAGGAGCACCTTCAACTTCAACAGGAATCCCGAGAAATGACCCAGGCCGACCCAGGACAGGAGGAGCCGGTCGCCGAGGACCGCGCCCCCGGCGAGGACGGGCCGGAGATCGACGACATAGCGGACGAGCTGGAGCACGACCTGGCCGCCAGCCGGGTCGCGATCGACAAGAACCTCTTCACCCGCAATGACTTCCACTTCTACGAGCGCAGCCTGCGGGACCACGACGGCCCGGTGCCGACCGACATCAGCGCCCGCGTGGACGCCGAGTCCAAGAGCTTCGTCAAGCCCGAGTCGTTCGATGCCGTCCTCCGCGCCCTCCAGCGCGAGCGGATCGCGGTCCTGACGGGGGTGGGCTGTGGAAACCGGGTCGCCGCCGGAGCGGCGTTGAAGTCGGCCGGCCACGAACCCGTATTCGAGCTCTCGGCCAGCGAGGGCGCCGCCAATCTGGTCAGCGGGGTTCAGCGGGCCCGCAAGGAACACGAACGAGCGGGGATCCTGATCTGCGATCTGGACCCGGAGGCGCGCCTCCCGCTCCGCCGGCTGAGAGCGGCGCTCGACGCCGGCTCGGCCGCCGTCGTCACCGCGCGGGTCAAGCCGGCCGCAGCGTGGGCCCGCGAGGTACCGGCGATCGCCGGCGTCCGCCCCGACCTCGAGGACGTGGTGCGATCGACGGCCGGCATCGACGATTACGGCGACGGGGCTCTCGAACGCGCCCTCGACGCCCTGGACCTCCTCGACGAAGGGGCATCGCCAGGGATGGCGATCGAGCTGCTCCGGCTCGCCGCCGACTCGACCGCGTCGGGAGAGAAGCTCGTCGCCGGCGTCGCCGGCCGCTCGCCGGCCCTGGAAGAGTGGCTGGAGGAGCGCCCGACGGCGGACTGCGTCGGCTTGACGGCAGCCGCAGCCAGCCTGGACGGCGTCCCGACCGCAGAGTTCGAATCGACCGCGGCGGAGCTGGTCGACGCACTCCGGGGCGATGCCGAGCCGGCGACGGAGGAGAAGCGGTTCGGGCCGGGCGGGCCTGGGTGGCCGCCAAGCGTGATCGGCCTGGAGAGACGCTCCGTCCCGACGCACTTCGGGCGCCAGGACACCGAGGTCGTGACGATTTACCCACCTCACCGCCGGGAGACCGTCATCTCCTTTCTCTGGCGCAACCTCGGACAGGACTTCCGCCGCCCCTACCTAGCTTGGCTGCGCGACCTGCCTGAGCGCGGCGCACGCGTCCGCCGCGCCGCGGCGATCGCAGCCGGCGTCCTGTTCGTCGAGGACCCAGTCGCCGCCGAGCAGGAGCTGATCCGTCCCTGGGCGCTGGACGGGCGCCCCTGGCAGCGCGACCAGGCCGGCGTCGCGCTCGGCGTCCCCGCCGCGAGCGATGCGGACCCGCAACCGGCCAGAACGCTGGTGAGGTCCTGGTCGACGAGCACCAGCCCCAACCTGCGGCGCGTCGCGGTGGTCGCCTACGGCGGGCCGCTCGGTGAATGGGACCCACACGCGGCAGCGCCAGTCCAACTCTGGCGGATGTCCACCGAGCATCCCGAGCTCGGCGGCCTCGCGGATCGCTCGCTGATCTCCTTGGCGGTGGGCGGGCCGGATGCGCGGCGGGCGCGAGCGGAGGTGATCAGCGTGCTGCTGGCCGCAGCCGAGATCAAGACGATGTCCCGCCACGCCTACTCGCTCCTGCCGCCGCTGCTGGCCCGCCTGACCGCAGGGCGCGAGCTAGCGCAGGGATCGCTGGCGGGCCTGGCCGGCGCCGAGGAGGAGGCGTCGATGCGCAACCTCGCCGCCCTCCTCTCACAAGCCTTCGATGCCCCCGCCGGGCGGCAGAGCGCAAACGCGGCGATGCAGACCGTGCTGGGCGCCGCGGCCGCCGGGACGATCGAACGCGCCTTCGTCGAGCGCCTGATCCGAGAGATGAAGGCAGCGGCTCGCCAAAGGGGCCGTCTCCCTCAGCTCGGTTCCCAGATCGAGCGGGCGCTCAAGTCGGAGATCCGCCGCGCCGGCCACGACCAAGACGTCCTCGAGGGAATCCACGCCACGTTCTACAACCAGACCCGAGGAGGGGCACTTGCCAGGTAACGAAGACTTCTCGCCGATAGTCGAAGAGGCCCAGCTGGATGCCTCAGGCGGACTGCTGTCCCGCCTGAGGCGCCGGCAGGAGGTGACTCCCCTGAGCGCCGGGTTCGAGCGTGTGCTGCTCGACGAGGACGGCTCGCCGCCCGCTCGGGGCCAGCTCTCCGCCGGTCAGAAGTACTGGTCCCGCGCCAGGAGCTGGGCGAAGGTCGACGTCGGCCTGCATAACCTGAGCTTCGACATCCATTTCTCGAACCCGACCGGGACGGCGGGCTTCGTCGCCAAGCTGGCCGTAGCCACCAAGATCGAGAACGCGGCGGAAGCGGTGTCAAGCGGCGCCACCAGCGTGAAGGAGTTTCTCGAGCCGGCCCTGAGCCAGGCGATCAGCGAGGTCCGCCTCGAGGCCCATCCCGGCGACGGTAAGGATCCCGCGGCGGCGCTCACGGCAATGGCGGCAGAGGCGAATGCCGCACTGGGCAAGGCCTTGAAAGGCGACGTCCCCAGCCTCCCCGACTGGCTCTCGGCGCAGTGCAACTCGGTGGTCGTCAACCTCGACGCGGAGACCGCCAAGCACCGCGACGAACTGGTCGGCCGCACGCGGGGCGGACAGTTGCTCGAAGCCGACGGCGCCAACAAGCAGATCGAAAGGGTGCAGGAGATGGACATGCGCGACTTCGTCCGCGAACGGCTCGCGCCCCACTTCACCGATCCCGTAGCGAGGATCTTCGAGCTGGTCGCCGCCGATCCCAGTGCGCAGAACATCGAAAAGGCGGTGGGCGCGGTGAGCGGCATGGAAAACGAACACCGCGCGGCGGTCCTCAGCGTCCTCGAAGACGCGATCAACAACGACCTTCTCGACGTCGAGGATCCGATGTATCAGGCGATGGTGGAGATGGTCGTCAAAGCGCTGAAGGGGGCATCCCTTGCGGCCACCCCGACGGCTGCACTGGGAACCGCGCCGGCCGGCCTGTCCCCCAGCTCGGAGGGGGAAACCGTCGAGGGAGAGCACGAAACCGAGGAAGTCGACTCACCCGGCGCCGGCGGTGACGAGGGAGGCGGGGGCGATCGCGACTGGACGAGCAGCTGAGCGATGCTCTTCGCCCCACTGAAGTGGCTCGTCGGGCTGATCGCCTGGCTTCCCGAGGTGGTCCGCCCGGGGGTCTTCCTGGCGACCCTCGTGCTGATCGTCTGGTTCGCCGTCGTCCAACGCGGCCTGCCCGACCTCTGGCACGCGCTCTGCCGCGGCTCGGCTCGCCTGGTCGACCTGGTCATCGGCATCGCCCTGCTGCCCGACTATCTGACGACCACCGCGAAGCAGAAGCGCGGCGAAGAACCGGGCGAAGCGGTGCTCGCGTTCGGCGGGGTCGCGGAACGCGTCCTCGACGGCGCAGCCGGCTTCTACGAGCGGCACCAGCGCGAGCCGATCGAGTGGAAGCCGGTGCCATGGATCCCGTGTCTCGTGATCGTCGCCGTATCGGCGATTCCATGGCTGGTCATGGAGAGGCTGCCGGCCTCGAGCGAGGCGCGAGTCCAGCTTGCCAATGCGTTCGATCGATGGCGTGACGTGGAAGCCTGGGCGGACGTCGACCCCTCGCGCCGAGCGGGCCCCGGCATCTCCTGGGCGCCCCGGCCGAGGGCCGTTAGCGTTCGCCAACACGACAGGATCCTCGGCGTGACCCTTCGCTGCCGGGCGGACGAGCGCTGCGTCGGCCGGGTCATCCTGCGCACCGGGTCGGGCGAAAAGCTCCATTCGCGCATGGCGAGCGTGAAACAGGGCTCGACGAGGACCGTCCACATGCATCTCTCCAGGTCCCAGTCCCAGCAGCGGACGACGGTTCGCGTCGCCCGAGCCGATCCGCGGTAGTCAGGAGGAGACGGCGAAGCGGGCGCCGGCGCGCGCGAAACGATCGAGGCTGGCGACGCCGAGGGCGGTCGCCGGGGTCAGGCAGCCGGCGCGGGTGGGCGTGGCGCCCTCCTCGCCGAGCAGCAGGCCGACCTCGCCGAGCAGCTTGGCCGTCGTCAGGTAACCGGGGTGGCCGTCGGCGTCGAGGTCGACACGGACGGAGCGGCCGGCGGCGGTGCGCGCGTCGACCGTGAGGCGCCAGGACCACTGCTCGAGCTTCGCGCCCGAGGGGCCGAAGCCAGAGTCGGGGAGAACCTTGCGCATGACGTCGGCCGAGCGCTCCCTGAGCGATGGCCGCGCTCGCGTCAGCCCGCGGAAGCCAGCTTGCATCCCCGCCAGCGCTCCGGCGGCCGCGTAACGCAGCGGCAGAGTAGCGCTACCGCTGCCGGGGACCGCGATGCCCTCGCGGTAGCGGAGCGGCGCTGCCGAGTCGCCGCGCTCGGCAGCGAGCAGCGCCGCGGTGCGGTGGACCACGGCGGGGTTGATGAAGGCGAGTGGGGTCATCGGGGAGATCACCTCACCGCGGGCGTTTGCCCGTGGCGCGAGCGCGATCGGGCTGCGGCGGCGAACAGCCGCGGCGAGATCGGGGTCGGTGATCAGCGCGGCCGGGTCGGCGATCCCTTCGGCGCCCTCCCCGCCCAGCGCCTCGGCCATGCTCTGCAGCGTCCCGCCGGAGATCAGGTCGGCGAGGCCGAGTCGGCCCGACGGCTGCCGCGACGCCACGCCGACGTCGGCCTCGGCGAGGCCTTCGCCCCAGCGCTCACGCGCGGTCTCGTCGGCGAGCAGGACGGATAGGTCGGGCGGCAGCGCCTCGAAGCCGCAGACCTGGACGATCTTCACCCCCGCGGCGGCGGCGCGCTCGTGGAAGGCGTCGATCGTGCGGCGCACGAAGGGGATCTCGCCGGTCAGGTCGACGTAGTGGGCGCCGTTCTCGACGCAGGCCTCGATCACCGGCGTGCCGTAGAGGGTGTAGGGGCCGACGAGGTCGAGAACGACGCGGGCGCGGGCGGCCATCGCCGCCAGCGAGGCCGGGTCGCCGACGTCGGCTGCGATCGCCTCGGGAGCGGCGATGCCGATCTCGCCGAGCACGCGCTCGAGCTTGGCGGCATCGCGGCCGGCAACCGCCCAGCTCGCCCCGGCCTCCTCGGCGCGCTCCGCCAGATAAGCAGCGACGCGCCGGCCGGTGACGCCGCTGGCGCCGAAGACGACGACGGAGAGATCCTTGCCTGCCACGGGCGTGAAGTTAACTGGTCGGCGGCTCGACCTGGCGGTCGCCGCTCTCGATCCGCTTCTTCAGCTCGCCGGGGCGAGCGTTGACCAGCATCGCCCGGGCCGCTGCCTCTACCGGGCCTCGGATCAGCATCCCGAGCACCCGTCCGGGGTCGCCGTCAAGCGTGTAGGTAGCCCGCGTCCGCCCCTCCCCCAGATCCTCCAGCACCCAGGAGCCCTCGACCGACTTGAGGTCGCCCTTCTCCTGGCTCCAGGAGAGGCGCGTCGGCGGGTCGTAGCTGAAACGGACCTGCGTCTTCACCTGCCTGACCTTGATGTCGCTGACGCTCTCGACCAGGGTCGGGCGCCTCTCGCCGTCGCGCTCCAGCGCGGTTATCGAGACCAGACCGCCCTGCCACTCGGGGGCGATCAGCACGTCCTCGACCAGCGCCCAGACCTCCTCGATCGGGGCCTCGATCTCAGCGTCTGCGGTACCACCCATGTGTGCCATCTATGCCACCTCCGGTTTGCGTGCCGAGACGAACTGGGCAAGGCCGCTGACCCGCTGCTCGATCTCGGCCAGGCCGTGGTCGATCAGCGCCCGCGTCAGCTCGTCGCGCCCGAAGACCCGCACGCCGCTCGCGCCGCGCACGATCGCGTTGGCCGTGCTGGCGGGCAGCGGGCCCCTGTTGCAACTGGACAGCAGCGCGAGCCGTCCCCCCGGCGCGAGGGCGCGGACGATCTCCGCCAGCGCCCGCATCGGCTCCTCGATCAGGTACAGGGCAGCGAAGCAGCAGATCGCGTCGAAGCTGGCGTCGCGGAAGGGCAGCGCGCAGGCGTCGCCGCGCAGGTAGGCGACGTTGGCGCTCTCCGTGTCCCGCACGGCGACGTCCAGCATCGGCGCCGAGGCGTCGATACCGACGACGAGGCCGTCGCCCGCCGACGCGGCGAAGTCGCGAGTGAAGTTGCCGGGGCCGCAGGCCACGTCGAGGACCCGGTCGCCGGGCTCGATCGAGAGCATCGCCAGCGCCATCCGGTGCTCCTCGCCGGTCCCCGGCCCGGTCAGCCCCATCAGCAGGCGGCCGCCGAGCGGGCGCCAGAAGCGCTGGTAGACCTGCGGCAGCACCCGGCTCACCATCAGCCGCTGGCCGAGCCGCGCCCCGGTCGGGTCGCGCTGGCCGAGCAGGTCGAGGTAGCCGTGGGTGACGTCGGTATCCCCGCTCGGGACTGGATCCGTGAAGAGATCGAGCGCTTGCTCGATCGCGGGTGCGAGATCTCGGTGCTCGCCGGAGAGCAATGCGGGGTCGGCCATCGCCTTGAGGCTAGCGCCCATATCGTGAGCGGATGAATGCTCACCCCAAACAGGAGGCTTTGTGAGCTGGAGCGTCGCCGACATTCCCGACCAAACGGGCCTGACCGCGGCCGTGACCGGCGCCAACGGCGGGCTCGGCCTAGAGACGGCGCGGGCGCTGGCGGGGGCCGGGGCGACGGTCGTGATCGCGGCCCGCAACCAGGAGAAGGCAGCGGCGGCCGAGGCCTCGATCCGCAAGAGCGTGCCGGATGCCGGACTCGAGGTGGTCAGGCTCGACCTCGGCTCGCTGGCGTCGGTGCGCGAGGCGGCGGCGCAGATCCTCGCCGGCCACGAGACGATCGACGTCCTCGTCAACAACGCCGGCGTGATGGGGATCCCCGAGCGCAAGACCGCCGACGGCTTCGAGATGCAGTTCGGCGTCGACCACCTCGGCCACTTCGCACTCACCGCGCTGCTGATGCCGGCTCTGCTGCGGGCGAACGCGGCGCGGATCGTCACCGTGACCAGCACCGCCCATCACATGGGCACGGCGGTCGATCCGGAGAACCCCCACCTGGAGGGGCGTTACCGACCGTGGCGCGCCTACGGGCAGGCCAAGCTCGCGAACTTCCACTTCGGCCTCGGGCTGGATCGGCTGCTGCGTGAGGCCGGCGCTCCGGCCGCGAGCCTGGTCGCCCATCCCGGCCTCTCCAACACCGAGCTGCAGGCGGTCAGCGTCGCCGAGACCGACGGCGGCCTCTCGCAGCGCTTCTTCCACGGCCTCGCCCGCTCGACCGGCATGTCGCCGGCGCAGGGAGCGCTCTCACAGCTGCGGGCCGCGACCGACCCGAGGGCGAAGGGCGGCGAGCTCTACGGCCCGCTCTTCGTCAACAGCGGCCCCCCAGTCCGCAAGCCGGTTCTGCGACGGCTGGGGATGAAGCGGGCGATCGAGCGGCTGTGGGAGGTGTCCGAGCGGGAGACCGGGGTGCAGCTCGATCGCCTCAGCTAGTGGGCGGTGACGGGCTCGAACCGCCGACCCCCTCCTTGTAAGGGAGGTGCTCTCCCAACTGAGCTAACCGCCCGGGCCTTTTGATTATGCGGCATGTTCGCGCGGCGGACCGGGTATCCGACGATGGACCTAGATTGCCTCGAGGTTGGGAGAAGGATGCGGACTCGAATGAAGACACCTGCGTTGCTGGCGGCTCTGGCGCTGACCTTGCTCGTGCCTGCCCCCGCCTCGGCGCTGGACCGGACGGTCACTGTGAGCGGGTCGGCGACCCAGCAGGTGCCGAACGACACCGCTGGCCTCGGCTTCCAGGTCGCGCAGGAACGGCGTTCGCGCGCGGCCGCGCTCCGCGTCGTATCGGTCCGCCTTCGCACTGTGATCGCGGCCGTGCAGGGGATTCCCGGCGTCGGCCCAGGCGACGTGGCCACGGGGCAGATCTCGGTGCGGAAAGTCGTCCGCGACGAGCTCACCCTCTACCGGGCGAGCGAGGGAATCTCGGTGATCCTGCACCAGCCGGACCAGGCCGGAGAGATGGTCAACGCCGCCGTGGCCGCCGGCGCGACCGGCACCCGCGGCCCCAGGTTCTTCGCCGGTGACCCCGAGCTTGCCTACGAAAGCACCCTGCTCGCCGCCTTCGACCAGGCCAAGGCCAAGGCTGCCGCTCTCGCGGCCCGCGCTGGGGCTACGCTGGGGCCGGCAGTCAACATCGAAGAAGGATCCGAACTGGTTCCGGCGCAGGGCGCGCCACAGTCGAAGGACACCGCCGCGCCGGCGCCGCCGGTGAAGCCGGGAGCGTCGACGGTAACGGCGACCGTCCGCGTCGTCTTCGAACTGCAGTAGCCGGGACCGGCTGAGAGAATCGACCGATGGACTCGGCCATTCTCTGGCGCGTGGCGGTGGTGCAGCTGATCGCCGTGGCGACGCTCTCCCTCCTGCTGGGAGTCGTTTTCTCGCACGGCTTCTTCGAGGCCTGGAGCTGGTTGGTCGGGCCGCTGTCCTGGTTGGCCTGCGCCTGGATCACCGCCCGCGTCGTCGGCCTGCCCGAGGCGCCGGTGCTGCTCCGGGCTCTCCTGGCCGGGATCCCGAGCCTCCTCTTCGTTTTG
This sequence comes from Solirubrobacterales bacterium, assembly GCA_040508545.1. Classification (GTDB taxonomy): domain Bacteria; phylum Actinomycetota; class Thermoleophilia; order Solirubrobacterales; family 70-9; genus VRUE01. The sequence goes on from JBEVMR010000106.1 coordinate 21,384, forward strand.
CTCGGCGCCCACTGGCTTGGCGCGGCGGTGGCGGTGGCTCTGTTCGCCGTGCTCTGCGCCCAGCTCCCCCGGCCATTCGCCGGGCCGGCTGCTTAGACGCGCCACTTTCGCCAGAGCTCGTCCGGCTTCTTGTGTACTGGACTGTACATTTAGCGGTATAGTTGCGTACCTCGTTGTCTATACCCGGAGCGTGCGATGGAGCAGGGCGAAACGCGGCGCGATGCGATCCTCGAAGCGATGATCCGAGTCACCGGCAGCAAGGGGTACCCCGCCACCTCGGTCGCCGACGTGCTGGCCGAGGCCGGCACCTCCCGCACCACCTTCTACAAGCACTTCGACAACAAGCGGGAGTGCTTCCTCGCCGCCTATGACCTTGCCTTCGAGAAGATCCTCGGCGCGGCCGAGACTGCCTGTGCAGAGGGAGGCAGCTGGCCCGACCGGGCGAGGAGAGGGCTCCGCGTAGTGGTTGAGCTGCTCAGCTCCGACCGGCCGCTGGCGCAGACGGCGATCGTCGAGGTCTCAGCCGCAGGCGCGGAGGCGCGGAGGCGGCACTCGGCCGCGATCGCCCGCCTCGCGGAGCTGCTCGACTCGGGCGCGCCACCGCGCCCGGAGGGCGAGCCGGAGCTGCCCCCGAACACCGCCTTGATGACCGTCGGCGCTGTCACCGGCCTGATCCTCGACCAACTCCGACAGGACCGTGCGTCGAACCTATCGCTGATCTTGCCCGAGCTCGAGTTCGCCCTGCTCGTCCCCTATCTCGGGCCACGGATCGCAGCCGGGGGCTTCGCCGAGGCTGCGTCTACCTAACGCCGCTTCGCCTTCCGCTTCCCCCCACAGCCCACAGCCCGCATCACCGGCTTGACACTGTGCTCCTTGCCGTTGTGAGCGCTGATCTGCACGTCTGCCTTCGCGGTGGCGCCGCAGAGGTTGCGGCTGTTGACGATCAGGCCCTTCTTC
>JBEVMR010000030.1:0-58167 GCA_040508545.1 Solirubrobacterales bacterium
CACGTCAGCGGCGAGCCGGGAAGCGGCGGGGCGCTGGTTTGCGGCGGGCGGCTATTCGTGAAGCGCCGAATCCGGCGACCGTTGCCAACAAGGTGACGACGAGGGCGACGAGGCGGCGGCCGAGCTGCTCGAAGCGCATCGTCTGCCAGCCTTCCTCGCGGGCGAGCTCGGCGAGCGGCGGATCCGGGTTGACGACGACCGGGTGGCCCACGGCACGCAGCATCGGCAGGTCGGAGACCGAGTCCGAGTAGGCGAAGGACTCGTCGAGGTCGATGCCGTGCTCGGCGGCGAACGCCTCCATCGCCTCGACCTTGCCCGGCCCATAGACGAAGGGCCCGCCAAGCCGGCCGGTGAAGGCCCCCTCCTCGCCGATCTCGTAGCTGGTGCCGATGCCACCGTCCATGCCGAGCACCGCGGCGAGCGGTTCGACCACGCCGTTGCCGGCGGCGCTGACGATGAAGGTGGCGCGGCCGGCGTCCTGGTGGGCATAGACCTCGTCGAGCATCTGCGGATAGATGCGCGGCAGGATCGCCGCCATCACCTCGGGGTTCATCCGTTCGACCGATCGCGCCGGGACGCCGGAGATCAACTCCCGCGCCGCCCTCAAGACCTCATTCGTGCGCTCGTCGGTGGTGCCGCGCAGGCGGTAGCGCAGGTGCTCGACCGCCCAGCTCGCCAGCTGGCGCCGTCCGACCACCCCGTGCCGCGCCGCGACACGGGCGAACTGCATCCCCGAGGAGCCCGCCATCAGGGTCTTATCGAGGTCGAAGAAAGCAGCGGCCCGTTTCATCGTGCACCAAGCGGGTCCGAAAACCAAGCAGATCGGTGGACGCAGGGAGGCTGGTGAGGGGAGCGCACAGTTTGTGCGTGACCCGATCCGGCCGACCGAGGACGCCGATATGCGCCGGTTTGCAGGAGCCGCGCTACTGCGAGGCCACCTCTAAGACGATTGCATCTCCCTGTCCCCCTCCGGAACATATGGCCGCCACACCCAAACCCCCGCCCCGTCGGCCGAGCTCATAAACCAAAGAGCCGACGATGCGGGCCCCTGAGGCGCCGATCGGGTGGCCGAGCGCGATCGCGCCGCCGTTGACGTTGACGTTGTCCTCCTCGATGCCGAGCATCCGCACCGAGTTGAGTGCGACCGAGGCGAAGGCCTCGTTGATCTCCCAGAGGTCGACGTCCTCCGGGCTCTTGCCGATCTTCTCCAGCGCCTGCTTGGCGGCGTTGGCGGGGGTTTTGGCCAGGTAGGGGAAGTCGTCGGCGACGGTGCCGTAGGAGAGGACCCGCGCCAGCACCGTGCGGCCTTCCTTGTCGGCCCACTCCTCGGAGGAGACGACGATCGCGCCGGCGCCGTCGTTGACTCCAGGCGCGTTGCCGGCGGTGTGGGTGGCGTCCTCGCCGCCGATCGCCCGCAGGCCGGCCAGCGTCTCGACCGTCGTCTCGGCCCGGATCGCCTCGTCGGCCTCGATCGTGTTCTCGCCCTTGCGGGAGCGGACGGTGACGCCGACGATCTCGTCGGCGAGGCGGCCGGCGTCGGTCGCCTCGGCGGCGAGCCGGTGCGAGCGCTCGGCGAAGCGGTCCATGTCGGCGCGGGTGATCTCGAGCTCGTTGGAGACCTCGCTCGCCTCGTTGATCATCTGCTTCTCGGTGAAGGGGTTGGTGAGGCCGTCGTGAACCATCGCGTCGATCGTCTCGACGTGGCCCATCCGGTAGCCGAAGCGAGCGCCGGGCAGCAGGTGCGGGGCGCCGCTCATCGACTCCATGCCGCCGGTGACGGCAACGTCGGTGTCGCCGGCGCGGATCGCCATGTCGGCGATGCCGACCGAGCGCATGCCCGAGGCGCAGACCTTGTTGATCGTCTCCGAGGGCACCTCCTTGGGGATGCCGCCCTTGATCTGGGCCTGGCGCGAGGGGATCTGCCCCTGGCCGGCCTGCAGAACCTGGCCGAAGACGACCTGGTCGACCTGCTCGGGATCGACACCGGAGCGCTCCAGGGCGGCTTCGATCGCGTGGCCGCCGAGGTCGGTGGCGTCGAGTGAGGAGAGGGTCCCGCCCATCTTGCCGAAGGGCGTGCGTGCGGTTCCAAGAATGACGGTGCTGGGCATCTGGCGGCCTTTCTACGTCGGTTTATGCCGGATCTCGGCTCGGGACGGGCCGCAAGGCCCTAATCGGAAACGATAGCGATTGTGTGAGGAGGAAACGTGAGCAACCGCATAGACTCGGCGGCTGTGAAAGTCGCCGTCAGCCAAGCCAAACCCAGCGAGATAGAGGCCGATTTGCTCGTCGTCGGACTCTATGAGGGGGAGGAGCTGCCCCCTGAGCTGACCGGCGCTGCGGGTGCGGCGGAGGCGACCGCGAATTTCCAGAAGCTGCGCTTGCTCCACCCCGAGCAACCAGAGCGGGCGCTCGTTGTTGGCCTCGGCAAGCGCGAGGAGGCCGACGCGGAGCGAATTAGGCTTGCCGCCGCTGTCGCCGCCAAAGAGGCCGTAAGGCTGGAGGCGGCCTCGCTCGCCTGGCTGCTGCCTGACTCCGACGACGAGGGGCCAACCGCTGCCGCGATCGTCACCGGCGCGATCCTCGCCACCTACCGTTTCGACCGCTTCCGCAGCAGCGATCCGAGCGACCCTCCCCCACCCCAGCTCGAGTCGCTGACGCTGCTCGCGGCGGCGGATGTCGCCGAGGCCGCCGAAGGCGCTCGTATCGGCGCCGAGGCCCAGAACCGTGCGCGCGACCTGCAGAGCCTGCCCTCGAACGTCGCCACCCCATCCTTCCTCGGCCGGCGGGCACGCGAGATCGCCTCCCATCACGAGGCGGTCAGCGCCGAGGTCCTCGGCCGCGAGGAGATCGCCGCCAAGGGGATGGGCGGCCTGGTCGCGGTCAGCCAGGGGACCGAGGAGGAGCCGAAGCTGATCGTGCTGCGCTACGCCGGCGGCGGCTCCGGCCCCACCGTCGGCTTCGTCGGCAAGGGAGTGACCTTCGACACCGGTGGCATCTCGCTGAAGCCGTCGGCATCGATGCACGAGATGAAGATGGACATGTCCGGCGCCGCGGCGGTGCTGGAGGCAGTTGGCGCGATCGCCGAGCTTGGCTTGCCCCTGAACCTGATCGCCGTCGTCCCCTCGACCGAGAACATGCCTTCCGGGACCGCGATCAAGCCGGGGGACGTGATCACCCAATACAACGGCAAGACGGTCGAGGTCAACAACACCGACGCCGAGGGCCGCCTGATCCTCGCCGACGCCCTCGCCTACGCGGTCGAGCTGGGCGCGGAGCGGATCGTCGACTTGGCGACCCTGACCGGCGCCGTCCTGATCGCCCTCGGATCGACCTACGCCGCGGTGATCTCCAACGACGACGAGCTCGCCGCCGAGGTCGAGCAGGCAGGCGAGACGAGCGGCGAGCTGGTCTGGCGCCTGCCGCTCCACGCCGAGTACAAGGAGCTGACCAAAGGGGCCGTCGCCGACCTCACCAATGCCGCAGCGAAGCGCAAGGCGGGGACGATCTACGCAGGTTCCTTCCTCGAGGAGTTCGTCGGCGAGACCCCCTGGGCCCACGTCGACATCGCCGGCACCGCCTGGGACGTCGGCCGTCCCTACACCGGCAACGACGCCAGCGGCTTCGGCGTCCGCCTCCTGGTCGAGTTCGCCCGCGAGCTCTCGGCCTAGCCGGCGCTCAGCCTTCGAGGATCATGCAGGTGGCGACGCCGTGGGCGAGCAGCTTGCCCGAGTCGGCAGCGGTGAGGCTTGCCTCGGCGGTCGCCTGGCGGCGGCCGCGGTAGAGGACGTTGGCCTCGCAGAGGACGCGGCCGGTGTCGCGGGTGATCGGGCGCACGTACTTCGCCTCGAGGCCGAGCGAGGTGTAGCCGACGCCTGCTGGCAGGGTCGTGTGCACGGCACAGCCGAGCGCCGAGTCGAGCAGCGTCGCGGCGTAGCCGCCGTGGACGACGCCGATCGGGTTGTAGTGCTCCTCACCGGGATCGCCGGCGAATACGGCGCGACCCTCGCCGAGCTCGATCGGCCCCATCCGCATCGTCACCGCGATCGGCGGCGGCGGCATCTCACCGGCGACGAGCGCTTCCATGTACTCCATCCCAGTCATCGTCGCCCCGGCGGCCGCAGTCGGCACCGGGTCCTGCCAGACCAGGGTGCGGCTGCGGCTCGTCTCGGGACTCGACTCGGCGAACGCTTCGGCGGCGTCTACCGCGGTGGCGCCGTCCGTGCTCATCGCTTGGGCACCGCCGGGTAGAGCAGGTCGGCGAGGATCTCCGCCTGGGTGATCTCGATCTTCGCGGCCTTGCGCTGGATCCGTTTGCGATTGCGATTTCGATTTCGGAACAGGCTCATCTCGGTGCCTCCAATCGGCAGAGTTGCGTGAAGCAACCGTTGTGAGGCCCACCCTAGCCCACTCGGTTGCTTGATGCAACCTTGTGTGCGAAGATCACTCTCGTGCTCGGTCACGACTACCCCGGCCAGACTTGCTCGATCGCCAAGGCGCTCGAGGTCGTCGGTGAGCGCTGGACGCTCTTGATCGTCCGCGACGTGATGAACGGCAACCGCCGCTTCGGCGAGCTGCAGCGGGGACTCGGCGTCGCCCGCAACGTCCTCTCCGCCCGCCTGCAGCGCCTGGTCGAGGAGGACATCCTCGAACGTCGCCCCTACCAGTCGAGCCCGGAGCGCTACGAGTACTTCCTCACCGAGAAGGGCCTCGACCTCTGGCCCGCCCTGGTCGCCTTGCTTGCCTGGGGCGACCGCCACTCGCCCGAGCCGGACGGGCCACCGATGCTGATCGTCCACAAGGAGTGCGGCGGCGAGGTCAACGATCGCGGCATCTGCGAGAGCTGCGGCAAGGTCCTGCACGCCCGTGACGCCGGCGCCGTGCCCGGCCCCGGCGTCTTGGAACGGAAAGATGAAGCCTTGTTGCCCCTATAGGGGACACAATGCTTCAATCGACGTGACGAGGGGTTATCCGGTCAGCGACTGCGAGGAGTGAGATGGCGACGACGGCTGAGGTACAGGCGAGGGACAAGATCTTCATCGGCGGCGAGTGGGTCGAGCCGCAGGGCTCGGAGACGATCGAGGTCGTCAACTCGACCACCGAGGAGGTGCTGGCAACGATCCCGGCTTGCTCCGCCGAGGACGCCGACCTCGCCGTGCGTGCGGCGCGCGGCGCTTTCGACTCCTGGTCGCAGACCTCGCGCGAGGAGCGGGCCGGTTACCTCTCGGCGATCGCCGCGGGGCTGGGCGAGCGCTCCGAGGAGATCGCGGCGACGATCGCCCAGGAGCTGGGCATGCCGCTGAAACTGAGCCAGATCATCCAGGCGGGCCTGCCGATCGGCCAGTTCGCAGCGATGCCGAAGCTGATGGAGGAAGTCGCCTGGGAGGAGGAGATAGGCAACTCTCGAGTCCTGCGCGAGCCCGTCGGCGTACTCGGCGCGATCACCCCCTGGAACTACCCGCTGAACCAGATCGCCGCCAAGGTCGCCCCCGCCCTCGCCGCCGGCTGCACGGTGGTGCTCAAGCCGAGCGAGGTGGTGCCGCTCAACGCCTTCATCCTCGCCGAGGTGGTCGAGGCCGCCGGCCTGCCGGCCGGCGTCTTCAACCTCGTCACCGGCACCGGCCCCGTCGTCGGCGAGGCGATCGCCGGCCACCCCGGCGTAGACATGGTCTCTTTCACCGGCTCGACCCGGGCCGGGCGGCGCGTCTCCGAGCTGGCCTCGGCGACGGTGAAGCCGGTCGCGATGGAGCTCGGCGGCAAGTCGCCGAACGTGATCCTCGACGACGCCGACCTCGCCAGGGCGATCCCCGACGGCGTCGCCAAGTGCTACCTCAACTCAGGCCAGACCTGCAGCGCCCTGACCCGGATGCTGGTGCCACGCGAGAAGCTGGCCGAGGCCGAGGAGCTGGCGAAGTCGGCCGCCGAGGCCTACGCGCCCGGCGATCCCTTCGAGGACTCGACCCGGCTCGGGCCGCTCGTCTCCGATGTCCAGCGCGAGCGCGTCCGCGGCTACATCGAGAAGGGCGAGGTCGAAGGCGCGAAGCTCGTCACCGGCGGCGCAGCTCCGCCCGAGGGGCTCGAGCGCGGCTACTTCGTCCGCCCCACCGTCTTCTCCGAGGTGACGCCGGAGATGACGATCGCCCAGGAGGAGATCTTCGGCCCGGTCCTCGTCATCCAGCCCTACGAGGACGAGGACGACGCGGTGCGGATCGCCAACGAGACCGTCTACGGCCTTGCCGGTGGCGTCTGGTCGGCCGATCAGGAGCGGGCGATCTCGGTCGCCAAGCGAATTCGCACCGGCCAGATCGAGATCAATGGCGGCGCGTTCAACCCGCTCGCCCCCTTCGGCGGCTACAAGCAGTCGGGGCACGGTAGGGAGAACGGGCGATATGCGATTGAGGAGCTGTTGCAGGTGAAGAGCTTGCAGCTGTAGGTGGTTAGGAGGGCCGCGGCCCTCCTCTCCGGCCGAATAGGCTGCCGCCCGTGAATTTCGAGCTGAGTGATGAGCAGAAGCTGATCCAGAGCACGGTGCGGGACTTCGCGCGGCAGGAGGTGAAGCCTGTCGCCGAGGAGCTGGATCGGACCAAGGCGTTCCCTTACGAGATCGTCGAGAAGCTTGGGGGGCTTGGGTTGATGGGGATTCCGTTTCCTCAGGAGTACGGGGGCGGCGGGGCCGACACGCTCTCTTACGTGCTGGCGGTGGAAGAGCTGGCGCGGATCGACTCTTCGGTCTGCATCACGATGGCGGCGCATACGTCGCTCGGCACGATGCCGATCTACCTCTGGGGAAGCGACGAGCAGAAGGACGAGTGGCTGCCGGTCCTCTGCAGCGGCAAGAAGCTCGCCTCCTTCGGGCTGACCGAGCCCGAGGCGGGCTCGGACGCCGGCAACGTGCGGACCAAGGCCAGGCTGGACGACGGCGAGTGGGTCGTCGACGGCGCCAAGCAGTTCATCACCAACTCGGGCACCGACATCTCCGGCTGCGTCTCGATCACCGCCGTCACCGGCGAGGCCGATGGGCGCAAGGAGATCTCGAACCTGATCGTCCCCACCGGCACGCCCGGCTACGAGGTCGGCGAGCCCTACCGCAAGATGGGCTGGAACGCCTCCGACACGCGCCCGCTCAGCTTCGAGGAATGTCGCGTGCCAGAGGGCAACCTGCTCGGCCGCCGTGGCGAGGGCTTCAAGAACTTCCTCCACATCCTCGACGGCGGCCGCATCGGCGTCGCCGCGATGGGCGTCGGCCTCGCCCAAGGCGCGCTAGACGAGGCGATTTCCTACGCGAAAGAGCGCCAGGCCTTCGGCCAGCCGATCTCCAAGTTCCAATCGATCCAGGCGAAGATCGCCGACCTTTCGGCCCAGATCGAGGCTGCCCGCCTGCTCACCTGGCGCGCCGCGCTGGAGAAGGACGCCGGCGAGTCGTTCACCCTCACCGCCGCCCAGGCGAAGCTGATCACCGGCCGGCTCGCCGTCCGCGCCACCGAGGAGGCGGTGCAGATCCACGGCGGCTACGGCTACATCGAGGAGTACCCGGTCTGCCGCTTCTACCGCGACGCCAAGATCCTCACCATCGGCGAGGGCACCGACGAGGTGCAACAGATGGTCATCGCCCGCCAGCTCGGCTGCTGACGAGCGCTGCTGACAAGCCCTGGCTACCGACGATCTTCAGCGTTTGAAGACGCGCATATGAGTTGGCTACCCACTATTTGGGAAGCAAACCATCTCCGCGGGCCAGACTTAGGCGGGCTGGGCGGTGATCGAACCGGCGCTGCGGCCCGCGACTTCGGCGTGGCGCCCGGCCGGCTCGCCGATCCCGTAGTGGAGGCAGATCGTTAGCTCGTGCTCGCGCAGCAGCGACCGCGTCGGGTCGACGGTCGGCGCGTCGCTCATCGCCTGGCGCCCCTGGGCGGTCCAGACCCGGCCGGGCATCGCCGCGCACTCGCGCAGCGGTACGACGATCGTCTTCGGGCGGCGGCGGCCGAAGAGAAACCTCCTGCGGCCACCCTCCACGACGGCGACCAGCCAAACGGGGATGCCGCGATCGGCGTCGGCATAGACGCCGGTAACCCGCCCGGCAGCCTTGCCGGCAACGTCGTCCAGTCCCGCGCCGACCCAGCCACCCACCTCGCCGAGATCCGGCAGGCCCGCGGGCGGCACCTCACTCACCGCTCTGGCGCTCCATCAGCTCGCTTGCGGCGCTGGCCGGGTCCAGCTCGCGACGCACGACCCGCTCCAGCAGCGCCGCCGTCTCCGGGTCGGCCGCGGCTGTCGCCTCCATCCGCCGCCGCATCCGCGAGGTCGCGATCCCCAATACCTCGTTGCGCAGGTTGCGCGCCCGCCGTTCCTCCAGCGTCCCCTCGGCCTCGATGTGGGCGCGGTGCTCGTCGATCTTCTCCGCCAGCTCGGCGACGCCCTCCGCGCGTGCCGCCTCGGTGCGCAGGATCGGCACCTGCCAGCGGCCCGGCTCGTGCGAGAGGGCGAGCACGCCGCGGACCTCGCGCACCATCGTGTCGGTCATCGGGTGGTCGGCCTTGTTGACGACGATCACGTCGGGAATCTCCATCACGCCGGCCTTCAGCGCCTGGATCGAGTCGCCCGAGCCAGGCATCAGCGCGAGCACGATCGTGTCGGCGTGGTCGACGATGTCGATCTCGGCCTGGCCGACGCCGACGGTCTCGATCAGCACGTCGTCCTTGCCGGCGGCGTCCATCGCCAGCGCCACCTGCAGCGCCGCCTCCGAGAGGCCGCCGAGCGCGCCGCGCGATGCCATCGAGCGGATGAAGACTCCGGGGTCGAGGAAGTGATCGGAGAGGCGGATGCGGTCGCCGAGCAGGGCGCCGCGGGTGAAGGGGCTGGACGGATCGATCGAGAGCACGGCGACCTCGCGCTCGGCTTTGCGCAGCTCGGCGGTGAGCGCGCCAATCAGGGTGCTCTTCCCCACCCCGGGCGGGCCGGTGAAGCCAACGATGCGCGCCTTGCCCGTACGCGGGTAGACCTCGCGGACCAGCTCCCAACCGGCCGGGTCGTCGGACTCGATCAGCGTGATCGCCCGCGCCAGCGCCCGCTTGTCGCCGGCGACGAGGCGCTCGGCGAGTGGCGCGGATTTGGCGGTGTCTGCCATGCGTGCGCCAGTCTAGAGTTCCGGCCGCCGTGATTCCCTTCCTGCGCTTCTGCGCCCGCAACGGAATGCTGACGCCGCAATACGCGCTGCTGGCTCTGCGCTACCTGCGCCGGCGTCTTTTCAGCCGCGCCGGCTGGCGCTGGCGCACCGACGGGCCGCTCTTCCTCGGCAGCGGGCTCGAACTGCAGATCGCCCCTCGTGGGCGGGTCGAGTTCGGCCGCTTCGTCTGGCTCGGCCACGGCACCAAGATCCGCTGCCACGAGGGCGTCGTCGAGATCGGCGCCAAGTCGGTGCTTGGCCAGGAGTGCACGATCTCTGCTTACGAGCGGGTGCGGATCGGCGAGCAGTGCGTGATCGCCGATCGGGCGATGTTCATCGACTTCGATCACGGCGTGGTCGAGGTCGAGCGGCCGATCCGCACCCAGGGCATCTACACGCGCGCGGTCGAGGTCGGCTCCAACGTCTGGATCGGCTACGGGGCCTGCATCCTGCGCGGCGTGCGAGTCGGCGACAACGCGATAGTCGGCACCAACTGCGTGGTCACCAAGGACGTGCCAGCCAACGCGGTGGTCGCCGGCGTCCCCGCCCGCATCGTTCGCATGCGCGATGCGCCGGAGCAGCTGCGCTGGCCCAACCCGGTCGAGCCCGACCCCAGCGCCTGGACGACGCTCCCCCAACCGGAATGAGCGTCGGCCGCGGGCAGTAACCTGCAGACAACAGGATTCCAGCCAAGAGACTCGGCTTCGCCTCACGGAGGTCTGTAGATTTTTCAGCTCGCAGACAAAAGAATCCCCGCCATGGACGTCGCGCGACGCTTCGGCGAGAACTTGCGCCGCTGTCGGCGGCGGGCCGGCTTCTCCCAGGAAGAGCTCGGAATGCGCTCGTCCCTGCACAGGACAGAGATCGGGCTGCTCGAGCGCGGCGCCCGCGTTCCCCGCATCGACACCCTGATCAAGATCTCCAGCGCCCTTGCGATTCAGCCGAGCGAGCTGATCGAGGGGATCGAGTGGACGCCCGGCAATACGACCAGCGGCAGCTTCGCGGTCGCGCCGAGCGGCGACCCGCAGTCGAACTAAGCGGGGCTGGGGTCGCCGGCCAGCTCGGCGTAGACGGCCGCGGTCTGCTCGGCGACGTCGCCCCAGTCGAAACGGCGAAGGTGCTCGTAGGCTTCGGCGACGAGGCTCTGTCCCAACTCGTCGTCGCGCAGGACGCGGATCGCGACCTCGGCGAGCGCTTCGGGATCGTCCGAGCGGAAACGCAAGCCGACGTCCTCGTGAGGGACGACCTCGCGCAGGCCACCGGTGTCGGCGACGATGCAGGGGCATTCGGAGGCCATCGCCTCCAGCGCGACCAGGCCGAATGGCTCGTAGATCGACGGGACCACGGTCAGGTCGGCGATCCGGTAGAGCGAGTGCAGGACGTCGTCGCCGATCCAGCCGAGGAATGTGCCGTGCTCCATCAGGCCTAGCTCCTCGGCCTGGCGATGCAGTTCCTCCTCGTGCGTGCCCGAGCCGGCAACCAGGAAGCGGGTGCCGGGCGCCTCTTCGATCACGCGGGGCATCGCCTCCAGCGCCAGCTGGAAGCCCTTCTCGTAGACGAGCCGGCCGATCAGCAGCACCAGCTTCTCCTCCGGGGCGGCGAACTCCGCCCGCAGCCGCTTCAACTCGGCGGGGTCCTGGGCGGGCAGGTCATCGGGGTCGATGCCGTTGGGGATGACGCTGACCCGGTCCTCCTCGACTCCGAAGATGTCGGCGATCTGCTCGCGCATGTAGTGGGAGCAGGCGATCGTCCGCTCGGAGCGATTGGTGATCCAGCGCTCGACCCCGTGGATGTAGCTCTGCGGGTGCTTGTCGACCCAGCCCTGATGGCGGCCGTGCTCAGTCGCGTGGATCGTCGTCACCAATGGCGCTTCGAAGCGCTTGGCGAGGTGGTCGCAGGCGTTGGCAACGAGCCAGTCGTGGCCGTGGACGAGGTCGAAGCTGTGGCGGTCGCCGAGTTCGACGCCCGCGGCCAGCATGTCGGAGTTCATCCGCTCGACCCAGGCGACGAACTCGCCCAGCTCGGTCGGGCGCTGCGGCTCACGGATGCGGTGGATGTGGACCCCGGCGCGAAGCTCCTCGGCCGGCGACTCCTCACCGCCGCGGGTGAGCACGTGGACCTCGACGTCGCGCTCGACCAGCGCCTCGGAGAGCTTGCGGACGTGGCGCGCCAAGCCGCCCTCGATCAGCGGCGGGTACTCCCAGGAGAGGATCAGAACTCGGGTCATCCAGGCGTGGGTCGGAGCGCTGGAGTCAGGGCTCCAACAGTGGCGCGAGGCTCAGGTCCGGGGCTAGGGCACGCATACTCGGGTCGCTGCTGGCGGCAGAGTCTATGGCCTCCAGCATCGCCTCGGCGTGATCGGTGGCGCGGCGGTAGGCGTAATCCCCCGCCTGGCCGCGTTTGTCGAGGAAGGCCCAATCGCTTGCCTGGGTGGCGAGCAGCTGCCGCGCCGCTCGCAGTGCAGCGGGCCCGCGAAGCCCCTGCCCGATGGCCCGCAGCAGCCGCAGCTCGAGCCGTCGCGCCCCCCAGGCGAGATCGGCGACCTCGGGCGAGTCCCAGGTCGCCAAATCCTTCCCCTCCCCCCAGGTCGCCGCGGCAAGCGGCCGCTGGACCGGCTCGTGCTCGGCGAGCGCCTGCGGAATGGTGAGCAGGCGGACGCCCGCCGCGGCGGCGCCGTCGAGCACCCCGCTTAGCCACGTGGGCCCCTCCGACCACCAGTGGCCGAGCAGCTCGGTGTCGATCGCGAAGACGAGCAGGCCGCGCCGCTGCCGCTGCGCCGCGAAGTCGCCGAGGCGCTGTGCGACCGCGGCCAGGAACTCGTCCGCCTGGCGTCGCGCCACGGCTGCGGCGGCGTCGGGGTCATAAGCGCCGCCCCCCACCTTCCAGAGCCGCACGCCGCGCAGCGATTTGCCTGCGAACTGGGCATGGGCGGGGTCGGACGGGTAGCCCTCCAGCGACCAGAGCCACTGGATCGCCTCCCAGTCGATCGGCAGCGCCACTGGGCCCGCATCGGTTGCGACGGGCGTCAGCGCATCGAGTGCGTCCTCCTCGTGGGCGCTCTGATCGACGAAGAACCACCGCACGCCGTGCTCGGCCAGGCGCCACTCCAGCCCCGGCGCGTAGGCGCACTCGGGCAGCCAGAAGCCGCCGTCCCAACCGAACCGGCGGCAGTGCGAGCGCAGGCCGGCGTCGAGCTGCAGGCGCAGGCCGGGCCGCGTCGCTAGGAGGGGGAGCACAGCATGGGTCGCGGCCGAGGGAACCAGCGCCACCCTTCCCTCCTCGGCCGCGTCCTGGAAAGGACGCAGGGGGCTCCCTCCGGCTTCGTCCAGCAGGTCCAAAGCGTGGCTGTATCGCAGCCGCTCCCCCTCGCAGGCGGCGCGGCACTCCGCCGGCACCTGCTCGACATCGGCTTCGGCGGCACCGACCCGCCACTCGACCAGGAACTTCCGCAGCCGCTCGGCAGCCGCGCGATCCTCGAGCTGGTCGGCGAGCACGGGCGTCACCGTCATCGTCAGGTCGCGCGCCACCTCGAGCACCGGCAGGTAGGAGCGGATCACCGCGTCGAAAAGCCACTCCTCGCCGAAGGGGTAGGTCCCGAAGCCCTCCACATAGGGCATGTGGGAGTGCAGGACGATCGCGAGATCGCCGACGCTCTCAGCTGGATCCTCAGGCATGGCAGACAGCGAGGAAATCCAGCGCCCGGTCGAGGTCGCTCTCCGCCAGTCTGAAGTCGGAGGCGGCGATCGCCGGGGTGAAGCGGTCGTAGAAGGGCTTGGTCAGGCGCAGCGCTTTGTGCGCGAAATCCCAGCCCAGCTTGATCGCGATCTCGTGGGCGCGCAGCTTGCGGGCATGGAAGAGGCCGAGCATCTCGACCCGCTCGAAGTGGGCCTCGCAGAGCTGGCGGAACTCCGCCGCACGGTACTCGCGCACGTGCCAGGGGTTGTCGGACTTCTCCGCCCCCGGGGGCGCCAGGGTCAGCAGGTTGGGGGTGGAGACGTAGACGGCCCCGCCCGGCACCAGCATCGACTTGAAGTGCTCGAGGATCGCGCCGGCGTCCTGCACGTGCTCGATCGTCTGCAGGAAGACCACCGCGTCGCAGGGCTCGGTGAAGCTCTCGACCAGGTCGCGCTCGTAGCGCAGGTTGGGACGCACGTACCGCAGCCGCGCGTGCTCGTGCGCCTCCGGGTTGGCGTCGACCCCGACGACGCTCGCGGCGCTCGCGGCCAGCACGTCGGAGCCGTAGCCCTCGCCGCAGGCCATGTCGACGACCCGCTTGCCGGCGACGCGCGCCGCGATCCATTCGTAGACGGCCAGATGGCGGCGGAACCAGTAGTTCTCCTCGGGCACGTCGGGCAGCGTCCGCTCGCCGGTCAGGGGCAGCGGCGGCACGCCTGGCGGCTGGTTGCACTGAACGTATTCCTCCGCCACGGATCGGACTCTATGTCCATAGGCACGCGGGAGACCGCCGCCTCGGGCGCCACGCCCGATCGCCGACCCACGGCAATTCGCACGAGGTATCTAGAATAGTGAGATGAATTTTTTCCGAGCCAGCCGCCTGCCCCCGCTTCTCCTGATCGGCGCGCTGATTGCGCTCCTTGGGGTCGTCGGATGCGGGAGCCAAACCTCGGGAAAGGAAGCCGACCAGCCGCCGGATCGGTTCAACGCCGAGTCGGCGATGAATTGGGTGGAGCGCCAGGTGGCTGTCGGCCAGCGACCCGCTGGCTCACCACAGCTGCGCGAGCTCGCGATCGCCCTGAGGGAACAGCTTCCCAACGGCCACTTCGAATCGATTCCGAACGAGCCTCGGCTTCGCAACGTGGTGGGCACGTTGTACGGCCCCCGCCCCGGCATCGTGATCGCCGCCCACTACGACACGCTTGTCAAGCCTCGCGGATTCGTCGGCGCCAACAACGGGGCGGCGGGCACGGCTGTCGTCCTCCAGGTGGCCTGGTCGCTGGCCACAAACGTCCCACCGTCCTTCGCCCGTGAGGTCCGCTTCGTGCTCTTCGACGGCGAGGAGCCACCGGCCGGCCTCCCCGAGGAAGGCGAAGACTTCTACAACGAAGGCCTGCGCGGGTCCCGCGCGTACGTCGAGCAGAACCCGAATCAGACGAAGGCGATGGTGCTGCTCGACTACGTCGGCAACGAGGGTCTGCGCCTGCCCCGCGAGGCAACCTCCACCCCCGGGATCTGGAAGAAGGTGCTGCTCAATGCCGACGATGCCGGCGTCGGTGAGTTCTTCTCGGCTGAAACCGGGCCCGCGATCGTCGACGACCACACCCCCTTCCTGCGCAGCGGCGTACCCGCGGTCGACCTGATCGACTGGTCCTATCCGGGCCACTCGCTCGAAGACGGGCTGGACAAGATCTCCACGCGCAGCCTCGACGCGGTGGGCGAGACGGTCGTCCGCCTGGTCAACGAACTGCGCAGCGAATAAGCCGCCTAACCTCGTCCCGAATTAGAGTGCCCGGCCATGCCGGCCCCTTCCACCGCCATGCCCCCGCTCGACGCGGACCACATCAAGGACGTCAACACCCGCTACCACGACGCGGCAGCCGACGAATACGACGCCAAGTGGGGAATCGACTTCGGCGCCACCGGCCAGCGCCAGGTGCGGCTGAAGCTGGCCAAGGCGCTGGGCGAGCCCGTCGAGGGCCTGCGCTTCGGGGACAGCCTCGAGATCGGCTCCGGCACCGGCTACTTCTCCCTCAACCTGCTGCAGATGGGGACGATCGAGCGGCTGACCGCGACCGACATCTCGCCGGGCATGCTGCAGCGCCTCGCGAAAACGGCGGAGGGGCTGGGGCTCGAAGCGGAGACCGTGGTGACCGAGGCCGAGGAGCTGCCCTTCGAGGACGAGAGCTTCGACCTCGTCTTCGGCCACGCCGTCCTGCACCACATCCCGGACCTAGAGCGCGCCTTCGCCGAATTCCGTCGCATCCTGCGCCCGGGGGGCGCGATCGCCTTCTGCGGTGAGCCGTCGCGCTACGGGGATCGCCTCGCGGCGGCGCCGAAGCGCGCCGGGATCGTCGCGGCCCCTGTCTGGCGCCGCCTTGTCGGGGCGAGCCCCCGCGCCCTTCCCGAGTCCGAGCAGTCGCACGGCCACTCGCTAGAGGGCGAGGTCGACGTCCATGCCTTCGCCCCCGCCGACCTGCGCAGCCTCTTGCGGGAGGCCAATTTCGACCAGCCCCGCGTAGGCGGCGAGGAGCTGCTCGCCAATGCCTGGGGCTGGGGCCTGCGCACGGTCGAGTCGACCGCCGAGCCCGAATCCGTCTCCTGGGCCTGGCGCCGCTTCGCCTTCAACAGCTACATCGCCCTGCAGAAGGTCGACACCCGCCTCCTAGAGCCCCGCCTCCCAGCCGAGCTCTTCTACAACCTCCTGCTCTCCGGCCGCAAGCCGACCCCCTCCAAAGCGACGCCAGATGAAGGGTTGTGTCCCTCATAGGGGATACAAAGCTTCATTTTGCGTTGGACAGTCGAGCTGCGACGGCAGACAAAGTTGCCTTGACCCGGCTGGGTTCGTAGCGAATCTGGCTTTCAGCAAAGCGCAACGTCGTCAGGCCGTCTTTCGTGTGCGTCTGATCACGGCGGTGATCGGTTGCCTGCTCCCCCGCAGTGCGGTGATAGCGCCAACCGTCGGCCTCGACAACCAGCCCGAGGTCGGGCCAGTAGAAGTCGACGCGATAACCGTTCACCCATACCTGGGTCTCTGGCTGACGCAGCCCCGCCGCTCGCACGAGACCGATGAACTTGCGCTCGAGGCCCGTGTCCGTAAGCGCATCGAGGCCGAGCAGACGACGCAGGCGGGCCATGCCGGGTCTCGGCGGAAGCGTCGGGACCGTGGCTCGCAAAGTCCCGGAATCGACGAGATCGAGCCGGTCCGCTGCGTTTATCGCCTGCTCCACCTGCCACTCGACCACGCACGACGCCAGATCGACCAACGTTGAGACCGGATCGGTCACTGGAATCCCGCTGACCTCGCGACGATGCTCTGGAGCCAAGTCCACGCGACGATGCACGCGGATGCCCGAACGGCTACGAACCGCCATGCGTGGAACGACGACTTCTATCTCCGCCTCGAGAGAGGGCTTCGCAAGCCCCCAGAGCACGGCGGCACTGCGGTGACTCAGCAGAGCCGCCGGCCCACAGCTCAGCACCGCAGCCAGCCAGCGGCCACGCCGGCTGACGTCGGGGCGACCGACCGCATAGACACCCCTACGAAGCGGATGCAATCGTCCCGTCCGGACCCGATGCGCAACAGCCTTGGATGTCAGCCCACGGTCCAGCAGCTGCCTACGGGTCACAACTCCATGCTGAGAGCGGGCCAACTCCCATAGCTCGCCAGCAAAATGAAGCTTTGTGTCCTCCATAAGGGGTACAAGGCTTCATCTGGCGCTGATTCGCCCCCCTAGAGCCGGGCGTTGGCGCTATTTGGGCTCGGGGCGGCGGGCTCGGTGGAGCTTTACGCGGGAGTCGAAGCCCTTGAGGCGTTTCTCGCCGGCGTAGGAGTAGTCGAAGTCCTCGCCGGCGGCTTCCTTTGCCGCGCCGTCGAGCAGGACGCTGCCTGGTTTGGCGATTCCGGTCAGGCGGCTGGCCAGGTTGACCGGGCGGCCGTAGTAGTCACCAGCCTGCACGTGGACAGAGCCGTGGGCGATGCCGGCGCGCAGCCGAGGGAACTCGTCGCCTTCTTCGTCGGCTGCCTCGACCATCCGCAGCGCCGCCTCGACCATCGCCGTGGCGTCGGTGGAGACCAGCATCGCCGCGTCGCCGATCAGCTTCACCAGGCGCACCGGCGGCTCCGCGACCGAGGTCGCGAGCTCGTCGAGGCGGCCGGCGATAAGGCCCAGCTCTTCGGTCTCGACCTGCTCCCCCAGCTTGGTGAAGCCGACCAGGTCGGCGAAGCAGACCGAGATGTCGGTCGCGGTACCTGGCTGGCCGGAGGCGATCTCGCCGGCGCCGAGCACGTCGCGGCGGATCTGCTCCAGCATGTGGGCGCGAAAGGCGTAGGAGAGGGTCGGCTCGAACAACGGCAGCATGTGCTCGGCTGCGGCGGCGAAGCGAAGGCCCAGGTCACGCTCGGTGTCGCCGGGCTGCATCAGCGTGCGGATGACCAGGTCGCGGTTGGCCTCGGCGATCCGTGCCGTCGCCATTCCCACGGTCCGCGCCACCTGGAGCATCCCGTCTTCCGGCAGACCCGCGTCGTAGAAGGCCTTGACCCGTTTCGCCGCTTCCAGGTCCACCTCGCTCACCGATCGCTCGTCCGGATCGGGGTAAGGAACGCCAAGCGCGGCGCTGGTCCGCTGCAGGACTGCGAGATCGAGCCCGGCTATCTCCGCCACCTCCCGCGGCGTGTAACGGGGGCCGCCGCCGGCGACCGCGCGCTCGACCGGAAGCAGCGCAAGGCGGCCTCCTTCGACCGCCTCCCGCAGCTCCTCCAGGGGCACTCCTTCGGCAGCGAGCCGTTCGAGTAGCTCGCAGCGCGCTTCCCGCGCCTCCCCCTCGACGTCCTCGAGCAGTCCCTCGGCCTCGAAATCGATCGTCATGCGAACGCCACGCTACCGCCGCGGCGGGGGTCGCCGCCGCCACTTACCTCTCCGCTGGACGGATCGCGGGCCACCGCCTGCACGCCGCCGAAGAAGAGGTTGATCCGCGGCCGGCGCAGGACCGGCAGCCCGCGGGCCTCGATCCGCGCCAACGCCCCCTCGTCGATTCCCGGCTCAGCCTGGACGATGCCCTGCTCGAAATGGAGGCGCGGCGCCCGCACCGCCTCGCCGGCGCTCATCCCCTGCTCGACCGCGCGCACCACGGTCTGCACGATCGCCGAGCGGATCCGGTTGGAGCCGGCACTGCCGAGGCCAAGCTCGATCTCGCCGTCTCGCCGCACCACCGTCGGCGCCATCATCGACGGCACCCGCCGGCCGGGGGCTATCGCGTGGAAGCCGAGCGGGTTGAGGTCCTCCTCGCCGAGCATGTTGTTGAGGATCACGCCGGTGCCGGGGACGAGGACGCCGGATCCAGAGCCGTTGGAGCAGGTGACGCTGGCGCACATCCCGTCGCCGTCGAGGACCGAGATGTGGGTGGTCGAGCCGAGCAGGTCGCCGGCCCGCAGGTCGAGCCGCTGCGGGTCGAGCAACGAGCTCTCCAGGCCCTCGCCGTAGAGGCCCTCCGCGAACTCCTCGCCGCGCGCCCGGTTGGCGGCGTCCATCGCGGCGACGAGCTGCTCGGGCCCGCTGCTCTCCCCCAGTCGCTCGAGCAGGCCGAGTGAGTAGGCGATCAGGATCCCGCCCGAGGAAGGAGGGGGATTGGTGAGAACCTCGGCGCCGCGGAAGGGGGTCCGGATCGGGCGGCGTTCGATCGCCTCGTACTGCGCCAGGTCGGTGGCGCCCAGGGCGCCACCGTGCTCGACCACATAGCTGCTCAGCGCCGCCGCGATCTCGCCGCGGTAAAAGGGCTCGGCGCCCTCGGCGCCAAAGCGTTCCAGCGCCTCGGCGAGCTCCGGAAAGCGGAAGACGTCACCCTCGCCCAGCCGCTGCCCCTGTGGCGCGTAGAGCTCACGCGTCTCCCCCAGGCGCTCGTGGATCGGCCAGAGGATCTCGAGGATGTAGGCCTGCTCGGCGTTGACCGGCGCCCCCTCCCGGGCGAGCCTCACGCCCGCGGCGATCAGGTCGGCCGGCTGCAGCGTGCCGAAGCGCCGCAGTGCCAGCTCCAGCCCCGCCGCCGTCCCCGGCACCCCGCAAGAGGCTGGGCCGACGTAGAACGTCTGCACCGTCTCCTCGTCGAAGTGGACGGGAACGGGGACCAGCTCCACCCCACGCTCGAGCCCGTCCTTGCCGGGCGCGGCGACGAAGAAGTCGATCAGAGCAGTCTCCTCGCCGCAGCTGACCATCATGAAGCCACCGGCGCCGAAGCCGGTCAGCGGGCTCTCGACCGCGAACGAAGTGAGCACCGCCGCGGTCGCGGCATCCACCGCGTTGCCGCCCTCGCGCAGAACCTCGGCCCCCGCCTCGGCGGTAAGGGGATGCCCCGCCGCGACGACGCCAGTCATGACGCGGAGCTATCCAGGGAGGAACTCGGGAACGTCGAGACTGCTCAGCTCGCCGGCCTTCTCGCTGCGCGGCGCCCGTCCGCGACCGGTGTCTTTGGTGCGGCGGATCATCGGCTCGGCCGCCCGGCGCGGCGTGGTCTGGCCATCGAAGCGGGTGGCGACGACGGTGACCCAGATCTGGTCGCCCAGCTCCTCGTCGATGTTGGCGCCGAAGATGATGTTGGCGTCGGGGTGGGCGGCCTCGCCGACCAGCTTCGCCGCCTCGCTCACTTCGACCAGGGAGAGATCGGGACCGCCGGTGATCGAGAGTAGGATCGCCCGCGCCCCCTCCATCGAGGTCTCCAGCAAGGGCGAGGAGATCGCTTTCTCGGCTGCGAGCAGGCCTCGGTTCTCGCCGTGGCCCATGCCAATCCCGAGCAACGCCCGGCCGGCGTCGGACATGATCGTGCGCACGTCGGCGAAGTCGAGGTTGATCAAGGCGGGCAGCGTGACCAGGTCGGAGATGCCCTGCACGCCCTGGCGCAGCACGTCGTCGGCGACCTGGAAGGCCTCGACCATCGAGGTGTGCTGGTCGAGGACCTCCAGCAGGCGGTCGTTGGGGACGACGATCAGCGTGTCGACCTCGGCCGCCAGCTCCTCGATCCCCTTGCCGGCCTGGGTGCCGCGGCGCGAGCCCTCGAAGCTGAACGGCTTGGTGACGATGCCGACCGTGAGCGCCCCGACCTCGCGGGCGAGGCGGGCGATTACCGGGGCGGCGCCACTGCCGGTGCCGCCGCCGGCGCCGGCGGCGACGAAGACCATGTCAGAGCCCTTGAGCAGGCGCTTGATCTTGTCCTGCTCCTCGAAGGCCGAGCGGTGGCCGACTGTGGGATCCGCGCCAGCGCCGAGGCCGCGCGTCTGCTCCTCGCCGATGTGGACGGTGACGTCGGCGACGCAGAGCTGCAGCGACTGAAGATCGGTGTTGACGGCCATGAACTCGACCCCGGGAACGTTGGCGTCGACCATCCTGTTGACCGCGTTGACGCCGGCGCCGCCGACCCCGACGACCCGGATAACAGGCTGATGCGGCTCACCCGACCCAGGCGGCTCGTACTCCGGTTCCTCGCGCCCATAGCGAGGCGTTTCAGAAGGCGGTTCATGCCGCGGCTTAGGCTCCTCGGAGAAGACCCGCTTCAGCCTTTCCGGCGGCGACTCGGAACTCCCAGCTTCACCGGTAGAGACCTCGTCCCGCGCCTCCCCGAGAGCTGCATCGCCTGATCCCTCTGACGATTCAGACTCCTCGCCCGCGGGTGGCGCGACAGGGGGGACCTCCCCCGAGGAAGCTTTAGCTACCGCAGGGGGAGGTGGGTCCCCTGACGCGACAGGACCCGCGGCCGACGCCTCCGAACCCTCGGACGAATCAGCAGGGGCCTCGTCAGAAGTACTGCGAAAGAGGTCAGCGAGGGGACCCTCGCGCATGCTCGCCCGCTTACGCCGACTCATTTGCCAAGACCTCCTCAGCCAAGTCTCGATAGTAGCCCGCCGCGTTGCTTTGCGGATCGTACTTGAGCACGCTGGCGCCTTTGACCGGGGCCTCGGCGAATTTGATCGCCTTGCGGATACGTGAGCGGAAGACGAGGTCGCCGAAGTTCTCTTCGAGGATCTCCACCGCCTCCTTGGCATGGACCGTGCGTGAGTCGAGCATCGTCGGCAGGATGCCCTCGATCCGCACGTCGGGGTTGAGGTTCTCCTGAATCATCTTCAGCGTGTTCTGGAGCTGGACCAGTCCGCGCATCGACAAATACTCGCACTGAACGGGGACGATCACCTTGTTGGCAGCGGTCAGCGCGTTGATCGTCAGCAACCCGAGGCTGGGCGGCGTGTCGATGCAGACGAAGTCGTAATCGGCGATGACCTCTTTCAGCGCCTTCTCCAGCGAGCGCTCGCGGCCGATCTTGGTGCTCATCGCGATCTCCGCGCCCGCCAAGTCGATCGAGGAGACGGCGATGTCGATCTCGCGGTGCTGGATGATCTCGCTGATCGGCATGTCGTTGACGAGCACGTCGTAGAGGCTCTTCTCGACCTTGTCGGGATCGATCCCCTGGCTCATCGTCAGGTTGCCCTGCGGATCGAGGTCGATGCAGAGCACCCGGTGCCCGGACTCGGCAAAGGCCACGGCAAGGTTCAGCGTCGTCGTCGTCTTAGCCACCCCACCCTTCTGGTTGGCAAAGGCAATGACCTCCGCGTGCTTCGTCGGCACATCAGCCACCGGCTCTTCCACGACGGCTTCGTGGCGGCTGGGCGCAATCAAGTCTCTGGGCATAAATCTTTCGGGCCCCGAATCCTCCTCCGGCGCCTCATCCCTCTCAGCTTCAACAGAGATGGACGGGGCGGCCTCCTCATGCGCCGGAACGGTGCCCTCATGCGTCTCTGCCGCGGGTGGCGGCGTAGGGGGGACCTCCCCCGAGGAAGCTTTAGCTACCGCAGGGGGAGGTGGGTCCCCTGCGCCGACAGGACCCGCGGGCCAGGGGGTCTGCCCCTCATCGTCCCTCGCACGCTCGGGCACTGCCTCCTCCATCGCCTGCAACTCCTCGACGATCGGATGCTCCTCGACCTCGACGGAGGCGGGCGCGGACTTCGCGGACTTGTTTCTACGGCTAAGGAATCCCATTGCGCGGGTATTCGCACGGGTGCCCGTTTTTCCTGCCGGCGCCGGAAATTGCTAGGAATCACCCCAATCCCAGAATTACTCGACAAGCGATTGGTCTTCGTGACCGGCAAGGGAGGAGTCGGCAAGACCACCGTCGCGGTCGCGCTGGGGCTCCGCGCCGCCGAAGCCGGAAAGCGCACGATCGTCTGCGAGGTCTCCTCGCAGGAGAACGCCTCGCGGATCTTCGAGCACACCGAAGTCGGCTTCCACGAGGTCGAGATGGCGGAGAACCTCTGGTCGATCTCGATCGACCCCGACGAGTCGATGCGCGAGTACGTGCTGCTGCAGCTCAAGGTCCGCGCGATGCGCGACATGCTCTTCCGCAGCCGGATCTTCTCCTACCTCGCCGCCGCCACCCCCGGCCTCAAGGAGCTGGTCACGATCGGCAAGATCTGGGAGCTGGCCCAGCTCGACCGCAAGGTGAAGAGCGGCCGCAAGTACGACCTGGTGATCGTCGACGCGCCCGCAACCGGTCACGGGATCGGCTTCCTGCAGACGCCGCGCACCTTCGCCTCGATCGCCCGGGTCGGGCCGATCCACTCCCAAGCCCAGCAGCTCGACCGCCTGATCACAGACCACGAGCACACCGGCACGGCGATCGTCGCCCTGCCGGAGGAGATGCCGGTGAACGAGACGGCGGCCTTGGAGCAGGAGCTGCGCTCGGAGGTCGGCGTCGCCGTCGATCGCGTCTACCTCAACGGCCTCTATCCGGAGCGCTTCTCCAAGGACGAGGCCGAGCGGCTCGCCGAGCTGGCGGCCGGCGAGAACGGGATCGTGCGCGCAGCCGCGCGCGCGGCGACCTCCGAGCACGGCCGCGCCCGCTCGCAGCGCGCCCAGCTCGCCCGCCTGCGGCGCCGGGTCGAGGCGCCGGTCAAGTCCCTGCCCTTCCTCTTCGAGCCCGAGCTCGGCGTCGAGGCCGCGCAGACGCTGGCGCGGAGGCTCGGCTGATGCCCGCCGTCGGCGAGATCCTCGAAGGCAAGGACATCTGCATCTGCGCCGGCTCGGGCGGGGTCGGCAAGACGACCACCTCGGCGGCGATCGCGACCGGCATGGCCGCGCGCGGGCTGCGCGTATGCGTGCTGACGATCGACCCGGCGAAGCGGCTCGCCGACTCGCTCGGCCTGCGCGAGCTGGGCAACGAAGCAACCCAGGTCGACCCGGTGTTGTTCGAGCAGCACGGGATCGAGATGAAGGGCGAGCTGTGGGCGATGATGCTCGACGCCAAGGCGACCTTCGACGATCTCGTCGCCCGCCAGGCGCCGGACGAGGAAGCCCGCGACCGGGTCCTGAACAACCGCATCTACCAGCAGATCTCCAGCGCCCTCGCCGGCTCGCAGGAGTACATGGCAATGGAGAAGCTCTTCGAGCTGCACACCGAAGGGCGCTTCGACCTGCTCGTCCTCGACACGCCGCCCACCCGCAACGCGCTCGACTTCCTCGACGCGCCGAAACGACTGACGCAGTTCATCGAGGGGCGCTCGCTGCGCGTCTTCATGAAGCCGACTGGATTGGCGGCGCGGGTGGCTGGGCGGGGCGCCTCGGTCGCCCTCTCGGTCTTCAAGCGGATCGTCGGCTTCGACCTGCTCGCCGACCTGGCCGAGTTCTTCAACGCCTTCAGCGGCATGGTCGACGGCTTCCAGGCTCGCGCTAAGCGGGTCAACAGCCTGCTCGCCGATCCCCACACCTGCTTCCTCGTCGTCTGCGGGCCGCAGGGCGAGCCGATCGACGAGGCGGTCTACTTCCATCGCAAACTGGTCGAGGCGAAGCTGCCCTTCGGCGGCGTGATCGTCAACAAGGTCCACTACCCGGCCGAGCGCCTGCGCGGCGATGGCGGCGACCTGGGGGCGGCGCTGGTCGAGAAGCTCGGCGACGAGGAGCTTGCGGGCCGAGTGGCGGAGAACTTCGCCGACTACCAGGCGCTGGCCGAGCGCGACGCGCGCAACATCGAGCACCTGGCCGCGGAGCTGCGCACCAAGGGCGTGATCCGGGTTCCCTACCTGGACGAGGACGTCCACGACCTCGGCGGCCTCGCCGAGATCAACCGCTACCTCTTCGCCTCGAGTGAGGAGCGCGAAGCGATTGCCGCCGGCCGGGCCTGAAGCGGCACCCACCGGTAAAGGACTGCGCAGCTAAGCAAATCGCCCAGGTGGAGACAATGATCAGGATATTCTGATTTAATATTCATTTCCCTATGCGATCGCTCGGTAACACTCGACAGGTTTGCCACGTATGCAACCCGCGAGTTCTCGCCGCAGTCTTCATCGCGACCCTGGCAATGTGCGCTCTCACTGCAACCGCCAGCACAGCCCAGCAAGGGAAACTTGCAATACCTAGCGATACCTCTAACACCTTCAGCCTTACATTACCGGGCCTCCCCGGTATCTCGTGCCAGTCCATAACTTACACTGGACACCAATACGCCGCCACACCACATCAATTCATATCCAGCGGCTCGACGCAAATTACAGTCACCCCCCACTATACAAATTGTGCTTTAGGGTTTTTTCCATTTACAGTGACGATGAACGGCTGTGATTATGCAGTTAAAATTGGACAAACAACAGGCGGCGGCGAAACATACGGAGCCACCACAGATATGGTTTGTCCAGCCGGGAAACACATTCAGGTGGAAGTGTTTCTAAGCCAAGCCGAGTCTGCCAAATACTGTACCTTCACAATTAAACCGCAGACTGGACTCACCGGTCTCCATGCGGCTATATCCGCGGGTGACCTGCTCATTACCGGGACCGTTTCCGGCCTGCATGTCGAACAGAGTGGGGCATGCGGCTCATCGACATCGCTGGGAACCCAAATGGACATTGGCGCCACGTTTGAAGGCCTAAATACAGCAGGTGCGCCCACAGGTCTTTCGATCAGCGATCAGGAAAGCTCAGGCAAGCTCACATCTGATGGGCCCGTGACATTGCAGTCGCTGGACGGAACCGTGGTACTTCAGGGTTCCCAAACAGGTGGGAAAGGCTCAAATATGCTTTCGGTCTTCGAAAGCGAAGTTGAATGTGGGAATGTGACCTACACCGGTAATAGGCTCAATAAACTACCCTACCCTTCACTACCAGCTGGTGCCACCACAGTCACACTTTCGGCCCAGTATGTCGAATGCAGCACAAGAAATAAAGAAGGCGCTTTACCGGCTACAGTCAACATGAACGGGTGCGACTACGTACTCCACTTTGGCAGCACAACGGCGAAAGATACATATACCAGTACGACAGATATTGTTTGCCCAACTGGCAAAGTAGTTCAAATTGAAGCGTTTTCAGCACACCCCGAAGGTGTGAGGGTTTGCACACTTTCGATCAAAGCTCAGGCCGGCTTTACGGGTCTCCACATGACCTCCACAACCTCACCTGGTCATATCGATGTATCAGGCACGGTCAAAGGTATTCATGTTGAAAAGAGCTTGGGCTTATGTGAAGCCAAAACAAGCGCCGAAGGCAGCGCGGCCCTCGACATCACATTCAAAGGCGAAGACACAGGCGGCGGATTCACACCGATTGGAGTCGTCCACTGATTAAACCGGCCACGGAGTGGAGGCAAAGCTAGCCCGCGCTGTGGTCGTAATGGTCGTACTTGAGCTCGCGCACTTCCCAGTCGGCGTCCTCTGGCACTGGGAATAGGTGCCGCACACGGGGGGTGTCGATTCGCTCGCGCTCCTCGATGTGGGCGTCGACGGCGGGGAAGTCGAGCGTGCTCTCCTCCACCTCGACCTCGTCGAGCCAGTCGGTGGCGGTGATCCGGATCTCGTGCTCGGCCGGGACCGGCTCGAGGATGCGGGTGTCCTGATTCATCTCGTCCTCCTCCTCGTAGCTTTCAGCTTCGACTACAGGCGCCTCTGCCGCGGGTGGCGGCGTAGGGGGAACCGCCCCCGAGGAAGCTTCAGCTACCGCAGGGGGAGGTGGGTCCCCTGCGCCGACAGGGGCCGCGGGCCAGGACGGCTCGACCTCCTGAGCGGTCACCGCGATCTCGACGTCCCCCGCGTCGAGGCCGGTGGCGATCAGCGTCTCGTCGGCGGCCTCGTTGAGATCAGCGCCGAGCTCACCGAGCGCGGCTTCGCGAAGGATGCGGCGCACGCAATCCTCGACCCAGTCAGCCAGCTCGGCGGTGTCGCCGACCGGCGCGCCGGACATCTGGGCGCTTTCCAGCTCCATCGCAGCTTCGACCCGCTCACGTGCGGCAAGACGGTCAGTGGAGCCGTGGGCGATCAACGCCGCAGCGCGCATCGGCAGCGAGGCGCCGACCGGGCCCTGCCCGTCGAGCACCGCGCGCAATGCCAGGAGGTGATCGCTCAACCCTTCCAGGGTCGACGGCCGCTCGCAGCCAAGCTCGAAGCGACGCACGGCCCAGGCCAGTGGTCCCGCTGGATCGGGGCGCGCCTCCAGCGTCTCGGCAAGCTCGACCAGCTCTGCTGCCTCGTCCTCGTCGAGCCGATAGCCACCATCGCGCGGCGCCGGGGCCCCGGTCGCCAGGCGACGCCAGCGACCCTCGCCCGTGGGCGCGAAGGCGTGCGGGCCAAGCCCGACGCCACCGCCCTTGAAGAGGCGCATCACGCTGATCAGCTCGCCCAGCTGGTTGAGCGCATCGGCGGCGCTATCCGAATCCTCACCCTGCTCGGCGATGGCCAGGAACTGCGGCTCCCAGGCAGCGCGGCCCATGCCCTCGCTGCGCATCGCCTCGATCGGCGCCTCGAAGCTGTCGGCCCGCACCAGTTGCATGCCATGCGGCAACGGCAGCCGTGCCTGCGACATCTGCAGGCCGACGATCGGCACGACGACGATGTCGGCCTCGTCCACGTCGCCGGTCTCGGCGTCGAGCACGAGCAAGGCGCTCTCGAGCCGCTCGCGGTCGAGGGAGAACTCGGTGCAGCCGTCCCAGAGGGAGGCGATGAAGATGGTCAGGAAGTGCGCGGCGCGCTCGCCCGGCTCCGACGGCACGCTCTCGCCGCGCTGCTCCAGGTAAGGCGCGGCGACACCGGAGAGCGATACGGCTTCGCGGGCGGGCTCGAACGCCGCCAGCGAGCGCAGCTCCGACTCCCGTTCGCGCACGTAGCGACCGGTCAGGGGGACGTAGCTGTGGAAGAAGGCCTCGTCGGGGCCGGCCGACTCCGCCACGTCGAAGGGAATCTGGTCGCCACCGGCGACGAGCGTGGTGAGGCGGGTGGCCGACTCGGCAGCCAGCCGTCGCAGGGCCTCGTTGAGCAGGGGATCGCGCACGGCCCTGCCTTCCTCCCCACGCCTGGCGCTCCTGCGCCTGCACGATGGCTTGCAGGCAGTAACCGGGCTAGGCGGGAACTGGCTCTGTCTCTTCTTCGAGCAGCCAGCGGCTGCCGTAGCGGCGCATGTCCTCGATCAGCGGCACCAGCGCTTCGCCCTTCTCGGTCAGCGCGTACTCGACCCGAGGCGGCACCTCGGGGAAGGTGTTGCGGGCGACGATGCCCTCTTCTTCGAGCGCCCGCAGCCGCAGCGAGAGCGTGCGGGGACTGATCCCCTCCAGCGAGCGCTCCAGCTCACAGAAGCGGCTACGGCCCTCGGCGAGGTCGCGAATGACGAGGAGGGTCCACTTACCGCAGACGACGTCGGCGGTGCGGCAAACGGGACATCGGGAGTTGCTCTCAGCGCTCATCGTGGAAGCGGGGCGGTAAGACGAATTGCCTCGCTTCAGCGAGTGTAGCGCTATGGCTTCACTTAATGAAGCTTTGGAAGCGCTCGAAGGCGCTGCCCCGCTTCTTCGCGGAGGAGCCCGCGGGCTTGGGCCGTTCAACCTCGACGAAGTCGATCTGAATGACTTGGAGTCGGAAGGTCTGCCCCGCTTCGGTCGCGAGGTCGACCGCCTGGCCCGCGCGCAGGATGAGCAGACTGCAGTCGTCTTTGCCGCCGATGCACCTGCCCGGCCCGCGAACGCTCGTCACCTCACGGGTGAGGTTGAAGGCGACCTGGTTGCCGTTCTCCGAGGCGCCGACGAAGACGAGGATCGGTTGCTTCTGCGGCAGCAGCTCCCCGAGCGGCAGGTGTTCATGCACGATCAGATCGCCCGAGCCGGCGACGCCGAAGCGGATGTTCGGCCGGTAGCCGTAGAAGCGCCGGCCGTCGCCACCGGGGTCGGTACCGCCGGAGCCATCGCCACCCGAGCCCGAGCCGGGGCTCGGCGCGGTTTCGACGATTTCGTCGCTTTCGCCCTCGTCGACTTCGAGCGAAATCGAGCCCGATGAGTCGCCAGAGGAAGCGCTCGCCGAGTCCGAGCCGCCTTCCGAGCTGGAGCCGGCGGCGGATCCCGGTCCGGTGTATTGCTGCTCGAACGGGTCGGTTTCCGAGCGGCCGCTCAACCGCTTGCGGTAGTCGCGCAGGCCGGGGGTCGCCTCGACGACGGTGAGGCTGGAGGTTCTTGCCGTCCCCGATTCGGGCGAAGCGCTTTCCGCGCTGAGCGGGGGCAGCGGTTCTGGGTCGGACCCCATCAGGAACGGAACAGCGACGATCGCGACCAGCACCAGCGCGATCACCGGCAGCAGGCGCCGGTCACGCATGTCGTAGTAGAGGTCGGTGAGGAAGGCCGGCGGTTTGATGCTCGGCCCTTTCGAACCACCCTCTCCCCCGCCCCCTCGCTTCAGGCTCGGCTTCTTCAGCTTGGGCAGTTTCAGCTCGGGGCCCTTCTTCAACCAGTTCATCGCGCAACTCCCGTGGTCGTGGCGACCGGCGCCACTTCAGTGGCCCCCGGGCTTTCCGGCGAGGCGCCGCCGGTGACACCCTCGCCGGGCGGGGTCAGATAGGTGGTGACGGAGAAGGTCGCCTCGAGCGCCGGGAAGCCGGCTTTCGGCGCGGCTTGCAAGGCGAAGCCGTTGACAGTCAACAGGCGCCCGTCGACGGCAACCTCTTCCGCCTGGGTCGCCACGAGAGAGTCCAACCCCTTGATGAAGTCCGCGACCTTGAAGAAGCTGCCCTCGAAGGTGAGGGTGTAGGGCATCACGGCGAGGCCGGCCGGGCCGATCCCCGCCCCGAGGGGCATCGTCGCAGCGGCAGCCTCGGTCGGCGAGATCGCTTCGCCCGCGGAGGTCGCGGGCGTGACTTCTTCGGTCGCCCCCGAGTCACCCTCGGCGGAGAGGGTCAGGTTGCTGAAACGGACCCCCGCCCCGTCGGCGATGTGGTTGACCTGCACCAGCAGGGAGGCCGTGTCGTCGTCGCCCGGAACCGCCTTGCCGAGGACGACGAGGCGCTGGTAGTCGTTGGCGAAGTCCTTGCGCGCTTCTTCGCCCGCGGCGATTTCGGCTTCGTGCTGAGAGAGCGACGCTTCGACCTGTTCGACCTGCTTGTCGAGTTTCGCCGCTTCTTCGCGCTTGGGGCTCAGGGCGAGCATCCAGAAGGCGATCGCGAGCACGACCGCGCCGAGGACGACGGCCACGATCGTGTTGGATGAGTTCAGTTTCGACTTCATCTCATTCGCCTTCCGCGCCTTCGGAGGCTTCCCCGCTTGCGCTCGTCTCGGCGGATTCCGCCGGTGCTGCTTCGGCTTCTTCGGCGCTCGCCGCGACCGGCGCCGCGTCAAAGGCGACGACAACCGCGAATTTGGCGATGAAAGCGCGGGTCTGGCACTCCTCGCCACTCTCGGCCGTATCCGAGCCGACCTCGGTCGATTGCGCCACTTCTTCCTCTTCTTCGCCGAGTTCGGATGACTGGACGCCGACCCGAGTGACGCCGTCGACGTCCTTGAGCGCGGTAACGAATCCGGCCACGGCGTCCTGCCCGGCGGCACACCCGTTCAACTCCAGCGCCGGTCCCGGCACCTGGGCGCGCAAGGACGCGCCAGCTGAGTCTCCTCCGCCGCCCTCGACGCTCACGTCGGGGGAGGCGGTCGCGACGAGGCCGGTGAGCCAGACGTCGGTCGGCAACACCAAGGAGAGTTCGCGCATCACCCGCTCCCAGTCGAAGCGGCTGTCGGCCAGGTCGCTGACCGTCGCCACGCGCTGTTCGCTCATCTGCTGGAACTGGGTGTAGGCGGCGAGGCGCTGGGCCTTGGCGGCAGCCTTGGTGTCTTCCCGCTCGAGCTTCGCGACTTCGGTTTCGCGTTCGGAGATCTGATTGCCGGCGAGGACCAGTGCGATCACGCCGACGAGGAGGAGGACCAGGGCGCCGAGGACGACGTAGGCGAGCGGGCCGGTGCGTAACGGCGCGTTCTCTCCACGGCGTTCCTCCGGCGGGATCAGGTTTATCGGGCGCATCGCCTACTCCTCCAGGGCGAGGCCGAGGGGAAGGGTCAGACGCGCGGCGGCGGGCTCATCGAAGCCAGCCAGCATGGGTGGACGCGCGGCCGCTAGCGGCAGGCCGAGGGCCGCCTCCATCCGGGCGACTAGGCCGGGGATAACGCTGCCCGGTCCGCAGAGAACGACCCGCTCGACCGGAAGCGCTCCTTCCTGTGCGCCGTAGTAGTCGAGGGAGAGGCGCATCTCATCGATCACGGCGGTCACACCGTCCTCCAGGGAGCGGCGCGCGGCGGCGA
This sequence comes from Solirubrobacterales bacterium, assembly GCA_040508545.1. GTDB lineage: Bacteria > Actinomycetota > Thermoleophilia > Solirubrobacterales > 70-9 > VRUE01. The sequence goes on from JBEVMR010000030.1 coordinate 30,397, forward strand.
CGGTCTCGGCGTCCCCCTCGACCTGCTCGGGGAGGGCTTCGAGGCCGACGTGCGAAAGCCATTGCGCCGCGTGCTCGGGAGAGATGCCGCTGACGCTGACGAGGCTTGCGGAGATGGTCTCCAGGCCGGCGTGTGAAACGCGGGTGAAGAGACAGGCATCGCCACGGGCGACGGCGAGGTTGGTGACGCCGCCGAGGCTGCAGTAGAGGACCGCGCCGGGTGGATGCTGCTCGGCAGCCTCGGTGCCGTCGGCTTCCGCTTGCCCGGACGGCGCCAGATCGCCGCTGCCGGCGAGAGCGCGGATCATCCCGAAGGCGGAGAGGTCGACCCCGACCGGTTCGAGACCGGCGCGTCGGAGTGGCTCGACGAAGGAGGCGACCATGTCACGGCGGGCGGCAACCACAACCACGTCGATCTGTGCGGAGCCACCCTCTTGAGCAGCTACGCCACCGACCACCTGGTGCTCCAGAACCGCCTGGTCGAGCGGCATCGGGATCTGCTCCTGGGCCTGGAAGCGAACTGCGGCCTCCATCTCCTTGGGATCCTCGATCGCCGGCAGGCGAATCGTGCGGACGACGACCTTCTGGTTGGCGATGCCGAGCCTGACCCGCTTGCTGAGCTTATGTTCGGTGAAGAGCTCCTTGAGCGCCGCCGAGAGGCGGTTTGTGTCGAGGACCTCGCCCTCGTGGAAGGCGCCGGGGTCGAGCGAGCCGATCGCGGACGCAGTGACCTGTGCGGAGCCGTTGACGGCGACTTCGGCCGCGGCGATGCTGCCGGCCTCGATGTCGAGGCCGACGATCCCGCCGGTCTGCTTCTTGGTCAGGGTGAAGGAAGGCACGCCCGACATGAATCGACAGGAAGGCGGCAAACCTTTCGCCTTGCAAGTACTCAGTTATAGGAGAACTTGGACGGACCCGCTAGGCCCGATCGCCACTCAGAACGTCGACAGGTACCAGTCGACCAGCTCTTCGCCCGCCAGCAGGCCGACCACGCCGCCGAGGGCGAGGAAAGGGCCGAAGGGGATCGCCTGCTTGCGGGCCGCGGCTCCGTGGCGGGCGATCATCGCCAGGCCGACCAGCGAACCGGCCAGCAGGGCAACGAGCAGAGCAGGCGCAACCGACCGACCCAGGTAGAGGCCCATTACGGCAGCGAGCTTCACGTCCCCCAACCCCATGCCGCGCGGGTAGGCGAGGGCGGTCGCCAACAGCAGGCCGCCGGCAGCAGCGGCGGCGATCGCCCGTTCGGGCAGGCTCGCCGGGTCGAGCACCGCCGCTAGAGCAACGCCGGCAACAGCGGAGACGAGCAGGATCTTGTTCGGGATCAGCCGCAGCTCGAGGTCGGTCAGCGTGATCGCAGCCAGCATGGCGACGAAGGCGAGGCCGAGGACGAGCTGCGCCGTTTCGCCATGCAGAACCAGGACGGTGACGGCGAAGAGCAGCCCGGTCGCAAGCTCGATCAGCGGGTAGCGCGCTGAGATCCGCTCTCCACAGTGACGGCAGCGACCGCGCAGCATCAGCCAGGAGACGATCGGGATGTTGTCGTAGGCGGCGATCTGGGCGCTGCAGCCCGCACAGCGCGAGCGTGGCCCTACGATCGATTCGCCGCGGGGCACGCGGTGGGCGACCACGCTGAGGAAACTGCCGGCCACCGCACCGCCGATGAACCCGAAAGTAGCTATCGCCGCCATCTGCACGGGATGGGATCGGCGCGGCGCGGCCGACCCTTGAATCGGGCAGCGGCGCGCTCAGAGGGGGAGCGCGCTAGCCGAAGACGTCGGGGAAGTCCAGCGTCTCGCGCTGGATGTGCCACGAAGGCTGCACCGGATCGAGGAAGTTGGGCGGCTCCATATAGCGCAGGCGATCGTCGTAGTTGTAGTCCTTGATGTAGCCGGTGCCGCCGGTAGTGCCGACCGTGCCGCGGAATTTCTGCGAGATCGCGCCGTTCACCTCGAGGTCGCCGAGGCTGCTGCCGCAGTCGTAATGATCGACGATAAAGGAGTGCTGGAGGGCGAGGATCGCGGCATCGATCTGTAGGTTTTGGTTCGCTTCGCTGCCGCTGCTCGAACCGCAGTCGCCGGCCTCTTCCTGGTTCGGGTAAGGGCGCCAGACGCGGACGAAGTTGTTCGCGATCAGGCCGAGCATCGCCTCGCCTTCGCGTTCGATGTCATTCATGACGATGATGTCGTTATCGGCCGCGATCGTCAGCGAGCTCGAGTAATTGCCGTAGACGCGCACGGTGCCGCAGTCCGACCCGGACGGGTAGGTCGCCGTGAAAGGCGAGTAGGCGGAGGAGCACGAGGACCATTTCTGGCTGCCGTTGTCGGGGCAGGACCCGTTCGCCACATAGAGCACGCCACTCGGCGGGTAGGCCATTTTTTGATTCGAGAGGGTCCTCGTCGTCACGTACATCCAGCTGCCGGCGAGTTTGATCGTCGTCTGGCAGGAGAAGGTGTAGCTGGCGCCGGCGATCGTTTTCAGTTTGCCGTTGGTCGCCGGCGGGGTGAGGACCGGCGCCGTCGTCACGAAGGGGCCGAGGAATTTCGGCGCCCCCGTCCCATAGCCCGAGCATTTGGCGTCGAACCAGCCCACGGGGGGGGCGCTGACCTCGATCACATCGTTTGACGAGCGGCCGAACTGGGGCGTCCCACAGATCGCCAGGTCATCATTGGTGTGCAGCGGCCCGTTTATTTTGTCGCCGCTGACGAAGACGATGCGGACGCACGGTTTGCCGTAGTCGGTGAGATTGACGCTCTCCCTGCCCTCGCGGCGGAATTTCGCGCACTGGGTGTTGGCGTGCGCGATCGTGTCTTTGTCCCCGTAGGTCACGGGGTCCAGGGTCTCGAACTGGGTGAAGTAGATATAGTCGAGCAGGCTCGAGCGCTTGTAGGCGGCGACGAGCGAGACCTTTGCCTTTCCGGCGAAACCGGTCGCGCGGATGCGGAAGGTGCCGCTGGCGGCGCCACTCTGCTCGAGCATCGTGTCGACCGGGTCGTCCGGGTCGCATTCCTCGTAGCCGGTCGCCGGCAGCACCTCAATCGCGTATTCGCCACCGGCGCCGCCGGAGAGTTTGCGCCGTTTTTCGGTCGACCCGACCTGGTTCACGGCGCTGGGCTCGGGAACCTCGGTGCAGTTCGCCCAGTAGCTGTTGTCGTGGTTGAGGTGGAACGAGTACTCGGCGACGCCCGCCTGCGCGGCGGCGAAGGCGCGCTTGCGGTCGAGGTCGTTCCTGGTCAAATTTAGATCGCCGGTGCTCGCCGCAAGCGTGACCGCGCTGAGGGTGACGAGCACAGTCACGGCGCCCACGGCGGCGACCATCACGTAGCCGTCCTCGGCGCGGGCGGCGACGCGTAGACGGCGGCGTATCGCTGCGATCAGACGCATGGCAGGTTCACCTGGGCGCTGTCCTCGGAGGCCGGTTCGATCCGCAGCGTCGCCGAGTCGGTCAGCGTGATCGAGCCGTCGGCGTCGTCCTCGGAGCCGCTGCGCGCCGTTACCTTGAAGGCGATGTTGACCTGGACGGCGCGCGCGGCCGCTTCTTCGTCGAGCGGCGTATCGAGCAGCACGGTTTCGACTTTGCCGTCGTCGTTCGCGTCTTCGTAGGCGTAGTAGCGGAAGAGCGGCGTCGGCGCGGCCGGTTTGCCGAGGCGCGCCTGCTCGACGCCGTCAACGATCTCGAAGTAGGAGTCGGGTTTGGTGGCGAAGGTCCATTCCGGTGCTTCCCCCCCGATCGCAGGGAAATCTTCCTCGATCAGGGTGTCGCCGCTGAGCCCGATCAGGTAACGGTCGGGCATGGGGGCAACGTCAGAACCGGGCTTCGAGAGCAGCACCATCGTGCTGTCGCCGCTGCCAACCTGGACCGGCGCCAGCCCCGGTGCCATGCACGACGCGTGCAGGCGCTCGATGATCCTCGTCATCGCCGGCCGGCCACGCTGGTTGATCGCGACCCGCTGGGCGTTGTCGGCCTGGACCCTGACTGAGACCTGAATCACGGTGAGGATCGCGCCGAACACGACCATCGCGACCATCGTGCCGACGAGCAGCTCGATCAGCGTGTAGCCGCGCTCGTCGCTCACCAGCAATCACTCCCCGTCGACGCGTCCCGCAGGTAGACGTTCAGCGCGGCGCCCGCCTCGATTTTGCCCGCCGTCGTGGGGACGTTCAGGTTCGTAAGGGTCGTTTTCCGTTTGCTGCTGGTGGAGGTTCCCGAGGCGCAGAACGCATAGCCGCCGATCGCCGATGAGCCGGAGCCTTTTTTGCGGCTGTAGTGGAGAGGGACGAAGAGTTCGCCAGTCGCGGGAACCGTGAGTTTGCGCGTCCCCAGGCCAGCCGACGGGCAGGCGGTGTCTTTGAGCGTCACCTTCGCGTCGGTCGCGACCGAGCCCGGGCTACCGCTCGTTCCTTTGTAGACCTTCAGCCGCAGGACGGGCAGTTCGACCGTGACTTTCACCGGTTCCGCTTCGCCCGGTGGGACTTCGACGTCGGCGAGCGCTTCCGAGGGCGCTTCCCCGGTCGGATCGGGGTTGTTGAGTTCGCAGGCCCCCGCGTAGACGGAGTAGGGGGAGACGAAGGGGAACAGTTTGGTGGCTGGAATCACCGTCTGCAGCGGTTCGGCCGCCGGTGCGACCGCTTTGAACGCCCGCGCTTCGGTCATCCCGGAGTTGAAGACGGCGATGGCCTGGGCGCCAGCCGGCGTCGGTTCCGCGGTTTCGCTCGCAAGGCGGGCGACAAAGCTCGCTTCGATCTTCCCCGGTTCGTCGTACTGAAAGACGACGGTGTTGGTCCCCTCGGCGACGACGCTCGTCACCTGTTCTTTGGGAGCCAGACCGTTGCGATCGACCCAACCGGGCGCCGTAACGCTCACTTTGTATTCGCCCTCGAGCAGGTTGCCGAAGACGGCACAGCCGTTTTCGCCGGTCTCACGACTGAACGGCGTCGGCCCGTCGCCGCTGATCGGCACCCCCGTCACCGCTTCGTCTCTGGCGTTGACGACCTCGACGATCAGTCCGCCGCTTTCCGCTGCCGCGGTGCTGTTGGGCGGCGTGACGACGCTCTCGGCGGAGGCCACCTGCCGGTCGCCTTTCTGCCCCCATCGCACGGTCGAGCGGATGCGGATGTAGTCGGCCGAGGCGCCGTCCTCGTCGCAGGTGTCGGTCCCGGTCGCCTGGCTGATGAAGGTGGCGTCGGATTCGACCGTGTAGTCGAGGCCACCGACGGTCAGCTCGCGGGTTTCCTCGAAGAAGGGCGAAAGATCGGAGATCCGCATCGTCCGCATCCGCGCCAGATCGGCCTGAACCAAGCGGTGCGCCCGCGCCCCGTGCCGCTCGTTCGCGGTCGTCCGGGTCGCAGCGTCGAAGGCACTGAAGACGCCGATCGCGGTGATCGTGATCACGATCGCGCTGACCATCACCTCGACCAGGATGCTGCCGGACTCCTCTTCTATTCGCTCGACGACGCGGCGCACTCGTTGCGTATCGGCAGACGAGGGCGGCTTCTAAAGCCACGCGCGGGGATTGGAGTGGACGTTTGACCCATAAGAAAGGGCGAGCCCGAAGGCCCGCCCTTTCTTGAGTCACTAGCCATTGAGTTGGCTAGCTCTGATTCAGACGGAGCGGCTATTCGCTCCAGTCGGCCGTATTCGTACACCCGCCACCTTTGGGGGTACACGGGAAGGTCACGACTCCACCAGCTCGCGTGATGCTGAATGCGTGGCTTTTACTCGAGGTGGACGTGACGGTGTAGCCGGTCGCGGTGGGATTGGTGACAGAGATCGCGTTGTCGCCGGTTTTGACCAGCGTCGGCTCGATCGCGATCAGAGCATCCGCGTCCGCGCCGGCGTAACTGCCACCGTGCTCGGTCGCGTAGGTCTCGATCGCGGTCTGCGCGGTACGAGCCGCGGCCTTCGCCTGAGCGTCGTTGGCCTTGTCCCGCTGGTTGAAGAATGCGGGGATGGCGATCGCGGCGAGGATGCCGAGGATCAACATGACGACGAGAAGCTCGATCAGCGTGAAGCCAGCCTCTCGATCACCACTAAGCCGGGCGCTCATCTTGGCCCGGAGATTCTGGAGAAACATTAGTGACCTCCTATGGTCCTAATCGTTTGCGCCAGAGCCCCGTCGCTTGAAGCCACGTGGTGTCTGTCGACCCCGGTGGTAGCCCGGCCGGCTCCCGCAAAGGAGCCCCGCAAGCTTTGCGCCCCCGCCTCACAGCGAGTTTGCCTTTTGCACCGAAGCGCTGGCAGATTCATCACAGACCCCTAATCGACCACCACCCAGATCCCTAAATCCCCGAAATTTGGGCTTCATCCGGCAAAAAGTCAGGCGCACCGCCGCGGGCGGACCGACGACCTACGGGATAAGCCGTAGACCCTCAGTCGCCGGGCCCGACGACGTCGTTCGGCGCGACGGCCGGCAACCTCCACTTGGTGCTCTGCAAGCGACGAGGATGGCAGCTGGCCGGAGGCTCGATGGTCACCCCGTGGTCGACCACGAAGACGTCGACCCGGCGGTTGCGTCGGTTGAGGCCAGGGCGCGGGTCGGTCGGGCATCCCTCTCCGTATGCGAGCGTCCTCACCTGAATCCTGGCACCGCCCTCGACGCTGACCTGGGGGTCGTGGAGGAGGAACTCGCGCACTGCCTCGGCCCGGCGCAGAGAGAGGTGGACGTTGTGCCGAGGCGTACCCGGGTCGTCGGCATGGCCTGCAATCTCGATCGCCGCCGGCAGCCGATCCTGCACCGCTTCTTCCAGCGTCCCGCGAACCTCCTCCAGTACGGGCTCGTTGCCGAGCTTGTACTCGTCGACCGCGAACAGGGAGGCAGGCAGGCGCAGTAGCTGGATCTCGGCGACGCTGGCGCGACCGCTGCTGTCGGTGACCGTCATGCGCACGGTGTAGGGCTGTGGGCGGGGCGGCAGGTCGACCGCCATCTCGGACCGGTTGCCAGTCCGCAGGCCGGCGATGTTCCAGCGCTGTGAGATCCGTTCCCCGTCAGCGTCGCTGGAGCGGCTGCCGTCGAAGCTGACCCGGCTGGACCGCGCTTCCATCCGGACCGAGATCCTGGCTTCGGGGGCGTGGGCGACGCGCAGCAGCGGCTGGCCGGCGAGCTGGGTGCACTCGACGGTCACCGCGCCGCTCGACGCGTTCTCCGGCACCACGAAGCTGATTCGGCGTTCGTGCCAGGCCTGCGCTTTGGCCCGAGGGTAGAAGCGAGTCTCGATCGGAGCCCCGGCCGCGCCGGCGCCGTCCACCGGGCCGGCGAGGAACACAGCCTGCCCAGGGTTGGCGAGGGTGGGCGCGGTGCCGTCGCCCCGCTCGATCCGCAGGTAGATGCCCGGCGCGTCCCCCTCCTCGCCTTCCTTCTCGCCCATTGTCTGCGCACCGACCGAGAGCGCCTTGGGGTCGACCAGCTTGAGGAAGAGCTCCTCTTCGCTATCGGGATCGAGCTCGCCGACCTGGATGAACCGCCCGCCGGACCTTTCGTACGGCCCGCCCTTTTCGAGCAGCAGCAATTGCCCCTGCTGGGTTTCGAGGTACTCGGCGGTGTCGGCGCGGTGGGCGTACTCCTTGAGGATGGTGGCTCGCACGCCACCGACCCGAACCGTGCGTCCTTCACGGGTGCGGCCGAAGCCACGCACGCCGTCGTGCTCGTTGGGGGCGTTCATCGTCAGGGTGACCCTGTCTCCCGGGGAGGCGTTTTCCGGGGCAAGGCCGAGACCGGAGCCGTAGAAAGGCCGCACGGCCGGGCCGGTGTCTTCCAACCGCTTGGCCGCCGGCTGGAGCGATACCTGCTCTTCGCTGTCGGCAGCCTCCAGCTCTCCCGCCGTGAAGCTGGATTCGGCCCCGGTCGGGGTCTCGGCGGCGGGCGTCAGCGCGTAGGCCATTTCGAGGGCGGTGCCGGCGGCGTCGTCGATGTCCTGCAACGGGCCAACCGACATCGCCACCACTTCGGATTTCGGCACCCACTCGAGCCGTCCACTATGAGCCGTCAGGTCCTCGGTGCAGCCTTCGGTCGCAACCGAGGCGAAGTAGACGCGTTCGTCGGCTTCGGTGACGTAGAGGCCCTGGATCGCTTCGTCGGGGCCATCGCTGGTGCGGATCAGCGCCATCGGCTGCACCTGCGGGTCTTCGACGTTGCGTGCCATCGCGGTCAGGGTGCCGAAGAGCGGCACCGAGAGGAAGATCGCCACGCCGTACCAGATCACCCGCTCTGCGGAGAGGGTTGCGATGCGCCAGAGCGCCGCGAAGAGCAGCGCCGCGGCGATGATCGAGATCGCGATCCAGCCCGCTTCCAGCCGCCACGAGGTCAGCCCGATCGCCGCCAGCAGCAAGATGAGCATCACGATCGCGCCAGATCCCTTCACCACCAGCCGTTCTGGCCTTTCGTTCAGCAGCCGCCACCGATCCTCGCCTCCCCGCCGTTCGCGCAGCTCGTGGTAGGCGGTGTCGATCGGATTGCCCGCCGCGCGCGCAGTCGCTCGCTCCTCGTCCTGCTCCCTTGCCCTGGAGCGTTCGATCCTGATCGCGTCCCGCATCAGCCAGGCTTCGTCCCACGAAAGACGGACAGCGAAGCCCAGGAAGGCGACGATGCTCACGGTCATCCCGACCAGCAGCAAGAGCGCCTCGGCGTCGCAGAGAACCATCACCGCGGCGACGATGATGCCGGCCAGGGCAACCAGGATCGGGCCCAGCAAGAGCAGGGCGCGCTTGGCCACCTCTTTACCCGACGGCACAGGCGCCGGTCCCGGCAACGGCCAGGAGACGGCTCCCGGCAGCAGGAACATCTCGTGCCTTCGCGGGCCCGGTCGCTCTACGCCCTCCCGCGTCGGCAGGTCGTCTTCGAGGCTGACGAAGCGCTTGGAGAACGTCGCCCAGAGCGCCGCCAGAACCGGGAGGGCAATCAGCTCCGCCGCCGCGATCGTTTCCACCACCGAGGGACCCTCGAAGATGACCACGGCCGTGACCGCCTCGATGAGGAAGACGACAAGCAGGCCGCGCGCCATGCCGGGAGTGGCCCGCGCCCGCCGGTCGATCAGGAAGGCGCCGAGTAAGGCGAGCACGCCGAAGAAGCCGAAGAGCAACAGCAGCGCCGAGCCGATCGCCACGAGTTCATCCCGGGGCACCGCGTTAACGGCCTGGTCGGGCGGGACTTTGGCGGCCGAGAACCGCGTCCAGACGATCACCCCACCGGCGAATGCGACGAAGCCGATCAGGCTGCCGGCGGTGAGCAGGACGGGCATCAGCTGTTTGCCCGCAGCGCTCAGCAGATCGGCCCAAGGCGACCCTTTTGCCCCTTCCTCTTTGGCTCCCTCGCTCTCCGCCACACCGGGCCTCCCAACCCTGCTTGCAGTAAAGCTAACCTAGTTACTCAAGGTTTCCTAGGTCAATATATGAACACGCTGGTTTGCGTTTCCAGCGTTAAGGCAGGCACTCTGGCCAGCATGCCGCCTACGGCCCAGGGCCTAGCCGATCTTGTCGTAGAGACTGAAGATCGGCAGGTACATCGAGATCACGATGAAGCCGACCATGCCGCCGACGAAGACGATCATCAACGGCTCGATCAGCGACGTAAGCGCTTTGATCTTTGCGTCGACCTCGGTCTCGTAGAAGTCGGCGACTTTGGCCAGCATGTTTTCCAGCTGGCCGGTTTCCTCGCCGACCGCGACCATGTGGCCGACCATCGGCGGGAAGATCGGGTTGCGCTGGATCGGCGCCGCCAGCGAGCCACCCCGCTTGGCCGCCGCGTAGAGGTCTTCCATCGACTGCTCGAGGACGATGTTGCCGGCGGTTTCGCCGGTCAGCTTGATCGACTGCAGCATCGGCACGCCAGCCGAGACCGAGCCGGAGAAGGTTCGCGACCAGCGGGCCAGGGCGATTTTCTGGATCACGTCGCCGATCTGGAACGGGATCCGCAGTTTGAACCGGTCCCAGATCTCCTTGCCGCGGTCGGTCTTCTTGAACTGGATGAAGCCGACGGCAAGCCCGACAACCACCGGGATGATGATGAACCAGTAGCCGGTGATCGCGTCTGAAGCGGTCACGCACATCTGGGTCGGGATCGGCAGCGACGCGCCTTCCTCCGGGTTTTCTTCCGCCAGTTCTTCGAAGATGCCCGCGAACACCGGGATGACGAAGGCGACGATGGCAACCAGCGCGACCACCGCGAAGCCGAAGACCAACAGCGGGTACATCATCGCCGATTTCACCTGACGCCTCAGCGCGTCGGCTTTCTCCACCTGGTAGGCGACCCGGTCGAGCGATTCCTCCAGGCGTCCCGATTCCTCGCCGGAGCGGACCATCGCCCGGTAGAGGCGGTCGAAGACATCTGGGTGGCGCTCCATCGCCTGCTCCAGGGTGCTGCCCGCCTCGACGTCGGCCCGCACTCCCGCTACGGCTACCTTGATCTTGTCGTCCTGCGTCTGTTCCTCGAGCGTGTGCAGGGTACGCAGCATCGGCATCCCCGAGGCGACCAGGGTCGCGAACTGTCGCGAGAAGACAGCGAGCTCGCGCACGTCGACCGACTGGAAGCGTTTGAACAGATCCTCGATCGCGAACGGCGCTTTCTTCTCGCTGACGTCGAGGACGATCAGGCCGCGCTGGCGCAGCTGGTCCATGACCTGCGCCTTGGAATCGGCCTCGAGCTCGCCGGAGCTGGCGGCCCCGGCGACGTCCATCGCACGGAAGGCGAAGGTGCTGGCGCCCGCCATCGATTACGCCCCCGAGGTGTAGGCGGGTGGTGGCGGGGCGGTTGCCTGAGCGGCCTGCGGGAACCCATCGCCCTGCATCGCTGCCGGCTGCACCGGTGCGGCCCCGCCGAGCAGCCGTTTGAGCTCCTCCGGAACCGAGGCGCGCTGTTCGGCCAGCGAGCGGGTGATCGTCCCCGCCCGCACCAGCCGCGCCAGGTCGGCGTCCATCGTCTGCATGCCGACCGCGCCCGAGGTCTGCACGGCGGCGTAGATCTGGTGCGTCTTGCCCTCGCGGATCAGGTTGCGGATCGCCGGCGTCGGCACCAGCACCTCGGTGGCGACGACGCGGCCCGTCCCGTCGGCGGTGGGCAGCAGCTGCTGGGTGACGATGCCCTGCAGCGCGATCGAGAGCTGCGTCCGCACCTGGCCCTGCTGCTGGGGCGGGAAGACGTCGATAATGCGGTCGACCGTCTGCGCGGTCGACTGGGTGTGCAGGGTGGCGAAGACGAGGTGGCCGGTCTCGGCCGCGGTCAGGGCGGTGGAGATCGTCTCCAGGTCGCGCATCTCACCGACCAGGATCACGTCGGGGTCCTCGCGCAACGCGGCGCGCAGACCGAGGGCGAAGTCGGGCGCGTCGGAGCCGACCTCACGCTGGTTGACGATCGAGCGTTTGTGCTGGTGCAGGAACTCGATCGGATCCTCGATCGTCAGGATGTGGTCCTGGTTCTCGGAGTTGATCACGTCGATCATCGCCGCCAGGGTCGTGCTCTTGCCCGAGCCGGTGGGACCGGTGACGAGGACGAAGCCACGCGGTTTGGCACACAACTCGCGCAGGATCTGCGGCACTTTGAGCGAGTCGAGGCTGGGGATGTCCTGCGGCACGAGACGGAACGCAGCGCTGACCGAGCCGCGCTGGAAGAAGCAGTTGACGCGGAAGCGGGCGACGCCGGGGATTGCGTAGGCGAAGTCGAGCTGCTTGCCGGTCTCGAAGCGTTTGCGCTGGTCGTCGTTGAGGATGCTGTAGACGACCTCGCGGGTCTCCTGGCCCGTAAGCACGGGAAAGCCCTCCATCGGCACGATCTTGCCCTTGTCGCGCATGGACGGGGGCGCGCCGGGCGTGAGGTGCACGTCGGAGGCACGGCTCTCGACCATGCGGCGGAGAACCTCTGCGAAATCGAAGGCCATGACGCCTAGATCGGCCCCAGCGTCGAATTCCTGAAGCCCGGGTGTCTCCTCCCGCCGCAAAGTGAAGCCTTGTGGCCCCTATAGGGGTTAGAACCCTTCATCTGGGCCAGCGCGGCGCGCCCGCGCCCGGGTCGGAGCGGCGCCAGACCTAGGCGCTGACACGGACTACCTCCTCGAGGCTGGTCAGGCCGGCGCGGACCTTGGTCAGGCCGTCCTCGCGCAGGGTCAGCATCCCTTGTTCGCGGGCGATCGCGGCGATTTCGGCCTCGGGCGCCTGGGCGACGATCATCTCCTTGAGGCTGTCGCTCAGCGCCATCACCGAGTAGATCCCGACCCGGCCGCGGTAGCCGCTCTGATTGCACCGCGAGCAGCCGACCGGCTCGTAGCCCTCGACCTCCCCCCCAACCCTGAGGTCGGCTTCGGCAAGCGCCTGCGGCGGGACGATCGCCCGCCGCTTGCAGTGGCTGCAGAGCTTGCGTGCCAGCCGCTGGGCGACCACGCAGTCGACGGCTGAGGCGATCAGGAAGGCCTCGATCCCCATCTTGGTCAGGCGGGTGATCGCGCCGGGGGCATCGTTGGTATGCAGCGTGGTCAACATCATGTGGCCGGTCAGCGCCGCCTCGATCGCGATCCGGGCGGTCTCGCCGTCGCGGATCTCGCCGACCATCACGATGTCTGGGTCGGCACGCAGGATCGAGCGCAGGCCGGTGGCGAAGTCGAGCCCCGCCTTGCGGTTGACGTTGATCTGGTTGACGCCCCCCAGCCGGTACTCGACCGGGTCCTCGATCGTGATGATGTTCTTCTCGACTTCGTTCAGCTCCTGCAGCGCCGCGTAGAGGGTCGTGCTCTTGCCCGAGCCGGTCGGACCGGTGACGAGCACCGCGCCGTAGGACTGTTTGAAGGCGTGCTCGAAGCGCTCCCGCCCGCCGCCGTCCATGCCGAGCTCGTCGAGCGAGCGCTGCGCGTTCTCCTTGTCGAGGATGCGGATCGTCGCCCCCTCCCCACGCTGCGTCGGCAGGGTGGTGATACGCAGGTCGACCCGGCGCTCCTCGACCGTGACGCTGACGCGGCCGTCCTGCGGCACCCGCTTCTCGGCGATGTTGAGGTCGCTCATGATCTTCACCCGCGAGACGACCGCGTTGATCATCCGCTTGGGCACGTGCGCCGCCTCGCGCAGCACGCCGTCGATCCGGAAGCGGACCCGCATCTCGTCCTCGCCGGGCTCGAAGTGGACGTCGGAGGCGCCCTCGCCCACCGCCTGGCCGAGGATGCTGTAGACGAGCTTGATCACCGGCGCGTCCTCGGCGCTGACTTCCATGTCTGCGACCTCGGCCAGCTCGCCCTCTTCGGCCTCCGCCTCGCCTTCGGTGACCGCCTCGCTGACGGCGCTCTGCAGCGTGTTGAGGCGGCCGATCAGCGCCTCGATGTCTTCCTCGGCGGCGACCGCGACGCGACAGTCGAGCGCCGTCGCGATCTGGATGTCGTCGACGGCAAGGACGTTGGTCGGGTCCGCCATCGCCACCAGCAGCGTCTCTTTGTCGACGAAGCCGACGGGCAGGGCCCGGTAGCGGCGCGCCGTGTTGACCGAGATCAGGTTGGCCGCCGCCATGTCCACCTGGTAGGTGGAGAGGTCGACGTGGTCGAGGCCGTAGTGCTCGGCGACCGCGCGGGAGAGCTGGTCGGCGGTGATCGCGCCCTGCTCGATCAGCAGCCGCTCCGGCGGACGGCCGGCGGTGCGCGCCGCCTCGATCGCCGTCCGCGCGACGTCGTCGCCGACGTAGCCGAGGTCGACGAGGACGTCGGTGACGAAGCCGCTGGAGCGACCCCTCACCTGGGGCGGCGTCAGGCCGAGCGTGCCCCCGGCCGCTGGATCGAGGGCGGGCGCAGTCGAGTCACCGGAATCAGGGACCGGCCGCAGGTGGCTCGGGAAGTCCCGTGAGTCCATGCTCATTACCTCACGGGTGGTAGTCGAGCGTCTTGCCCTCGTAGCCGGCGTCGATCACGGCCTGGGCGACGCTCTGCGGGCTCTGGAACCCGTAGCTGACCGAGGCGGTAGGCACCGTCTTCTTCAGGTTCTTGGGCCGAACCACGACCAGGGCCGGCACGCGGTCGACGCCGACGCCCTCGGCGATCGCGGCGTAGCGGGAGATCTTGGCGGCGGGGACGACGAAGACGGCGACGTCGCGGAAGCCAGCCAGGCTGGCGGTGGAGATCGCCACCAGGCGATCGTCGATGCCACCATCGCGGACGAAGAGCAGGACGAGGGTCTGGTTGGCCTTCCAAGCGTCGAGCACCCGGGCCGGAAGCGGCGGAGCGGTCGCGGCCGTCCCGTTGGCTGCCGACAGCGTCGAGGAGAGTGAATCACCAGCCGCTTCGACCGCGCCTTCGACGGCTTCGCCGGGCGTGGCGCCGGTTGCGGTCCCGCTCGCTTCCGTGCCCGCGACGCTCACCGTGGCTTCGGTGGCGCCCGCCGATTCTTCTTCGCCCCCGCCACTCGAAGACATGAAGAAGAGGGCTGCGCCAACGAGCAGCACGCCGACCACGGCGAGCTGCGCGAGCGGGTTGCTGTTGAGCTGCTCCCTCATACGTTCGCTTACTAGCTCGACAGCATGGGCCGACAGCTTGAGCCCTCGCACGTTCTCGCCCGGGCGATCGTGCCCAACGCCATCCTGAAGACTCAGCCAGTTTCCAAAAAGGATCGCGAAGTGACACAATTGCCACGAACTGACGGGAGGTCAATTCAGCGTGAGCAAAGGGAAGATGAGGGCGGGCGCCCAGCTGCTTCTGATGGCAGCAGATCCAGTCAAACGCCGGATCCTGCAGGAGATGATCGAGCATCCGCTCGACGCCGGCCCCGGCCACGAGTACCGGGTCACGTCCAGCGGCAGGGAAGCGCTCTTCGTCGGCTTCGCGGTCGAGCGCTGGCTGCAGAGCGCCCCGCATGGGCCGCTGCCGTTCGAGAGTCGCGAAGCAGAGCAGGCCGTCGCCACCCTGGCCGAGGGGTGGTCGACGACCGTGATGCACGCGCTCGCCCGCGAACCGCTCAGCTTCGACGAGCTGCACGCCCTCGTCGAGGGGCTCGGCCGCTCGCCACTCGAGCGGCGCCTCGTCGCGATGCAGGAGGCGGGGCAGATCGTGGAGCACGCCGGCGCCGATGGGCCCATCTACGCGATCACCGACTGGCTGCGCGCCGGCATCGCCCCGCTCATCGCCTCGGCCCGCCTCGAGCGGCGCCACCCGATGGAGGGGATGACGCCGATCGACGCCCTCGACGTCGACGCCGGCTTCCGTTGCAGTCTCTCCCTGGTCGAGCTGCCGCGGCAGCTCTCCGGCGCCTGCCGGCTGGGGCTCAACCTCGAGGACGACGAGAGCGGCCGGCTGACTGGCGTGATCGCCCGGATCGAGCAGGGACGCGTCGTCTCCTGCGAAGCGGGCATCGACGGCAGCGCCGATGCCTGGGCGGCCGGGTCCGCGGGCGACTGGCTCGACACGGTGATCAAGCCCGACGTGAACCTGGTCCGCACCGGCGGCGACAGGTGGCTGGCCGCCGCCCTGGTCGCTGGGCTGCACAAGACCCTGTTCGGCATCCCGGTCACCTGAATCGTTGACCGGCGCACCTGAAAGCGGCACCGGGGAGGGTGCCTTCAGGGCGCGAGCGGGCGCGCTGACTCTCCTCTACCTCGCGATCCCGATGCAGCGCCGCCTGCTGCTGGCGATGCTGGCAGAGGCGGCGACGGGAGCTGACGTCCTGGGCAACGCCGACATGCCCGATCCCGAGGATCCGGTGCCGCTCGAGATCATCGTCGACCCCTACCTGGTCGAGCCGGCCGACCCAGAGCTGGACCCCGAGGCGATCGACGAGGACACGATGCTGCAGCCCTCACGGGCCGGGCGGGATCTGATCTTCGTCAGCGAAGCGCTCGAACGCTGGCTGGGCCAGTGCCCCGAGGGCCCACTGGAGCTCGGCCCAGACGCCGCGCCGGCGCTCTCGGCCCTCCTCAACGGCTGGTCGTCGAGCGTCGTCCATGCGCTCGCGGCGAAGCCGTCGACGATTGCGGAGATAACCGAGGAGGTCGGCGTCCTCGACCGCGAGGCGATCGAGGAACGGATCGAGGAGATGCTCGGCGCCGGTCTCGTCGTCTCGCTCGGAGAGGAGGGCGACGGGGAGCGCTTCGGCGCCACCGAGTGGCTGCGGAGGGCGATCGCTCCGCTGGCGGCCGGGGCGCGCCAGGAGCTGCGCCATCCGCTCGACGACACGGCGCCGATCGCGGCGCTCGACGTCCAGGCCGCCTTCCTGCTCACCCTGCCCCTGCTCGAGCTGCCACGGGAGCTCTCGGGAACCTGCACGCTGGCGGTCGAGCTGGAGGAGGGCGTCGCCGGCAGCCCCACCGGAGTCGAAGCCGTCGTCGAGAAAGGCCGGCTTCTCTCCTGCGAGGTCCACCTCGACGGGGATGCCGAGGCCTGGGCCGCAGCCCCGGCCTCCGCCTGGCTCGCCGCGGTGATCGAGCTGGATACGGAAATGGTCCGGGTCGGTGGTGACAGCCGCCTCTCGGCGGGGCTCCTCGACGAGCTGCACCGCACCCTTTTCGGCAACGGCTCTCGAGCTCCCGAATAGCTCGATCGACCGAAGTGGAACGGCGGCCAAATGGCCATGCAGGGTTGACTCAGAGGATTCGATCGGAGAAGATGGATCGAATTGATCTTCCTGTAAGATCAAAAACTACTATGTTTATGGGAGGCAATATATGACCCAGTCGAGAACCTTTGCCAGGTTGCTCGTCGTCCTTGGGGCGGCGGTCGCGGCTATGGCTCTTCTCTCGCCTGTCGCTTCAGCGGCGGAACCGAAACCCGGCTACACGCAGTTCAAAGGCTGCCCGAGCAAAGCGGAAGTGCCCATAGCGGCCTTCTGCCAGCGGGTCAACATCAAATCTGGGCACTTCCAGATGGGCAGCAAGACGGTCCCGATCGAAAAACCGATGAACCTCATCGGTGGGGCTGATGAATTCGGCAACTTCGTCGGCGGTGTCTTCCCGCCGGTCCCGCAGAAAGTTCCCGGTGGGGTCGTCGGTCTGACCGGGCTCACCTGGCTGCTGGAACTCTTCGGCAGTGAAGCGCTGACCCTCTACGCGACGACGGAGATCGCCGGAATTCCCGGAAACATCTTCACGGAACCGAAGAAACTGCCGATCAAAGTCCACCTGACCAACCCGTCGGGGCTTCTGGGCAACAATTGCTACGTCGGATCGGTTACGAACCCGATCGTGCTGAACCTCCAATTTGGCACGACCAGCCCACCGCCGCCTAACAAACCGATTACCGGCGTAAATCCGGAAATTACGTTTGATGGCGAAACGAACATCATCCATTTCAAAGGCGGTCAGCTGGTGGACAACGCGTTCGCCGCACCAGGTGCGAGCGGTTGCGTGCTGACGCTGTTCGGCTTCATCCCGATCAGCATCAACGGCTTGGTGAATAGCCAATCCGGTCTGCCCTCTGCTGCTGGTAAAAACGAGACGAGACAGAACGTCGACGTCGAACTGACGCAGACCGAAACGGTCTACGGTCCGTAGTAACTAGCAGTACTCCGATCGAGAAAGGGCCGGGCTCAGTCCCGGCCCTTTCTACGTGTAGGGGAGTTCGCCCGTGTCGTGCAGCTCGTGGCGCAGCGAGTTGATCACCGCGCCGGCCAGCAGCGCCAGGCTGAGCAGGTAGAACCAGAGCAGGGCGATGAGGACGAAGCCGACCGTCGAGCCGAAGCGGGAGAGGCTCGAGACGTTGGAGAGGTAGAAGGGAAAGGCCCAGTTGGCGAGGCCGGCGGCGACCGTGACGAAGACCGCCCCGGGCCAGACGTCGCGCCAGGGCATGTGGCCTTTCGGCACCGCCCAGTAGATCACGCAGCAGATCACGAAGACGATCGCGACGGCAAGGCCCAGCAGCAGCGCCGTGTCGATCGCCTTGATGTCGGAGAGCCCGAGCGGCAGCCGGTCGGTGCTCGAGACCAGCGTCGCCTCGATCGCCGGCAGCAGGATGCTGGCGGCGATCAAGAGCAGCACCACGCCCAGCATCGCGAAGGAGAAGCGCTTCTGCTCGACCCAGCCGCGGTTCGGGACGTGGTAGATCCGGCCGAAGGCCGTGTCCATCGCCCCCCAGAAGGAAGCGCCGATCCAGAGTGAGCCGAGGAAGGCGGCGATCCCGATCGTGGTCGAGTTGCCCTCGATCCTCGCCAGTACGTCGGTCAGCGTCTGCTGCTCTGCATTGGGAAAGAGCCGCTGCAGGTCGTCGAGCACGCCCGCCTCGACCCCCTGGATCTTCAGCACCTGGCCGAAGACGAAGAGGACGAGCAGGGCGAAGGGAAAGACGGCGAGCATCAGGTTGTAGGCGACCATCGCCGAGAGGCCGGTGACGTTCTCGCGATACGCGCGCTGCCAGAAGGCGCGCAGCCAGGGGCGGGGATTTCTCATTGGACCGGGCAAGGCGTGCCTTGACTTCAGAAACTGAAGCGCCTAAGATGCGAACAGACGTTTGAGGCTTTTCAGGCGTTTCAGGCCTTCCTACTTCGCGGACCGTGTCGCTGGTCCGCTTTTTAACGCAGAAAGACGGGTGCAGAATAGATGCTGGTCGCAGAGCTTCAGGAGCTTGAGGAGGTCAAAGGGCTGATCCACAGGGGTCAGCAGCTCGGCGTGCTCACCTTCGGCGACATCGCCTCGGCGGTGTCGGAGGTCGACCTCGACGAGTCCGACGTCGAGGATCTCTACGGACATATCGAGAAGCAGGGAATCGAGCTCGTCGAGGACATGGATCCGGCCCAGAAAGCGGCCGCCGACGCCATGCCCGCCGACACCGGCCGCAAAGGCCGCCGCCGCGCCAAAGCCGCGATCGACCTGAAACCGGACATGACCACGGACAGCCTCCAGCTGTTCCTCAAGGACATCGGCAAAGTCCGCCTGCTGACCGCCCAGGAGGAGGTCGAACTCGCCAAACGAATCGAGCGCGGTGACCTCGACGCGAAGCAGAAAATGGTCGAGTCCAACCTGCGCCTGGTCGTCTCGATCGCCAAGAACTACCGCAACCAGGGCCTTCCCTTCCTCGACCTGATCCAGGAGGGCACGCTGGGCCTGGTCCGCGCGGCGGAGAAGTTCGACTACCGCAAGGGCTTCAAGTTCTCCACCTATGCGACCTGGTGGATCCGCCAGGCGATCGCCCGCGCCCTGGCCGACAAGGCGCGCACGATCCGCATCCCGGTCCACGTGGTCGAGAAGCTGAACAAGATCGGCCGCGCCGAGCGCAAGCTCGTCACCGAGCTGGGCCGCGAGCCCACCCCCGAGGAGATCGCCGAGGTGACCGGGATCGACCCCGAGGAGGTCGACTCGATCAAGCGCTCGGCCCAGGCCCCGGTCTCGCTGGAGAAGCCGGTCGGCGACGAGGAGGAGTCGGAGTTCGGCCAGTTCATCGCCGACGAGAAGGCCGAGTCCCCCTTCGACCGCGCCGCGGACCTGCTGACCAAAGAGGCACTGAAGGAGGCCCTCGAGAACCTCTCCTACCGCGAGCGCCGCGTGCTCGAACTTCGCTACGGCCTGGGCGGCGAGCACCCCCGGACCCTCGACGAGGTTGGCCGCACCTTCAACGTCACCCGCGAGCGGATCCGCCAGATCGAGAACCAGAGCCTCAAAAAGCTCCAGCAGCTGGGCGAAGCGCAGAAACTGCGCGAAGTCACCTGAGCCCCGGCTCGGCTCGAAACGGTCGCGACCGATAGCCGCAGTCTGGGATCTTCACGAATTCCCAGATAAAACTGATTAATGACATAATGCTCTTGCTTGACTGCGAACACGGTCACCGGGAGCCGAACTGGGGAGCGCTCCGGGGCGCAGGCCCTGACGTTGCTCGCGTCGCCCTTCAACCACCTCCTCCTGCGAGCACTCGCCGAAGGGCCGAAGCAGCAGGCCGAGCTGCAGCGTGAGACCGGCTCGCCTGCGCAGACCACCCTTCGCGCACATCTGAAGCGGCTGGCCGGGCTCGAGGTCATCGACAAGCACCGGCGTAACCGCTTTCCAGGGGTGCTCGAGTACGAGCTGACGCCAGCCGGTCGCAATCTGCTCCCCGTCGTCGATTCGCTCGAGACCTGGCTCGGCAGCGCCCCGGAAGGTCCGTTGCCACTTGGCAGTGGACCGGCCAAGGCGGCGATTAAGGCGCTGGCCGAGGGGTGGTCGGCCAAGATGATCCGCGCGCTTGCGCCTGGCTCACTCTCACTCACCGAGCTCAACGGCGTGATCGGCTCGCTCAGCTATCCGTCATTGGAGCGCCGTCTGACCGCGATGCGGCTGGCCGGCCTGATCGCGCCGCAGGCGACCGACGGCCATGGCAAGCCATACGCGGTCACCGAGTGGCTGCGCCTCGGAGTCGCGCCACTCGCATCGGCCGCCCGCTGGGAGCGCCACCACCATCCGCGGACGACCGCGCCGGTGGGCCGCCTCGACATCGAGGCGGCCTTCCTCCTCGTGATGCCGCTGCTGCGACCGCCGGCATATCTGTCGGGCGCCTGCCGGATGGCGGCGGAGATCGCCAACGGCGAAGACCGGCGCCTCGCCGGAGTGACGGTCACGGTGGACGAGGGCACGATCGCTTCCTGCACCACCCAGCTCGCGACCAGCGCCAGTGCCTGGGCGCATGGCTCGACTCATGCCTGGCTCGACGCCATGATCGAGCGCGACTACGCCCAGCTCGAGCTGGGCGGCGACTGCCGCCTCGCCGAGTCCCTGCTCGACGGACTGCATCAGACGCTGCTGGGCAACCGGGGCCTGCTGCGGCCCTGACAACAGCCCTATTTACAAGAGGGGCGAATCAGTATAGTTTTGCCTGATCGTAATGAAGTTCTTGAGCAAATACCTGATCGTCTTGGTCGCGGCCGCCAGCTTGGCTATCGGCTGCGGTGGCGAGGGCGGGGAGGAGTCCACCGGGGCGGGCTTCAACGTGTACGCGAGCACGACGGTCACTACGGGGCCGCTGGACAAACCGCGGTTCGTCGCTCACGTCAACAAGCTCTGCCGCGAAGGCTGGGCCGAGATCCTCGACAACTTCACCGAATACAGCAGCTGGCAGAAGGCGAAGAAGATGAGCCGGCAGGAGGTCTTCATCGACTCGGTGCGGGAGTCGTTCCTTGCCGGCTTCGACTTCCACGTCTTCGACGAGATCTATCTTCTCGGCGGGCCAAGCGGCGAAGAGAAGGATGTCGAAGACGTCATCGGCGCCCTGCAGCTCGCGGTCGAGCGGGGTCAGAGGCAGGTTCAGGTCTCATCCCCCTCCCAGCTCACCGCTCTGTTCGCCGACTACAACCGCCGCGCCCGCGCCTATGGTCTCGAGGACTGCCTCGTCGACGGCGTGCGCGTGCAGCGCGCCCAGGCCTGACCACCTAAAGGCCCGCGGTGCAGCCCTCCAAGCCGTACGCTTCGAGCATCCTGGTGGCATCATCGAAGAGATCTTCCGCGTCGCCCAGGTCGCTCGCCTGCTTCAACTTCTTCATCCGCTCCAGGCCCGCTTCCTGAGCGCTGAGCATCGCTTCTATCTGGTCTTTGTCCTCGACCGGAGCGTCCAACTGCCGAATCGCCGCTATTTCCGCTTCGACGACGGGGCCCAGCGTCGCTTTGATCGTCTTGGCGATGAGCGCCTTTTCCGGCAATCCCTTTGACTGACGGCTGACGAAATAGGAATTGATTTCCGTGAGAAGGTTTTTGCTCTCCTTCGCGCAGGCGGCGCCCGCCTGGGCGATGAACTCTTCCCTGCTCAGCGACGCCGTCGAACTGTCGCCGCTCTGCCCGTTCCCGGACTGCACGTCCCCAGCCGGGCTCGAGCCCGATTCGGCGCCGGCGCTGGAGTTGCCGGCGGCAGAGGTCGTGTCCGTATCGTCATCCCCTCCGCACCCCGCCGCAAGCACCACCACGGAAAGTGCAGCTATCAGCAACGTCATCGTCCGCGAGTTCAACACCTTTCCCCTCTCCTAGAACTGGGCAGTCAAAAGATGCTCTAGTTTAGTTGATTATAAGAAGCACTGCCGAGATCGCGGCAGACCAGCGCTCAGGTCGCCTTACAGCTCTCGGTCAGGCTCGAGACGAGCTTGCGGCCGCCGGCGAAGCCAAAGGTCGTGCGAGCAAGCGGAAAAAGGGCGCCGGGGAAGCCCTTGGGCGCTGGGCAGCCGGCACTGAGGAAGCTGTGCTTGCTGCCGCCGTGGGCGTAGCGCCGGGAGAGGCGGACCTGCAGGCCGGTCACGTGCCCCCAGCTCCCCAGCGCCGCTGGCAGTGACGCGGTGAGGGCGACGCCGTATTGGCCCCGCTTGGCCCTGGCGATCGCGAACGGGATCACGAAGGAGGTTGCGAAGGGACGGGCTGAGTAGATCTGTCCCAAGAGGGCGGGTCGGCCCTTGTGCTCGCCATTGAAGACCAGCAGGCGCCCTTTGGTCGGGTACGGCTCCTGCCCGGCGAGCACGACGTCGACCGAGAAACTGCCGCGGCCGACCAGGGCATCGCGGCAGGCGGCCAGCGCCCGGGCGGTCGAGGCGGGGTGGATCTGGCGAGCGGGGCAAACCGGAAGGCCGCGCGTGTCGAGGCGACCGTGGCGGTTGAGCTCGATGCGCAGCGTGCGCAGCTGCGGCGCCGGCGTGCCGTCGGTGGTCTCGATCCGGCCCCCGACCGAGACGGCGATTGGCGCCGTGCCGATGCGCGGCAGGCGCTTCGGCGAGAGCTTGCCGGAGAAGCTGACCCGCAGCGTGCCCTTCTGGCTCACGTCGGCCGACGCCGGGATAGCCCCGCCCAGAATCACCAGGGCACAGAGCAACGAAAGGTGGCGCAGCGTCTGGCGGCTCACCCACGCCCCCCCGGCGCCCCGTCCTGCTTGCACTTGCCGCGCAGCGTCGTGGTGAAGATCGCGCCGCGGTTGTTCTGGCCGAGTGCTTTGACCCCCGCCTGCGGCGAGGCGGCGCAGATGTTGACCGAGTTGACCAGCAGGCCCTGGCGGCCGCCGCGCAGCCACATCGCGAAGCGATCGACCGGCGCGTCGGGCAGGTCGTCGAAGAAGGCGCGGATCCCACCCCCGCGCGAGGGCCCGATCCGCCCCTCGAGGACGATTCGCACCGACCCGCTGCTGAGCGAGGCGACGAGGTCGGGCAGCTTATTGTCCGACGACCGCAGGTACACCGGGCCGCGCAGTGGCTCGTCGAAGAGCGGCGTGCGCGCGGTGGCGCGCCCGTAGACCGAGCCTGGCGGGCAACGCTCGGCGGCGAACTGCGCCCTGGTGCAGACGCTGCGGATGTGGTTCTGGGCAAGGAAGAGGGAGGGCGGCATGGTGACCGCGATCCGCTTCAGGCTGGCGTCACCGGGCCGCGCCCTGAAGGTCGCCTGCAGACCGGGGTACTCGCCGCGCCGTACGCCCCCCAGCAGCCGCAGGCCGAGGCGCGGCCGGAAGCCGAGCGTGAGGCAGTTGAGCAGCTGGAAGTGGGTGGCTGCGGTCGCGGTCGAGTCGTCGCGCGGGTCGTCGAAGCGGGCGCCGGAGCCGGTCAGGGTGGAGCTGAGATTGGAGGCCTCGCAGCCGGTGGGGTTACGGGTGAAGGTCGGCCTGTCGATGTATACGCGCACCTCGCGCAGGTGCAGTGGTATGCCGGCGATGATGTGCGGGATCGGATCGGAGGCTCGGGAGTCGATCGAGAGCTGCGCCGTGCGCGGATCGACGTCGAACGCCGAGCGGACCACGACCGTGCCCAGGTCGAAGGGCCCGACGGTGGCCGCGTTGACCGTCACCAACGAGAGCGGTGAGCCTTTATAGGGGCCGGCGAGGTAGATGCGGCCGGGGGCGTAGGCGAGCGCCGCGCCGACGCCGTACCCGGTCAGCGTGCGCCCGACTTGGCTTGCCGCCGGACAAGACGGTGAGGCGGTCTCCGCGAACCCGTCCTTGCGGCGGGCGGCAGCGATCGCCGCCTCGCCGCAGAAGGGTATGCCGGCCAGCTTGCCGACGATGCCCTTGGGCAGGACCAGCGAGTAGGAGGTGATCTCCTGTTCGGTGTCCCTCCTGCTCAGGCGCACGAAGTAGGGGGTGTAGGAGCCGACGTTGGAGTTGACCCCGCCGGCGAGCACGGCCGGCGCGAACGGGGGCGTGGACCCGCCCGGGCAGGCGCCGCCGTCGATCCCCGAGTCGATCAGCGTGCCGATCGAGAACACCTCGGTCGCCGCGCCGCCCGACCAGGGCGTCAGCTCGGTCCGGGTGGTCGCGGCGCCGCAGGCGGGCGGGCTGATCAGCGCCGCCCGCTGGCCGGAGCGCACGGTCAGCTTCAGGTCGGTGTATGGAAGCTGGGGCAGGTCGTCGAAGATCGCCGTCAACGTCCCGTCGCCCTCGTCGGGCACGAGCCGGCCGGCCGCGGTGATCAGCAGCCCCCGCTCCGCCGACTTGGCGACGATGTAGATGGCGATCAGCGAGCCGAAGGGGTTCTCGAAAGGCTTGGCGAGGTAGATCGCACCACGCAGTGAGCCTTCGTAGAAGGGCGAGCTGATGCGGAACTCGCCGATGTTGGCGCCCCTGGGGCAGCCCGCGCCGTGGGGCGTGAACGGGCTCTCGCTGGCCAGCTGCCCTGGGTCGCAGGCCTCGAGGCCCGCCCCCAGCGAGGGGTTCAGCGTCACCCCGTCGGGCAGCTCGATGACCGCTCGCTTCGGCAACGACCGGACCCGCGCGCGGGGATCGGTGAGGCGTTCGTCCTCGTTCTCGAGCTCGAAGACGAAGCCGCTCGCCGAGGAGGCCTTTTTGGTCGCGAGCTGCCCCTGGGTCACTTCGGCGTTGAAGCCGAGCGCCCCGCAGCCGATGATCGCTGCCGGATCGCCGCCCGTGCCCCGGTTGAGTGCCGCCGCCGAGAGGGCGCCCGGCTGCTGCCAGGCGTCGGCCCGTGCCACGAAGGCAAGCGTGGGGGCGCACTCGGTCGGCATGGTGAGGAAGGCGCGTGGTTTGTTGTCCTGCGGCTCGCCCACCGAGCATTTCGCCCACGCGAAGAGCGGCTCCGCCTCGTTCAGGCAATCGCCCCGCTCGCCATTGTGGGAGGCATCCCAGGGGGCGCCCCAGATCGTCATCCGCAAACCTTTGACCGCCTGGCCCTGGGGGATACCGGAGGCGCGCAGGGCGAGCGCGTAGGAGCCGTTTCCGACGGGCTCGATGCGACCGCCGAAGACGAGCGGCAAGCCGAAGGGGGCAGCCCCCAGCTGCAGCGCGGCGCCGTCCTCGGGGTCGAGGTTGAAGAGGCCGAAGCGCCGGGCCTCGCCGCTGTCTCCGCTCTCCACCTCGACCGTGCCGACCTGGGTGCGGTCGGGACAGGTCTCCCCCGACTCGCTCGGGCCGAAGGGCGATGAGCGAGGGACCCCGAACTGCGCGGCGGAGCAACGGCCGACCGCGGCTGGGTTGGCCAGCAGGCCCGGCGGAAGGTCGATTTGCAGGGCGCGCAGGTCGGCGTCCCCCCCGCCCTGATCGAGTCCGAGCGTGAACTCGACCTCGTAGGGGTGCGAGCCGGCCAAGGTCACCGGCTCACCGCTCTCGTCCCACACACCTGCGCTGAAGCCGGCCTCGATCGGCGCAAGAGCCGCCGGCGCGGCGGCGGCCGCGCCGGCTCGCCCTTGGCCGGCGCCAGTTTCGCTGACCGCAGTCCCGGCGATCGCCGGGCGTGCCTCCGCGCCCCTGCCCCCCACCCGCGCAGCCGAGGACGAGGCACGGCGGCACCGCCTTGCCCCGCGAACGGCGCCGCGCCCACGCGCCCGCTTCGGGCGGCAGTTGCGGCGCGAACGCCGGTAGCGGACCTTCGGGTTGCCGAGGCCCCGAAGCAACGTGGTTAGCGTCGGGTCGAGTGGCGCCGGTGGCAGGCGCTGGCAGGAGTCCCCCTCGCAGAGGATCCCATCGGGACCGCGCGCGGGATCGCCAATCTCGATTTCCGGAATGACAGCCCCGCCGCCAAGCGGCGTCGGTGGAATCGTTGGGGGGCGAACGCCGTTGGTCGCGGCGCCCGCCGGGTAGGCGTAGACGCCGCCGTGGTGCGTATTGCCGGAAGTGACGTAGACGCGCCCCTGGGTTGGGCCGGGGAAGTTGTCCACCGCAAGCCCAGTCGGCTCACCGTGGACGACGTTGTATTTCAGATGGCCCAAGTATGCGCCCCCGGCATTGAAGACCTGGACCGTTGCTTCGGGCTGCTCTGCATGGCCAGGCTGGAGGACGTCGATGACGTAAACGTCTTTTCTGACGTCGTCGACAGCGAGCGCGGAGTCGCGCAGGGAAGTGAAGCCACCCGGCGGCCCTGCGATCGTCGCCACGGGATCGTCGAGGTCGACCGCCGGGTCGTAGACCTTGACCGTCCCGTCGGAGGCGTCGGCCGCGTAGACGCGGCCGGAGGTTTTGGCAACGGCGACTCCGTAGCCCTCGCCGAGCGAGCCAAGGCCGATTCGCAGCGGTTCGCCTTCACCGTCCTGCACCGGGGCGCCACTCGAGTTGTAGACGGAGATGTGGGTGCGCTGATCGACGTAGACCTCGTCGGTGGCGAGGTCTACCGCGACCCCAGTCGCGGGCGTTGCAGTGAGAACAGGCCCCAAGGCGAAGCCCGGCGAGGGACCGAACCTGGTGACCCCCCCGTGAAAGCGATTGACGTAGAGCCTGCCCGCGCTATCCAATGCCAATCCGCACGCCCCCTCCGCGTCTTTCAGCTGCGCGAGGTAGCCGAAGCCAGGGCTGAAGCTGGGGGCAAAGACATCGACCGCCTCGTGGTAGTGGTCCGCTACGTAAAGGCGCCCGCTCGGGCCCACCGCGAGGCCGCAGGGCCCGTTGAAGTACCCGTTGGGAGGAGGTTCGAGCGGCGGCGGCGGGAGGCTCAGGTCTGGTGGCACCGGAGGTGGTTTAGGCGAGAGAACGCCGAGCGGATCATCGAACGCTGCCCAAGCAGGCGTGACCGCAAGGCAGAGCCCGAAGAGCGCGGCGCACACGCACCCCAGCCAAACCCGTCCTGCGGCCCTTCCGCCGCGAGTTCCCATCGGGCGATTATATCGAAACGTATTCGTATCCCTATTGATACGAATACGATTCCCAGGACCGGGATCACTCCCGGCCCTGGGTCGATACTCTGAGCGGGCGACGCGACTATCAGTCCGAGAGGCTGATGGCTGTCGCTCCCCCTGCTGCGTTGTCGCCCGACATTGTGATGTTGAGTTTGTAGGTCGCGGTGGTGGTATGCGCTGCTCCGGGGCAACCGCCTTCGGATTTGTGTGACGCTGTGATGCCGGTGGCGGTCCCGCCAATCACGAGGTCGCCGGCTCCCGAATCGGTGGCGTGCAGGCCGGTGATGTTTGTCTGCTGCGGGAATGTGATTGAGCAGATCCTATTAGTGTGCGCTTCGTCGGAGAATAACTCCAGATGCACTTCGTCACCGGGAACGCTGCACTCGATATCTGTTTTGAGCCCGTATGTTTTCCCGCCGCCTGTTGTCGTGCCGAGCGTGAACACGTAGTCACAGCTTGTCATTGCGACTGTTATCGGCTGGAAGCCCGCTTTGCATTTTTTATAGGTGGGACTCATTGTGAATGTAGTCGATCCCGAGGGAATGGTCGTGTGCGGTGTTGCGCCCAATGCGCCTCCCTCGAACGAGGAGTCCACGCATTTGACACCGGGAATACCGCCACCGAAGTTGAATTCGTTTACGCCTTCCCCGCCGACCTCTGTTCCTGTCAGTTTGAAGGGGCCGTCCGATGTGAGTTCGCCAATCTGGTCGATCACCTCGGAGAAGCTAATGGCTGTCGGTTCCCCCGCTGCGTTGTCGCCCGACACTGTGACGTTGGCTTTGTAGGTCGCGGCGCTGGCGTGCGCTGCTCCGGGGCAACCGCCTTCGGATTTGTGCGACGCTGTAATGCCGGTG
>JBEVMR010000031.1:0-10975 GCA_040508545.1 Solirubrobacterales bacterium
ATTCGCCCGCGCCAGGTGCGGGTCCGGCTCGGCAAGGCGATGACCTTCCCCCGGGTCGAGGAGCCCTCGCCGCCACTGGCCGAATCGGTGACGGCGCGGATCTGGCCCAACGTCCTCCTGCAGTGGGAAGACATGGGCGGCCTGCCGCCGATGCGCCGCGCCGCCGTGATCGGCGCCGGCAGCTGGGGCACCGCGGTCGCCGTGTTGCTCGCCCGCGGCGGGCTCGAGGTGCAGCTCGGCGCCCGCACCGCCGAGCAGGCGAGCGAGATGGTCGAGGCTGGCGAAAACCGCCGTTACCTGGAGGGTGTCGAGCTGCCCGACTCACTGCTCGTCCGCCCCGCCTCCGAGATCGAGCTGGCCGGGCTCGACCTGGTCTGCATGGCGATCCCCTCCGGCTCGCTGCCGCAGGCGGTCGGCGCGATCGCCGACCGGGTCAGCGACCGCTCCTCGGTGCTGCTGCTGACCAAGGGCCTGATAGCGCCGCTGGGGCAGCTGCCGGCCGAGTACGTCGGCGAAAGGATCCGCGCCCGCGCCGTCGCCTGCCTCGGTGGTCCTGCTCACGCCCGCGAGGCGGTCTCCGGCTCCGCCGCCCTGGTGCTCGGCTCGGGCGATGCCGACCTGCGTGATCAGCTCGGTGAGGTATTCGACCGTGCCGGCCTGGTCTGTGAGCGCTCGCGCGACGTGACCGGGGTCGAGATGGCCGGCGCGGCGAAGAACGCCGCAGCCCTCGCCGCCGCTGCATCTGAGCCCTTCGGCCTCAATGCCGCCGGCATCGCTGCGGCGCAGGTCTGGCGCGAGTGCATCGACTACGCGATCTCGCGCGGCGCCGAGCTGGAGACCTTCTCGGGCCTCGCCGGGGTGGGTGACTTGACCGCGACCGTTCTCGCTCCCTCGGGCCGCAACCGCCGCGCCGGAGAGCTGCTCGGACGGGGGACGCCGGCGGCGGAGATCCCGGCGATGATCGGCCAGGCCTCCGAGGGCCTCGACGCGGTGCCGCTGCTGGCCGCCGCGATCGCCGCCTCGGGCAACTCGGCCGAAGCGCTGAGTGGCCTGGCTGCGCTGATCGGCGGCGAGATCGACGCCGAGGCCTGGGTCGCCGGCCTGCGCTTGGGCGAGCGTTCGCGCAAGGAGGCTGCATGAGGAACCGGTGGGGGAGGCACCATCTAGAGGCCTGATATGGGTTATCCACGCACACGGATGACGCCGCATGCCGGCGCTGGATCGCCACCCACGGTCTTGCGGGTAGTAACCACTACCCGCTTCGCCCGCGTGCGGCGCCCAGCTTGGCCTGCGACGCCCCCGCGCACGTGCCTAACCCACATCAGGCCTCTAGGCTTCGCCCGTGAGCGCCAGCAAGGAGAACGTCGAGCCGGCGAGCCTCGACCCGGCTGCCAAGGCGGAGCTCGACCGCGCTTTCGAAGAGCTCTATCGCGATCACCTCAAGGACGTCTACTCCTACGCCTATTACCGGGTCGGCAATCAGCACGACGCCGAGGACTTGACCGAGCAGGCCTTCCTGCAGGCCTACCGGCATTTCGACCGGGCGCGGCGCGAGTCCGATGGGCGGCCGTTGCGCCCTTGGCTGATCCGGATCGCTCACAACCTGGCGCTCAACTACTACCGCGACCGCTCGCGGCGGCCGCAGACGCCGCTGGAGAGCGCCGACCCGATTCCGGCCCGGCACGGCACCGAGGCGATCGCCGAGGGTCGCGAGGAGCTGCGCCAGGTGATGGCCAAGCTCGACCACCTGCCGGACGACCGCCGCGACGCGCTGATCATGCGCTTCGCGCTCGGCATGGACAACCGCGAGATCGCCCGTGCGCTGGGTCGCAGCGACGGCGCCACCAAGGTCCTGATCCATCGCGCGATCAAACAGCTGGAGGAGGAGATGAGCGATGAGTGAGGCGAGCGAGAAGCTGACCGGCAGCACCTGGGACGTCGAGCGCCTGCTGGGCGACGCGCTGCGGCCGATGGAGCCTCCGGAGCGGCTCTCGGGCCGCTTCGAGGACACCCTCGCCGCCGTCAGCCAGGCCGCGGCCGAGGAGCTCTCCGACTGGGCGGAGGAGCTTTCCGAGAGTGAGCTGCGCTCGCTGCGCGATCCGCGCAACTGGGTGCGGCCGGTTGTCGCGGTCGGCGCCGGGGGGGTTGCGACCGGCGCCCTCGTCCTCTTCGAGCTGCGCCGTCGTGGTCGCCAACAGACGAAGAGCCGCCTGCGCTCCGTCAGTGGCCGTATCGGCATCTAGCTGCGCGAAGTCTCACTTTTCCGCCATGTAGGCGAGTAACCGAGACTTCAGACCAGCGAGCCGAACACCGCCACCGTCGCGTAGACGGCGGTCAGCCAGATCGCGTAGCGGCGCGAGGCGAAGCCGGCGACGAAGAGGCCGATCGCGCCGGTGAGGATGTGAAAGACGTTGGCCCAGCCGTTGACCGAGAGCAGGCCGAGCGCTTCCCGGGCGTCGTCTGGGGTGGCGAAAGAGGAGTCGTAGAAGAAGCCGGCGATGCCGAAGAGGAAGAGCGCGCCGCCGGCCAGCGTCGCGTACAGCCGTGCGGGGCTCGCCTGCTCCATGGGCGGCGATTGTAGGCTCCGCCCCCGCCATGGCGACTTGTTACAAGCATCCGAACCGGGAGACCGGCGTCTCCTGCTCCAACTGCGGGCGGCCGATCTGCCCCGACTGCATGACCCCGACCCCGGTCGGCATGCGCTGTCCCGAGTGCGCCGGAGAACGCACCAAGGTGACCAGGGGGGCGGTGGCGCCGACCCACTACGACGCGCCGGCGACCTACGTCCTGATCGCGCTCAACGTGGCCGCCTTCCTGGCGGAGATCGCTGGAGGCAGCGGCGGCCTGAGCGCCCAAAACAGCTCGGTCGTCTTCGACTTCGGCCTATTCGGCCCCCTCGTTGCCGAAGGCGAGTGGTACCGCCTTCTGACCTACGGGTTCCTCCACGCGAACCTCCTGCACATCGGCTTCAACATGTTCGCCCTCTTCTTCCTCGGGCGGATCCTCGAGCCCGGCATTGGCACGCCACGCTTCGTCGCGCTCTACTTCGTCTCACTCTTCGCCGGCGCCCTCGGCGCGGTTCTGCTCGATCCGAACGACCTCACGATCGGCGCTTCCGGGGCGGTCTTCGGCATCTTCGGCGCGACCTTCGTCATCGCCCGCAGCCGCGGCGTCGACGCCCTCGCCTCCACGATCGGCATCGTCCTCCTGTTCAACTTGGCTTTCACCTTCGGCAGCGATCGGATCAGCATCGGCGGCCACCTCGGCGGCCTCGCCGCTGGCCTGCTCTGCGCCCTCGTCATCGTCGCCGGCGATCGCGGCATGCTCGGCCCGCGCCGCCTGCCGATCGAGCTCGCGGCGATGATCGCGATCGGCGTCTTCTCGGTTGCCGCCGCGATCGCGATCGCCTAAAGCGGCGCTCGCACTTCGGCGAAGCCGATGTTTCCCGGGGGGTCGACCAGGTCGGGGTGGAGGATGTGGCCGAGCAGCTCGACTCCGTCGACGAGGCGCGGGCCGGGCCGCGAGAAGGTCGAGGCTGCGTCGACCGCGTAGACGCGGCCGGCGCCAAGCCGCGCGATCCGGTCCCAGTGCCCGACGGCCTGCGCGTGCGATTCGCTCACGTACCAGCCGCACGGCATCGCGACGACGACGTCGGGCCCGAGCCCGCCGAGTGCGCCCCAACTGACTTCGGGCGACTTCAGGCCCGGTGGGCCAGCGACGTCCTCGCCGCCGGCGATCGAGATCATCTCCGGGATCCAGTGGCCGCCGACGAAGGGCGGATCGAGCCACTCAAGCGCGATCACCCGCGGCAGGGTGGCGCCGGTGACAGCGGCGCGGACGGTCGCCAGGCGGCCCTCCAGCTCGCCCCGGATCAGGTGTGCCTCCGACTCGAGGCCGGTCGCCTCGCCAAGCCGGATCACGTCCTCGAGCATCTCGCCGAGCGTGCTCGGGTCCTGCTGCAGGACCCGCGGCTGGCTCGGCAGGCGCGCCGCGACCTCGACCACGTCCTCGTAGGAGACGGCGCAGACGTCGCAGATCGCCTGGGTGACGATCAGGTCGGGGGCGACCTCGGCGAGCAGCTCCTCGTCGAGCTCGTAGAGCGCCCTGCCCTCGCCCACGGTCGCCTTCACCGTGGTGTCGATCTCGCCGGCGCTGAGGCCGTCGGGGATGACGGTCCGGGTTAGGTGGGGCAGCGAGCGCGCCTGCGGCGGGAAGTCGCACTCGTGGGTGACGGCGATGACGCGGTCGCCGAGGCCGAGGGCGAACAGCATCTCCGTTGCGGATGGGACGAGGCTGGCGATGCGCATGGGGCCCAATATGGCACTTACGCGGGTAATTCCAAAGACGAGCCAGTCGGAGCAACCGGGCCTGGCACTGTTCCAGTGGGCGGGAAAGCTATATTCATCAATTGCCGAATGGCCGAAGACGACCTCCCCCGAAGTATCGGGCCACATAAGGGCCTCGAAGCCCGGTGAGCCTTCTACTGCTCGTCCTCCTGCTGGTGCTCGTCGCCATCAACGGCTTCTTCGTCGCGGCCGAGTTTGCGCTGGTGCGAACCAGGCGGGGCAAGATCGAACAACTCGCCGAGGAAGGCGAGAGCGGCGCGGAGACCGTCGTCCGCCAGCTCGACGAGATCGACGAATCGCTCTCCGCCTGCCAGATCGGCATCACGATGGCCTCGATCGGCATCGGCTTCCTCGGCGAGCCCTCGCTGGCGGCACTGCTGGAGCCCGTCTTCGGCGGCCTCTCCCACGGCGCCGCGGCGGCTCTCTCGGTCGGCATCGCCTTCGCTTTCGTCACGGCGCTCCACATCAGCATCGGCGAGCAGGTGCCGAAGATGCTGGCGATCAACCAGGCCGAGCGAACGGCCCGCCGCGTCTCCCGCCCGCTCAACTGGTTCCGCGTCGCCACCACCCCGGTGACTAAGGGGCTGAGCGCGATCTCCAATGCGATCGTCCGTCTCTTCGGTGTCGATCCGACCAACATCGACGAGAAGCACACGGCGGAGGACCTGAAGCAGATCATCGACAGCTCGCGGATGGGGGGGACGCTCGACCCCGGCGAGGCAGGCATGCTCGGCGGTGTCTTCCACCTGCACGAGCAGCAGGCCCGCGAGGTGATGACGCCGATCCCGGCCGTGGTCACCGTCGACGCCTCGGAGACGGTCGAGACGGCGCTGCGGCGCTGCGTCACCTCGGGCCACACGCGCCTGGTGGTGATCGAGGACGACAACCCCGACCGCGTCAAGGGCATCGTCCACAACAACAGCCTCGCCCGCCTCTACATGAGCGACGGCCCGGAGGCGCAGATCGAGCCGGTCGTGCGCGAGGCCGTGATCGTTCCAGAGACCCGCCCGCTCGACGACCTGCTCCACGACCTGCAGGTCCAGCGCACCTCGCTCTCGGTGGTGGTCGACGAGTACGGCCGCACGGTCGGGATCGTCACCGTCGAGGACATCCTCGAGGAGGTGGTGGGGGAGATCGAGGACGAGACCGACCCCCGCGCCGCCGCCCTGCGCCAGCTCGCCGGGGGCGAGTGGTTCGTGCGCGGCCACGTCTCGCTCGGCGACCTTGCCGATCGCGGGATCGAGCTGCCGGTCGACACCGACGCCTACAACTCGATCGGCGGCTACGTCTTCGGCGAGCTCGGCCGGCTGCCGAAGCGCGGCGACACGATTACGGCCAACGGCTACACGATCAGGGTCGAGTCGGTTCGCGAGAATCGGGTCGAGGCGGTGCGGATCAGCGGCAGAGTCGGTGATGGCGCCGGCGGTTCCGTCCGGCCGTCGGCTTAGGTTTCCTGAGCAACCCGCGTTACGCCTAACCCTGGAGGTATCGCATGTGGGTTGTGCGCTTGAGTGACAAGCAGCTTGAGGTTCTGAGGGCGCTGCTGCGCTCGGAGGAGCATCTGGGTCCCGCGCTCAAAGGTGCGGTTGAAGCCCTCGATCTGGCCCGCTGGGACGACCTCCCGGAGGCCGAGCTTCCCTGGGAGGAGATCGAGTCAGCCGCCCGTCATCAGGGCTGTTCCCCCGCAGATGTGATCTGGGACAGAGCCGGAAGGCGCTAGACCGCTGCAAGCCGGCGCATCTCGGCGCTACTCGGAGTAGTCGTAAAAACCGGCGCCGGACTTGCGTCCGAGCTTGCCTTCGCCGGCCATCTGGACCATCAGCCCCGGGGGCTTGTGGGCCGGATCGGAGGAGTCGGCGTAGAGGGCGTCGCCGATCGCCTCGGAGACGTCGAGGCCGACGAAGTCGAGCAGGGCGAGCGGGCCCATCGGATGGCCGGCGCCGAGCTTCATGCAGGCGTCTACCTCGCCCGCCTCCATGCCGGTGCGCTCGATCAGCCGCACTGCGTCGAAGAGGTAGGGGAAGAGGAGGCGGTTGACGACGAAGCCGGCTTGGTCGGGAACCTCGACCGCGGTCTTGCCCATCGCCGCACACCAGGCGAGGGCGCGCTCGCGGGTGCCCTCCCCGTTGTCGGGAAAGCAGACCTCGACCAGCTTCATCCGCGGCACCGGGTTGAAGACGTGCAGTCCGAAGAGGCGGCCGTCGATGTTCGCCGCCTTGGCGATCTCGGCGACGCTCAGTGAAGAGGTCGTGGTGGCGAGGTCAGCATTCGGGCCCAGATGGGCGGCGACGGCGCTCAGCACCTCGCCCTTCGGCTCGACCTCCTCGATTACCGCCTCGACGACGATGTCGCAATCGGCGAGGTCCTTGGGGTCGGTGGTGACCCGCAGCCGTGACGGCTCGGCCCCCTCGATCTTGGCGCAGGCGGCAACGACTTTCTCCTCCGCCCGCCAGGCCGAAGCCTCGCTGCGCGCAAGCAGGATCGTGTCGCCGGTGATCGTAGCCACGGCGGCTAGGCCCGTGGCTATGGCGCCACTCCCGGCGATCCCGGGGCTTTCGTATCCGGTGCTCCCGCTCATCTGCGGACGGGTTCCTATCACGTTGGGGCTCGCTAAAGTTGATTGACCGGTCAATCAGCGAACGGAGGGCTTCGATGTCAGAGAACGGAAACGGCAAGTTCGGCGGCCGTGAGGTCGTAATCGTCGAGGCGGTCCGCACGCCGATCGGGCGCGGTCACGAGGAGAAGGGCTACTACAAGGACGTCCACGCCTCGAACCTGCTCGCCAAGGCCTACTCCGAGGTGATCGAGCGGGCGGGGGTCGACGCCACCGAGGTCGAGGACGTCGTCTCGGGCTGCGTGCAGCAGTTCGGCGAGCAGGGGATCAACATCGCCCGCAACGCCTGGCTCGAGGCCGGCCTGCCGATCGAGACCCCGGCAGCCACGGTCGACCGCCAGTGCGGCTCCGGCCAGCAGGCGGTCAACTACGCGGCCGCGATGGTCGCCTCCGGCGTCCACGACGTGATGGTGGCGGGCGGCGTCGAGCACATGGGCCACATCTCCTTCGCGGATTCCGCCTCGGTGATGCAGGAGCACGGCTTCGCCTTCTCGCCGCAGCTGATGGAGCGCTACAACCTCGTGCCGCAGGGCATCTCGGCCGAGATGATCGCCGACCAGTGGGAGATCCCCCGCTCCGAGCTCGACGAGCTCGGCCTGCGCTCGCACCAGCTCGCCGCGAAGGCGACCGAGGAGGGCCGCTTCGAGCGCGAGATCGTCCCGTTCGGCGTCAACGGCGACGTCTATGCGACCGATCAGGGCATCCGTCCCGACACCTCGCTGGAGAAGCTCTCCGAACTGAAGCCGGCCTTCAAGGAGGACGGCAAGATCACCGCCGGCAACTCCTCCCAGGTTTCCGACGGCGCCGCCGCGGTGCTCCTGATGACCCGTGAGAAGGCCGACGCCCTGGGCCTGAAGCCGCGGGCTCGGATCTACGACCAGACCACGGTCGGCGTCGACCCGGTGATCATGCTGACCGGCCCGATCCCGGCGACGAGGAAGCTGCTCGAGCGCAACGCGATGGCGATGGACGACATCGACCTGGTCGAGGTCAACGAGGCCTTCGCCTCGGTCGTCGCCGCCTGGCGCCGCGAGCTGGAGCCCGACATGGATCGGGTCAACGTCAACGGCGGCGCGATCGCGCTCGGCCACCCGCTCGGCTCCAGCGGCGCCCGTCTGATCACCACCCTCCTGCACGAGATGGAGCGCTCCGACAAGGAGATGGGCCTGGTGACGATGTGCTGCGGCGGTGGGCTCGGTACGGGCACGCTGATTCAGCGCCTGTAGCCGACGCCCTCGCGCACAGTTCGCTACTTTCCCTAGGATTATCTGATCAAAGGGGAGAGTTTCGTGCATAAAGCGGCGGTGGTGTTCGTGATCGGGGCGGTCCTCTGCGGTCTTCTCGCCCAGGGGTGCGGTGACAGCAGCGAGGACAGGGGCACGTCCGTGGCTGCGGCGGAAATCAGCGAGGCCGAGTACGTACGGCAGGCGGACGCGATCTGCGCGGAGCACGAGAACAAGATGGGCCCCGAAACGGCACGCCTCTATCGCGAAGCCGCCCGCCCCGACGCGGACATAGATACCTCCGAAGAGGGGCGAGTCTCCGCGATCCTCGTCCCCAGCCTCGAATCGGAGCTGGATGAGCTCGAAGCTCTGGGCGACCCCGTGGGAGATCGAATCCCGGTCGAGGAGATCCTCGGCGAGATCCAGCAGGTCATCGACGAAGCGGACGAGGATCCGGAGGCCTTCTTGGAAGGCTTTGGGCCGTACGAAAAGGCGGAAAAAGCCGCAGAGCGGTACGGCATCACCCGTTGTCCGGTGCGTTGAGGCCTTTTCTTGGCTACCTGGCCAGGTAGTCTCCACGGCTGATGGACCTCAGCCTCTCACCGTCCGAGCGCGAGTTCCGCGACGAGGTTCGAACCTGGCTGGAGGAGAACCACCCTGGCCCCGAGCCCGATGCTGGCCTCGAGGAGGTCATGGCCTTCCGTACCGAGTGGCAGGGCAAGCTGCACGAGGCGGGTTGGGCCGGGATCTCATGGCCCAAGGAGTACGGCGGCCGTGGCGCGACGATGATCGAGCAGGCGATCTTCGTCGGCGAGGCGGCGCGCCAGGAAGCGCCCAGCCCCGCCAACGTGCTCGGCCTGGCAATGGGCGGCCCGGTCGTCATCGCTCACGGGACCGACGAGCAGAAGCAGCGCTATCTCGAGCCGATCCTCACCGCGAAGGAGATCTGGTGCCAGGGCTTCTCCGAGCCGGAGTCAGGCTCTGACCTCGCCTCGCTGAAGACGAAGGCGGTCAAGGACGGCGACGAATGGGTCGTCACCGGGCAGAAGGTCTGGACGACGTTCGCCCAGTACGCGAAGTGGTGCATGCTCGTCGCCCGCACCGACCCCGACGCCCCCAAGCACAAGGGCCTCACCTACTTCCTGATGGACATGGAGCAGCCCGGGGTGGAAGCGAAGCCGCTGGTTCAGATCACCGGCGAGGGCGAGTTCAACGAGGTTTTCATCGAGGAAGCACGGATCCCCGACGCCAACGTCGTCGGCGGGGTCGGCAACGGCTGGTCGGTGGCGATCACGACGCTGATGAACGAGCGGGCCGGGCTCGCATTCGGCGCGATCTCGCAGATCGCCAACAATCTCAAGCGGCTGAATCAGCTCGCCAAGGAGACCCCCGTCGACGGCGGATCTGCGGCGGACGATCCGGTGCTGCGCCAGCGGATCGCTCAGCTCAACATCGAGGCCGAGACGATGCGGCTGAACGCCTACCGCGGCCTGACCAAGACGATGCAGTCTGGGATCCCCGGCCCGGAGGGCTCGCTGGGCAAGTGGCAGTGGGCCGACATCAACCAGCGGATCGCCGAGCTGGCGCTCGACATCCAGGGGCCGTACGCGCCGCTCGACCGCGGTGCCGAGCACTCTGTCGCCAACGGCGCCTGGCAGTACAGCTTCCTGCGCTCGCGCGCGAACTCGATCGAGGGCGGCACCACCGACATCCTCAAGAACATCATCGCCGAGCGCGTGCTCGGCCTGCCGAGGCTTCGCTAGGGACTCAGGGGCTGGCACCTACTCATGTACTTCGACCTCACCGACGAGCAGCAGGCGATCAAGTCGACTGCACGCGAGTTCCTCGCCGCGCGCTACAAATCGGAGCGAATTCGCGCCCTTGTCGAGAGCGAGCACGGCCTCGAGCAGTCCGACTGGGAGGAGATGGCCGAGCTCGGCTGGCCCGGCCTGGCGCTGCCCGAGGAGTGGGGAGGCCAGGGCCTCGGCGTCGTCGACCTCGCCGTCCTCTTCGAGGAGATGGGCTACGCGCTGGCACCCTCGCCGCTGCTCTCGACCACGGTCGCCGGCCTGGCGCTGGCGCTCAACGGGTCAGACGAGCAGAAGGAGCGCTGGCTGCGCCCCCTGGCTAGCGGTGAGGCACGCGGCACGGTCGCCCTCTTCGACGCCGGCACGCCGGCCGCGATTGGCAGCTTCGCGATGGAGGCCAAGCCCGACGGCGACGGCGTCGTACTCGACGGCGAGAAGGTGCTGGTGATGGACGCGGCCACCGCCGACTTCTTCCTCGTCGCTACCTCCGACGGCCGCCGCCATCTGGTCGAGCGCGAGGCTGACGGCGTCACCGTCACCGCCGAGAAATCGATCGACCTCACCCGCCGCCTCTACTCGGTGCGCCTCGACGGCGTCAGGGTCGGCGCCGACGCGACGCTGAGCGGCGGCCAGGAGGAGTACCTGCCGGTGCTCTGGCGCGCCTGCGTCGCAATTGCCGCCGAGTCGACCGGGATTGCGCAACGAACGATGGAGATGGCGGTCGAGTACGCCAAAGACCGCCAGCAGTTCGGCCGCCCGATCGGCGCCTATCAGGCGGTCTCGCACCGCTGCGCGCAGATGCTGTTGGAGACCGAGAACGCCCGCTCCGCCGTCTACGGCGCCGCCTGGGCGGCCGATGCCGAGCCCGAGTCGCTGCCGCTCGCCGCGCACATGGCGAAGGCGCGCGCCTCAGACGCCGCCCGCGACGTCACCAACGCCGCGATCCAGGTCCTCGGCGGTATTGGCTTCACCTGGGAGCACGAC
>JBEVMR010000043.1:0-27797 GCA_040508545.1 Solirubrobacterales bacterium
CGAGCGTCACGATCGCCGTGCCGTGCTGATCGTCATGGAACACCGGGATATCGAGCTCGTCCACGAGCCGGTTCTCGATCTCGAAGCATCGCGGCGACGAGATGTCCTCGAGGTTGATCCCGCCGAAGGTCGGCGCGATCAGCTCCACCGCGCGGACGATCTCATCGGCGTCCTGGGTGTCGAGGCAGATCGGGAAGGCATCGACGCCGGCGAACTCTTTGAACAGCATCGCCTTGCCCTCCATCACCGGCATCGCCGCCTCCGGCCCGATGTTGCCCAGTCCGAGCACGGCGCTGCCGTCGGAGACCACTGCGACCGTGTTCTTCTTGATCGTGTACTCGAAGGCCTTGGCGCGATCGGCGTGAATGTCCTGGCAGACACGGGCGACGCCCGGCGTGTAGGCCATCGAGAGGTCGTCGCGCGTCTTCAGCGGGTACTTGTTCTCGACCGAGATCTTGCCGCCGCGGTGCATCTGCATCGTGCGGTCGACGTAGTCGAGCACTTTGGCGCCGCGGGTGGAGCCGATCGCCCTCAGGATCCGCTCCCAGTGCGGCCGGTCCTGGGCGTCGATCGTGAACTCGCGCACGCGTTTGCCCTCACCGCCAGCGCCCGGCACGAGGTCGACGCCCTGCAGCTGTCCGCCCGCCTCGGCGATCGACGCGGTCAATTTGCCCAGGGGCTCCTGCCGCGCGTCGAGCTCGACCCGGATCGTGACGCTGTATTGAGCGCTCACCGCCATGGGCGGCTATCGAATCAGATTCGGCCCGCCGCCCTGCGCGCGACCTATGATCCGCCGCAGATGGCGGCATTGGCGCTCGTTCTCTTCGGCTTCTCCCTGATCCTCACCTTCGGCGTGCGGATCGCGATCCAGCTGCGCCGCACCGGGTCGACGGGGGTGCACGGGCTCGCCGCCGACGCGACCCCGCTCGAGCGTTTTGCCGGCATCCTCTTCGTCGCCGGCCTCGTCGCGGGCGCGGCGGCGCCGCTGCTGGCGCTGCTCGGCGTGCTCGAGCCGATCGCCGCCTTCGACGGAACCGTCGGCCACGTGATCGGCATTCTCCTGGGCGTCGGCGGGATCCTGCTCACCTTCGGTGCCCAGCTCGCGATGGGGGACGCCTGGCGTGTCGGCGTCGATCCGGAGGAGCGCACCGAGCTCGTCACCGGCGGTCCCTTCGGCCTGGTCCGCAACCCGATCTACAGCGCGATGATCCCGACCGTGCTCGGGCTGGCCCTGATGGTCCCGAACGTGCTTGCGATCGCCGCATTCCTCACCCTCGTAACTGCATTGGAGCTGCAGGTGAGGTTGGTCGAGGAGCCCTACCTGCTCCAGGTGCACGGCGAGACCTATGCCGACTACGCGGCGCGGGTCGGTCGCTTCGTTCCCGGGCTCGGCCTGCTGCACGGAGCTCGATGAGGGGCAGGCGTCGTCACCGGTGGCGTCGCAGCCGGTTCGCGGTCATCGCAGTCCTCGGGCTGTCGCTGCTCGCGCCGCTTGACGCGGTGGCGCTCGACTCCGACCTCAAGGGCTCGGCGGTCTTCAGGCTCGAGGCAAGCCACGGCTACACGATCCTCGGCTTCGCCTCCTCCGAACGCATCGACGGGCGCGGTGACATCGGGCTGATCGTCTATCGCAAGGGCGCCGTGGCCTTCTACGCCGCGCCGGCCACGGTGACGCCGACCAGGCTCGAGGCGGACCTAGGGGCGCTGGGGAAGTTCTCGGCCGAGATCGTTCCCAGCGGCAGGAAGAAGCAACTGCGCTCGCGTTGCGACGATGACGTCAGCACGGTCGAACCCGACGTCTACCGCGGCAGGTTCGAGTTTCACGGCGAGCAGGGCTATACCGACGTGGTCGCGACCGACGTGCCCGAATACCCCCAGTTCTTCCTCGACTTCCTTTGCCTAGGTGTCTCGGGCGAGGAAGCGGGGGGCAGGGGCCTACCGGGTGCGAGGCTGCGTGCCTTCTCCCGCCACCGTGGTCGCCGCGTGTCGCTCCAGCTCAACAAGAACCGGCCCGGCAAGGCGACGATCTTCGAGGCGACGCTGGCGGAAGCTCGGGACGGGATCGAGATCGAGCGCACGGTCTCGGGTCGGCAGCCGGCTGCCGCGTTCGAGTACGACCCGCTGCTGCGGATGGCGACGGTAGAGCCTGCGGCTCCCTTCTCCGGTGTCGCCGCCTACCGCCGCGACGCCGTCCCCGCCAACCGCTGGACCGGCACCCTCTCTGTCGACTTCCCCGGCAGGGCGAACGTCCCCCTGACCGGCAGCGCATTCTCCGTGCACGTCGCGCACGCGCAAAGGAAGGGCTGATGGCCCCCGAGCTCTTCCTGATCGACGGCAACTCGCTTGCCTATCGGGCGTTCTTCGCCCTGCCGGAGTCGATCGGGACCAGCGACGGGCGGCCGACCAACGCGATCTACGGGCTGGCATCGATGCTGGTCAAAGTCATCGACGAGCATCGTCCCGCCGGCGTCGTCGTCGCCTGGGACGCCGGCATGTCCGGGCGCGAGGTCACCTACGACCTCTACAAGGCCCAGCGCAAACCCCGCCCCGATCTGCTGCGCGAGCAGTGGCCGCACCTGATGCCCCTGGTCGAGGCCTTCGGCTACACCAATGTCAAGGTCGACGGGTACGAGGCCGACGACGTGATCGCCTCGCTGACCAGGCAGGCGCGCGAGCAGGGATTGGAGGTGATGGTCGTGACCGGCGATCGCGACGCCTACCAGCTGGTCGGGCCCGGGGTGCGGGTGATGAGCACCTCGCGCGGCATCACCGAGACGAAGATCTATGACGTCGATGCGGTGGTCGAGCGCTACGGAGTGCCGCCGGAGCTGATCACCGACCTGATGGGCCTGCGCGGCGACACCTCGGACAACATCCCCGGCGTCCCCGGGATCGGCGAGAAAACCGCGACGCAGCTGTTGCAGAAGTTCGGCTCCCTGGAAAAGGTGCTGGCGAGCGTTGACGAGATCTCCGGCGCAAAACGCAAGCAGAACCTGGTCGAGCACGCCGACGACGCCCGCATGTCAAAGGAGCTTGCGACCCTGCAGTACGAGATTGAGACCGGCGTCGACCTGACCGAGGTGATGGGCGCCGAGCCCGACCGCGGCGCCCTGCGCGACTTCATGCGCGAGTTCGAGCTGCGGGCGGTGATGGAGCGGCTCGAAGAAGCGCTGCCAGAGGGTGAGGCGGTTCCCGGCCGCAGTGTCGAGCAGGAGCTGGCGGTCGAGGTGGAGGAGGGGAGGCCCGCGGACCTGGGCGAGGGCACGGCCGCCGTGGCGATCGATGGGGAGCGCTGGGCCGCCGCGCAGGGTGAGCGGATCGTCGCTGGCTCCTCGACCCTGGACGAGCTCGCGGTCGAGCTCGCCGGCAGACCGCTTGCGGCTCACGACGCCAAGTCGCTCGGCGGCGGCCGCCACGGATTGCTCGCAGCCGCTGCCCGCGAGGGGGTCGAGCTCTCCCTCGGCCACGACACTCTGCTCGCCGCCTACCTGCTCGAGCCCCAGCGCCGCACCTACGAGCTGACCGAGCTGGCGGCGGACGCGGGGATAGGGATCGCCGAGGGCGCCGCGGCTGAGCCCGGCGAGGACGACGGCCAGCTGGCGCTCGGCGAGGAGGTCGAGGCGGGCCTGGACCCGGGCGAGGAGGCGCGCCTGGTCGCTGCGTTGACCGAGGCGCAACGACCCAGGCTCGAGCAGTTCGACCTGGAGCCGCTGCTGCGCGATGTCGAGCTGCCGCTGGTCCACGTCTTGGCGGCGATGGAGCGGGAGGGCCTGAAGCTCGACGCCGAGCGGCTGGCCGAGGTCGGCGCCGGCTTTGGCGAGCGAATCGCGACCCTGCAGAAGGAGATCTTCGAGCTGGCGGAAGAGGAGTTCACGATCGGCTCGCCCCAGCAGGTCGGCCGCATCCTCTTCGAGAAGCTGGAGTTGACCCGCAAGCGGCGGGGGAAGACCGGCTTCTCGACCGACGCCCGCGTCCTTGCCCAGATCCGCGACGAGCACCCGATCGTCGAGAAGATCGAGTCCTGGCGCGAACTCTCGAAGCTCAAGAGCACCTACCTCGATTCGCTGCCGGACCTGATCGATCCGCGGACCGGCCGCGTCCACACCACCTTCAACCAGGCGTCGACGACGACCGGCCGCCTCTCCAGCACCAACCCGAACCTGCAGAACATCCCGATCCGCACCGAGATCGGCCGCCCGGTTCGCGCCTGCTTCGTCGCCGAGCAGGGCGCCCGGCTGCTCTCCGCCGACTACAGCCAGGTCGAGCTGCGGGTGCTCGCCCACGTCGCCGAGGAGGAGGTGCTGAAGGAGATCTTCCGGGCCGGCGAAGACGTCCACGCCGCCACCGCCGCCGAGGTCTTCGACATCTCGCGCGACGACGTCGACGTCGGCCAGCGCTCGAAGGCGAAGATGGTCAACTTCGGCATCGTCTACGGCCTGACCGGGTTCGGGCTCGCCGACCGGCTCAACATCCCGCGCAAAGAGGGCGAGGAGTTCGTCGCCCGCTATCTCGAGCGCTTCCCCGCCGTGCGCGCCTTCCGCGAGGCCGTGGTCGAGCAGGCCCAGGAGGAGGGCTACGTGCGCACGCTGATGGGGAGGCGCCGCTCGATCCCCGAGCTGCGCTCGGGCAACCCGAACACCCGCCGGCTGGGGGAGCGGCTTGCCGTCAACA
Organism: Solirubrobacterales bacterium; assembly: GCA_040508545.1. Taxonomy (GTDB): domain Bacteria; phylum Actinomycetota; class Thermoleophilia; order Solirubrobacterales; family 70-9; genus VRUE01. Next base: position 4,672 of record JBEVMR010000043.1, read on the forward strand.
CCGTGATCCAGGGAACTGCCGCCGACATCATCAAGGTGGCGATGGTGCGCTGTCAGACCGCCTTGCGCGAATCGGGGGCGAAGACCCGCCTGGTGCTGCAGATCCACGACGAGCTGCTCTTCGAGGGACCGCCGGGGGAGATGGACGAGGCGACCGAGCTGGTGCGACGCGAGATGTGCGCCGCCTACGAGCTCGACCCCCCGCTCGAGGTCGACGTAGGCGTCGGCAAGGACTGGCTCGACGCCAAGTAGGCCGGCTCAGTCGTCTGGCTCGTCGTCCGAGCTGCCCGATCCACTCGAGCCGCTGGACCCACCCGAACCAGAGCCGGAGCTGTCACCGTCGTCATCGGACCCGCTGCTGCCGGAGCTGCTTTCGGGCGATTCGCTTCCCGAGCCTGGACCGCTGCCCGAGCTGTCGTCGACGGGGTCGAAGTCGTCGTCTCCGGAGCCGCTCCCTCCCGAGCCAGACGAGCCAGAGCCGGAGCTGCCGCTGTGCCCGGAGCGGCTCCCCGAGCCGGAGCTGCCGCTGTTGCTGCCAGAGCGGTCCTCGCCGTCATCCAGGTCCTCGCTCGAGCCGCCATGGCCCGGGCCGGAGCCGGATGAATCGCGACGCTCGTCGTCCCCTCCACCGGGACCGCTGCGCTCGCTGGGCCCGGAGGAGTCGTCGCGATCATCGCCGGAGCTGCCGCTGTTGTCCTCGCGGCCCTCATCCTCGCCGCCCGAGCCGTGGCCCTTGCTCGATCCGTCATCGCCGCTACTCGCCTCGACAAGCGGCGGATCCGCCGCTTCGTCGCTGCCCGCGCCCTGCCTTGCGGGCGGCGGAGTAGCCCCGGCGTTGCCGGTCTTCGAAGCGTGGTCGATCACAGCCCCGGTGCCGACTGCGCCCGCGACCAGCACGGTGGCCGCCGTCGCCTTCAGGGCGATACTCGCGCCGCCGACCCCGGCGGCGCCCACCGCGGCCTCGGCCGTGGTCGGCCCGGCGCCGGCCAGCAGGGCCTCCAGCAGCGGCAGCGGCAGCAGCATGCCGGCGCTGTTCCTCAGTGCCCGGCGCGCGCGGTAGATCGCCTGCCTGGCGGCGCCCCCGGTCAGTCCCAGCGCCGCCGCGATCTCCTCATGCCCGAGCCCCTCCAGCTCTCGCATTACGATCGCCGCCCGCTGCGGCTCGGGCAATGCCTGCAGGCGCCTCATCAGGTCGGCCAGCTCCTCCTGATGCTCCAGCTCCTCGGCCGGGTTCTGGCCGCCGGCGAGCGCCTCCGCCAGGACCTCGGGCGTAGGTGGGCTGTCGCGCAGATCGTTGAGCGCCGTGTTGCGGACGATCCTGAACAGCCACGGCCGCAGCTCGATCTCGGCGTCGTCGCGACGCAGCGCGAGCAGCGCCTTGGAGAAGGCGTCCTGGGTGACGTCCTCAGAGCGGCCGCCGACGATCGACGCCGCGTAGCGGCCCAGCGGCCGGCCGTAGCGGCGGACGATCTCCTCGAACGCGGCCTCGTAGCCCTCGCGCACCAGCGTCACCAGCCGCCGGTCGGACTGCGTGCGCAGGGCGGGGCCGAGGAAGTGGCGCGAAGCGAATCCTTCGGCTGGCGGTGGCATCTTCAAATGATGCAACACGGCCGGTCCCGGAAGATCACGTTGCCTGAGAGGATGCGCTGATGGACAAGGGTCTCGCCGTTCTGCTGACCGCCCTCGCCGGCGGCCTGATCGCTCTGCAGGCGCCGATCAACGCCGGGCTGGGCAAGGCAACCGGCAGCCTCCCGGCGGCGCTGATCTCGTTCACGGTGGGCACGATCGCGCTTGCCGCGATCGTCGTCCTCAGCGGCAAGGCGGGCGGGCTCAGCTCGACCTTCGACGTCAGCTGGTACTACTTGCTCGGCGGCCTGCTTGGCGCGATCTACGTCACCAACGCGCTGATTGCCGTGGCGGCCGTCGGGGCGGGTGGGGTCGCGGCAGCGACGATCGCCGGCCAGCTCACCGCCTCGGTGGCGATCGACCGGCTAGGCCTGTTTGGTCTCGACCAGGTCCCGCTCAGCCCCGAGCGGGTGCTCGGCGTCGGCCTCTTGATGGCGGGCACCGTTCTGATCGTTCGCTGAGCGCGGCGGGGGCGGCGCGATCTGCAGGTAGTGGTCGAAGGACCACTTGACGAAGCGCTTCGAGCCGAGCAGGCGGATCATCGGGCCCAGCAGCCGTGGCGGGATTCGCGGCACCAGCTTCTGCACGCGCAGCATCCAGCGGAACTTCCACTCGTGCGAGTCGTGGAACTCGGCGTAGTGCCGCGCTGCCTGCTCGCGGTCCTGGCGACCCTCGTACACGGAGCGCAGCTCTTGCCCGAGGTTGACGCCGAAGTAGAGCGCCGTCCTGATCCCCTCGGCCGTCAGGGGCAAGCAGTGGCCGGCGGAGTCGCCGACGAAGAAGACGCCGCCCTCGGTGGCGCGGCGCAGCTTGTGTGGGATCCAATTCCCCTGGTAGCGGACGCGCTCGCTGCCGAGGTCTTCGGCGAGCAGCTCGGTCGTCTCGCGGACGTGGAAGCGCGGGTCGAAGGAGCCGACGCCGATCCGCAGCTCGTCGCGGGCGGGAAACGACCAGCCGTAGCCCGCCGGGACATAGCGGCGATCGATCCATACCTCGAGGTCCTCGCTCGCGCCGCCGGGGTGAACCTCGAGGCCGCGCGAGAGCGGCGCGTCGGGGGGCTGGTAGCCGTCGCCGGCGGCGAGCATCCGCCGCCAGCCGAGCGCGTCGACGACCAGCGGCGCCGAGAGCACGCCGCGGTCGGTCTCGACCGCGATCTGGCCGTCGCCGTTGGCGGGCCTGGCGCGGCCGTTGACCTTGGCGGTCTCGAAACGGGCGTCGCACTGGCGCCAGAGCAGCTCGCAGAGCTCGCGGTAGTCGAAGGTCGAGAAGGTCCAGGGGAGCTCGTAGCGCCGGCTGCCGTGGGGCGTATGGATCAGCAGTGAGCTGAAGCGTTGCCGCTCCGCATCCATCAGCTCGGTCGCCTGCAGCCACTCGGTCGGGATGCCGCAGGCAGAGGTCTGCCGCTCGCCGATCTCGTAGCGATCGACGATGAGGACGTCGGCGCCCGAGCCGGCCAGCTCGCGGGCGACCGCGAGGCCGGCGAAGCTCGCGCCGCAGATAAGCACGTCATACTCCCCGGTCAACGGGGTTCGCTCGTCGCCGCGCTTGGTAGCTCGAACCGGCACGACGTGGAGCGTATCCACTCTGCAATTATCTGCCGCTGTGTCCGTGACCGATACGACCTTGACCCCTGCTTCGACTGGTTCCCCCGTGGAGGGATCCAACGGCCTGCTGGTCGAAATCGACGGCAAGATCGTCCCCAACTACGCGGCGACGATGGTCTCCTTCGACGAGGGCGACGTCGTCAAAGGCAAGGTTGTGCGGATCGACAAGGACGAGGTCCTGGTCGACATCGGCTACAAGTCCGAGGGGGTCATTCCCTCGAACGAGCTCTCGATCCGCAAGTCGGTCGATCCGGGCGACGAGGTCGAGCTCGGCGAGGAGATCGATGCCCTCGTCCTGACCAAAGAAGACGCCGAGGGGCGCCTGGTCCTCTCCAAGAAGCGCGCCCGCTTCGAGAAGGCGTGGCGCCGCATCGAGGCAGCCGCGGAGTCCGGCGAACCGGTCGAAGGCAGCGTGATCGAGGTCGTCAAGGGCGGCCTCATCCTCGACCTCGGCGTGCGCGGCTTCCTGCCCGCCTCGCTGGTCGACATCCGCCGCGTCCACAACTTGGACGAGTTCCTCGGCCAGACGCTCGAGTGCAAAGTGATCGAGCTCAACCGCAGCCGCAACAACGTGGTGCTCTCGCGGCGCGCCGTGCTCGAGGAAGAGCGCAAGGAGGTCCGCGAGCAGATCCTCGGCCGGCTCGAGCCGGGCCAGGTGGTCGAGGGCAAGATCTCCAACATCGTCGACTTCGGCGCCTTCGTCGACCTCGACGGGATCGACGGCCTGATCCACATCTCCGAGCTTTCCTGGAGTCACGTCAACCACCCCTCCGAGGTCGTCTCGATCGGCGACACGGTGCGGATCAAAGTGCTCGACATCGACCGCGACCGCCAGCGCATCTCCCTCGGTCTCAAGCAGACCCAGGAGGACCCCTGGCAGCGCGTGATCAGCACTCACCGCTCCGGCGACGTGCTGGAGGGAACGGTGACCAAGGTCGTCGCCTTCGGCGCCTTCGTCGAGATTCTGCCCGGGGTCGAGGGCCTGGTCCACATCTCCGAGCTCGCCGACCATCACGTCGAGAGCCCCAGCGAGGTGGTCGAGCCGAACTCGACACTCAACGTGAAGATCCTCGAGATCGACGAGGAGCGGCGGCGGTTGTCGCTCAGCATCAAGCGGGTCGAGGGGCAGAACATGCCGATGGGGGATCTCGGCGAGCAGCTTGAAGCGGCGGGTTCAGAGGCCGCCGTCGAGGATGCTTCGGACGAGGAGCCGCAGGCCGCGGGTCCTGTCACGGCAGGGGACCCACCTCCCCCTGCGGTAGCTGAAGCTTCCTCGGGGGAGGTCCCCCCTACCGCGCCACCCGCGGCAGAGACGCCGGAGGAGGATGCCCCGGAGCCCGTCGCCGAGGTCGCCGCTGAGGAGCCTGAAGCTGAGGAGTCCGAGACGCCTGAGCCTGAGCCTGAGGCTGAGGCTGAGGAGCCTGAGGCTGAGTCTCCCGAGGCTGCTGACGAGTCCGAGGCTTCTTCCGAGTCCTGAGTTTCGCCTTGGCCCGGCCGCTTACGATCGGGCTGACTGGCGGGATCGCGGCTGGGAAGTCCGAGGCGCTTGCCGCCTTTGGCAGGCTTGGCGCTGTGACGATCTCCAGTGACGCCGTGGTGCACGAGCTGCTCGAAACCGAGCCCTTGCTGCCTCGCCTGATCGAGCGCTGGGGAGAGGACGTGGCGCCCGGTGGGCGGGTCGACCGCAATCGGATCGGCTCGATCGTCTTCGCCGATCAGGACGAGCTCAAGTGGCTCGAGGGGCAGATTCACCCTCTGGTCGGTGAACGGATCGGCGCCTGGCTGACCTCGCTCCCCGCCGGCGCCACCGTCGCGGTGGTCGAGGTTCCGCTCCTCTTCGAGTCGGGCATGGAGGAGGTCTTCGACACAACGGTGGCGGTGATCGCTTCCGACGAGGTGCGGCAGGTGAGGGCGGCGGGCCGCGGCCATGCGCTTGTCGACGAGCGCGAGGCGCGCCAGCTGGCGCAAGCCGAGAAGGCGACCCGGGCCGAGCACGTGATCGAGAACGACGGCAGCGTCGAGGACCTGGAAGGGGAGCTGTCCGCTCTTGTCGAGAAGCTTGGGCGATGAAGAAAAGGGCGCGCCGTCGCCGGCGCCTGCTCGCCGGCGGGGCGGCTGTGGCAGCGGGCCTAGCGGCGGGCTTGGCGCTTGGCGTGTTCGGCAAATTCGACGACGTGATCCAGGAGCTGACGCTGCCTTTGCGCCACGAGGACATCATCCGCGAGCAGGCGAAGGAAAAGGACGTAGACGCGGCTTTGATCGCCGCCGTGATCTACGCCGAGTCGAAGTTCGACGATCAGACCTCGAGCGCGGGCGCGCGCGGGCTGATGCAGATCACGCCGCAGGCCGCGGCGGACATCGAGCGGCACAGCGGTGGTACGACCTTCGAGCTCGGCGACCTCTCCGATCCCGAAATCAACATCCGCTACGGCACCTTTCTCCTGCGTGAACTCCTCGACCGCTACGACGGCGACGTGATCGCCGTGCTCGCCGCCTACAACGCCGGCCCGACCAACGCCGAAAGGTGGGGGGGCAGCGAGCTGACGATCGAGGGGATCCCGTTCCCCGAAACCCGTGCCTATGTCGAAGACGTGCTCGACAAGCAGCGGGCCTATCGTGAGAAATACGCGACGGAGCTGGGCTATTGACCGCGCCACGACCCCGCGTCGCGGCGCTCGCGATCGCCGTCGCCCTGGTCCTGGCCGACTCCTCGATCGTCGTCCTCGCCCTGCCCGAGATCTACCGCGAACTCGACACCAGCGTCGCTGGGGTCACCTGGGTGCTCGTCTCCTTCAACCTGGTCATGGCCCTGGCCGCGGTCCCAGCCGCTCACCTCGCCCGTCGCATCGGTCCCGGCCGCGCCGCGGCGATCGGCCTCGCCGTCTTCGCCGGCGCCGGGCTCGCCTGCGGCCTGGCCGCCGAGCTGAGCACCCTGATCGCGGCCCGCTGCGTGCAGGCGCTTGGCGGGGCGATCGCGATCACCGCCGTGCTCGAGCTGTTGCCGGCGACGGTCGGCAGCGAGCGCCGCGCGGTTGCCATCTGGGCGGCAGCCGGCGCCACCGGTGCGGCCCTCGGCCCGGCAGTCGGCGGGGTGCTCACCGAGCTCGTCTCCTGGCAGTCGATCTTCTTGGTCCAGGCGCCGATCGCGATCGCGGTCGGTGTGCCGGTGCTCGCCGTCGCCCGCCATGAGGCGGCGACCGGAATCATCTCCGGCGAGTTGCGCCAAACCGGCCGTCCGCACCTGCTCGCCAACCTGGCGCTGGCGATGACCTCGGCGGCAATCGCGGCGGCGCTTTTCCTGCTCGTGCTGCTCCTGATCGAGGGATGGCGGCTGAGCCCGATCGGGGCGGCGATCGTCGTCTCGGTGATGCCGCTGGCGGCACTGCTCGGCTCCCGGCTTGGTCCGGCGGCGGGAAGCGAGCGCGCCCGCGCCGCCGCCGGGGCGATCCTGGTCGCGGGCGGCCTCGGCGGTCTCGCGCTGCTGCCCGACGCGGAGGTGATCCTCACCGTGCCGCCGCAGCTGCTGGTCGGCGTCGGCCTGGCCCTGGTCCTCTCGGCGCTGACCGAGACTGCGCTGGCGGGACGGGCGCCGCAGGCGATCCACGGCGGTTGGACGATCTCCGCCCGCCACGCCGGAGTCGCGATCGGCCTGATCGCGCTGACGCCCCTCTTCACGGCCGACATTGCCGAGCAGCGCAGCGACGCGATCAATGCCGGCACCGCTGTGGTGCTCGACTCGCAGGTGGAACCGCTGCTGAAGCTCGAGCTGGCGCAGCGGATCGAGGACCGGCTCGAAGGCGAGAAGGGCAAAGTGCCGACGATCGGCCCGGTCTTCGAGCCGCTGCCCGAGGATCCCGACGACCGCGAGGACGTGGTCGCCCTGCGCGAAGAACTCCAGGACCAGCTCGATCGCGGCGCCACCCACGCCTTCAGCCCCTCGTTCGGGCTCGGCGCCCTGATCGGCCTCTTGGCCCTGATCCCGATCGGTCTCGCGCGGAGGGTGGAGCTGTGAATTCCGCGGCGCGGGGAAACATGCTGGTCGGTGTAGCGATCGTCGCCTCGCTGGCGCTGGTCCTCTCGTATCTGGCGGCGGGAGGATCCTCCTACGCACCGGCCAAGGTCCAGGACCCCTGCCAGGACCGGCCCTGGCGCGATCCCGAAGGCCTGCAGCAGATCGCCGAGCAGTTCTCGCTCTCGGCGCTCGACGGGGCGGCCTGCGAGCTTGGCGTCAGCCGCGAGACCCTCGCCCGCGCCCTCGCCACGCCGGAGTCACGTGAACGCTTCGCCGAGCGTTACGGCATCAGCGATGCCAAGCTCGCGCGCGCGATCCGCGCCGGCCTGCTGCGGGCGATCGACGACGCCGAACGCGCCGGCGCAGTCCCCCCGTTTCTCGGCGCCCCGTTACGAGCAACCGTCCGCCAGATCCCGATCGACCAGGCGATCGAACTGATCCAAGACGCCCGCTCCCTCCTAGACAATCTAGAAAATTTCCTGGGACCAGCCCAGGGGCTCTTGGAACAGTTCCTGCCCTGAGTCGAACCTAGCCGCCCCCGGACGCGAAGGGAGGAGGCGGCGCCTGATTACTTCTTGAACTGGAACTTCTGCGATTTGACGTTCCAGGAAATCCCGGTGCAGAGTTCTTCCGGCGTCACACCAAGTGCGCTGGAGAGCTTGATGATCGTGCCGAGCCGCGGCTCGCGGCCGCCACGCTCGAGCAGGGAGATCTCGGTGCGGTGCAGGTCGCAGCGGAAACCCAGCTCCTCTTGGGAAAGTTCGGCTTTCTGCCGGGCTTTGCGCAGGCTGACTGCGAATCGATCACGTGGTTTCATGGACAGGATTCTCTGTGCTTGATGACAGGTGTACTACAGACAGCACACTTCTGGCGGGAACTCGCGCGTTTATCCTACTCGGGCCAAGAAACGCGCGCGGAAGCAGGTCCTGGGCTTCAGCTGCGGGTGGCGCGCCAGACCCAGAGCATCGCCAGCGGCTGCAGCGGCAGGCGCGCCCATAGCGTCCAGCGCGGCACTCGTTCGAGGTCGAGGCCCCGCACCTGCTCCGGGTTGAGCGCCATGTGGACGTTGGCGGGGAAGACGGCGAGCAGCAGGCCGAGCAACCACCAGCGAGCAAAGCGGCGGGTGCGCGGCGGCAGCACCGCCGCGCCGCCGGCGATCTCGGCCAGGCCGCTGACGATCACGGCCTCTCGGTGGGCCGGCAGCGAGGGCGGCATGATCGCCTCGAAGTTGCGCGGGATGACGAAGTGCATCGTCCCCATGAAGCCGAAGAAACTCGCAAGTGCTTTCTGCGAACGGCTCATCGAGCCGCCCAGTCTAGGAGCTTTCTGGCAAGAGACGCCGGGGGTGGGGTTCCCGGGAACTCCCGGCGAAGCCGGCCCGGGGACTCCACCCCCGGCGTCTCATCGGCACAGGCCCTATGGTGAGCCCCATGCCCGAGTTCGAGCTCAACCCCGCCTATACGCCGACGGCCGATCAGCCGCAGGCGATCGCCGGGCTGGCCGAGGGGCTGGAGGCAGGCGAGCGATTCCAGACGCTGCTTGGCGCCACCGGCACCGGCAAGACCTTCACGATGGCGGCGACGATCGCGGCGGTGCAGCGGCCCAGTCTGGTGATCGCGCACAACAAGACGCTTGCCGCGCAGCTCTGCAACGAGTTCCGCGAGTTCTTCCCCGAGAACGTGGTCGAGTACTTCGTCTCCTACTACGACTACTACCAGCCCGAGGCCTACGTTCCGGCCCAGGACCTCTACATCGAGAAGGACTCCTCGATCAACGACGAGATCGACCGCCTTCGCCACGCCGCCACCGCTGCGCTGTTCGCCCGCCGTGATGTGATCATCGTCGCCTCGGTCTCCTGCATCTACGGAATCGGCTCGCCCCAGGTCTACAACGAAAAAATGCAGCTCTTCAAAGTCGGCGGGCAGATCGACCGCGACGAGGTGCTGCGCAAGCTGGTGAAAATGCAATACCAGCGCAACGACGCCGTGCTCGGCCGCGGCGCCTTCCGGGTGCGCGGCGAGGTGCTGGAGATCATGCCCTCCTACGCCGAGTCGGCTTACCGGATCTCGCTCTTCGGCGAGGAGATCGAGGCGATCCAGCACTTCGACCCCTTGACCGGAGAGATCCTCGACACGATCGACCACGTCTCGGTCTGGCCGGCGTCGCACTACGTCACCCGCGACGAGACCCTCGACCGCGCGGTCGAGGAGATCCGCCACGAACTGAACTCGCGCACGGCGGAGCTCGAGGACGAAGGCAAGCAGCTCGAGGCACACCGCCTGCGGCAGCGCACCGCCTACGACATCGAGATGCTGAAGGAGCTCGGCTTCACCTCGGGGATCGAGAACTACTCGCGCATCCTCGACGGCCGCCCGCCGGGCAGCCCGCCGCACACCCTGATCGATTACTTCCCCGACGACTTCGTCGTCTTCGTCGACGAGTCCCACCAGACGATCCCCCAGATCGGCGGCATGTACGAGGGCGACAGATCGCGCAAGACGACGCTGATCGACTACGGCTTCCGCCTGCCTTCGGCGATCGACAACCGGCCGCTCAAGTTCGACGAGTTCCTCGAGCGGGTCGACCAGCTGGTGATGGTCTCGGCGACCCCCGGGCCGTTCGAGCGGGCCGAAGCGACGCGCACGGTCGAGCAGATCGTCCGTCCGACGGGAATCATCGACCCCGAGATCGAGGTGCGGGAGACGAAGAACCAGATCGACGACCTGATGAACGAGATCCAAGCCCGCGCCGACGTCAGCGAGCGGGTGCTGGTGACGACGCTGACCAAGAAGATGGCCGAGGACCTGACCAACTACCTGCTCGAGTACGGGATCAAGGTCCGCTACCTGCACTCCGAGGTCGACACCCTGGAACGGATCCAGATCATCCGCGAGCTGCGCCTCGGCGAGTACGACGTACTGGTCGGAGTCAACCTGCTGCGCGAGGGCCTCGACCTGCCCGAGGTCTCGCTGGTGGCGATCCTCGACGCCGACAAGGAGGGCTTCCTGCGCGGTGAGACCAGCCTCGTGCAGACGATCGGCCGCGCTGCCCGCAACGTCAACGGGCGGGTGCTGATGTACGCCGACAAGGAGACCGACGCGATGCGCGCCGCGATGAGTGAGACCGACAGGCGCCGGGCGATCCAGCTCGCTTACAACGAGGAGCACGGGATCACGCCCGAGACCGTGCGCAAGGGCATCTCCGAGATGGCCGAGTTCCTGGCGATGGAGGACCGGGCGCCGAAACGCCGCCGGCGCAAGGTGGGCGGCGACTTCGCCACGGCGGAGGAGCTGGAGCGCACGATCGTCTCGCTCGAAGAGGAGATGCTGGCGGCAGCCGACGACCTGCGCTTCGAGGAGGCCGGCCGTATCCGCGACGAGCTGAAGGAGCTGCGCCGCGACCTCGACGGGATGACGGCGGGGGCCTGAGGCCCGTGCTCGAAGCCCCCGCCGGGGTCGGGGGCTAGCTCAGCAGCTTCGCCGCCTTGGCGCTGTCGCCGAAGAACTCGCCGCGCACGACCTTGCCGTCGCCGTCGAACTTCATCAGGTGCGCGAAGGGCGCCTCGAAGCTGCCCTTGTCGTTGCCGGCGCGCTGCGTTCCGCGTATCACCACGTAGTCGCCGGCTTCGACGAACTCCTCTGGCTCGACGGCGAACGACGACCAGTAGTCGGGGATCTGGGCGAAGTTGCCGAGGATCGCATCGCGGCCCTGGACGACGCCGCCCAGCGGCAGCTCATCCGAAGTCACCCAGACGCCGTCCTCGGCAAACGAATCTCTCAGGGCTTCGAGGTCGCCGTTGGCGAACGCCTCATAGGCGGCTCGGGCGGTATCCACATTCGACATAACGTCTCCTTTGGTGGAAATTCCCTGCCCAGAAAGACCGTACGCCGATCGAGGCCTCTCCGCAAGCCGAAAAATCATCTCCCTCTAATCTGCCGAGCATGGCCATAGACGTGACCGAGGCGAGCTTCGAGCGCGAGGTGATCGAGCGCTCGCGGCAGGTTCCCGTCGTGGTCGACTTCTGGGCCGAGTGGTGCGGGCCGTGCCGCACGTTGACGCCGGCGTTGGAGGCGGCGGAGAAAGCCCGGGATGGCGATGTCGTGCTGGCCAAGGTAGACGTCGATTCCAACCAGCCGCTGGCGGCGCGCTACGGCGTCCAAGGGATTCCGGCGGTGAAGGCGTTCCGCGACGGCAAGGTCGCGAGCGAGTTCGTCGGGGCGGTGCCGAAGGCCAAGGTCGAGGAGCTGTTCGACTCGCTGGTTCCCTCGCGCGCCGACGAGCTGCTCGCCAAGGGCGACGAGCTCTCACTGCGTGAGGCGGCCGAGCTCGAGCCGCGCCGCGCCGACATCGCCGCCGCACTCGCGAAGGCGCGGCTGGAGCGTGGGGCGGAAGACGAGGCTCTGGAAGCCGTGGAAGGGCACGAGGGCCACTTCGGGGTTGAAGGGATCAAGGCCAGGATCGGCCTGACGAAGAGAGGGGTTGGCGCGGAGGCCTTCGCCACGCTCGACCGCGGCCACCGCGAGGCGGCGCTAGACGCCCTGCTGGGCGAGATCGCGAAGGCCAGCGACGAGGATCGCGAGCAGCTGCGACGCGCCATCGTCGGCATCCTCAGCGAAGCGGAGCCGTCCGATCCGGCCGCCCGCGAGTACCGCAAACGGCTCGCCGCCGCGCTCTACTAGGCGCTTTCGACAGGAGGCAGCCGCGGCGGTCGCGAATATGGAGCGATGAGCGCTCCGCCGCCCCGCAAGCCCCGACCGCCGCTGCCCGCGGGGCCGTTCATGGTCGTCGGGCTGGCCCGCTCGGGGCTCGCCGCCGCGCGGATGCTCACCGCGAGGGGCGAGGTCGTCCTGGGGGTCGATTCCGGGCATCCCGAGGGGGCGGCAGGGCTTGGCGCCGATGGCGTCGAAGTTGTCCTGGATACGGATGGACTGGCGCAGCTGAATGGAATACGAACCGTCGTCAAGAGCCCGGGCGTGCCCCGCGAGGCGCCGGTGATCGCTGCCGCGCTGGAGCGGGGCGTCGAGGTGATCGGCGAGCTCGAGCTCGCCTGGCGGGCAGTTCCCAATCGCACCCTCGCCGTCACCGGCACCAACGGCAAGACGACGACCGTCGAGTTGCTCGGCCACGTCTACCGCACCGCCGGGGAGCCGGTCGCCGTCGCCGGCAACGTCGGCACGCCGCTCTCCTCGCTTGCCGGCACGATCGACGCTGACGCGACCGTCGTCTGCGAGGCATCCAGCTTCCAGCTCGAGGACACCACCGCCTTCGCTCCGGAGTGCGCCGTCTTCCTCAATCTCGCCCCCGATCATCTCGACCGTCACGCTGGCCTCGAGTCCTACCTGGCGGCCAAGCTGCGCATCTTCGCCAACCAGGGCAACGACGACGTCGCCGTCTACAACGGCGACGACCCCGCCTTGGCCGGCACCGACCTCGGGGGCTGCGCCCGCCGGGTCGCCTTCTGCCGCGGTGGCGGCCCGGAGTGCGAGGTGGTACTGGCCGAGGAGACGATCTTCTACGACGGCAGGCCGCTGCTCGCGAGCGAGGAGCTCGGCCTCTTCGGCGAGCACAACGTCGCCAACGCGCTCGCAGCGGCGAGCGCGGCGCTGGCGATGGGGCTCGACCCCGATGCCGTGCGCGAGGGCCTGCGCAGCTTCGCCGGCGTTCCGCACCGGCTCGAGCTGGTCGCCGAGCGCGGCGGCGTCCGCTTCGTCAACGACTCGAAGGCGACCAACGTCGCCTCCGCCGTGGTTGGCATCGGTGCCTTCGAGGCTGGAGTCCACGCGATCCTCGGCGGCAGCGAGAAGGGCGAGGACCTCTCGCCGCTGCTCGACGCCGTGCGCGGGCACTGCGCCGCCTGCTACCTGACTGGCGCCACCGCCGACCGGCTCGCGATTGCGCTTGCCCCGGCTCTCGCCGAGGGCATCGAGCTGCACCGCTGTGAGGATCTCGAGGACGCGGTACGGCGCGCGGCCGCGGCGGCGACGCCGGGAGAGGTCGTGCTGCTCTCACCCGCCTGCGCCAGCTTCGACGCCTTCGAGAACTTCGAACGGCGCGGCGATCGCTTTCGCGAGATCGTCGAGGGGCTGGCGTGAGCTCGCGAGCGCTCTCACTGCCCTGGCTCGGATCCAAGGGCAGGAAAGGCAAGAAGGGCAAGGCGAGGAAACGGCGGGGGGCCGGCCCGCCGGCCGAGTACAACCTGCTGCTCACCGCGACCCTCTGCCTGCTCGCCTTCGGCGCGGTGATGGTCTTCTCGGCCAGCTCGACGACGCGCGTGCTCAGCGACGGCGGCCTCTCCGACAGCGCCTTCTACTTGAAGCGGACCCTGCTCTTCGGCACGGTCGGGCTGCTGGTCATGCACCTGACCGCGCGCCACGGCCTGCAGTTCTTCCGCCGCCTCACTCCGGTGATCCTCGGCGTCTCCTTCTTCCTCCTGCTCGTCGTCCTCGTCGCCGGCACCACCGTCAACGGCTCCAGCCGCTGGATCGGCTCCGGCTTCCTGCAGATCCAGCCCTCCGAGCTGGCCAAGGTGGCGCTGGTTCTCTACGCCGCCGATCTACTGGCGCGCAAACCGAAACGGGCGCGCTCGCTCGAGGGCCTGATGCCGTTCCTGCTCGTGGTCGGTGCCGCTGCCTTGCTGATCGTCGCCGAGCCCGATCTGGGCACGACGATGGTGATCACCTTCGCCGTCGCCGCGACCCTGGTCGCGGCCGGCGCCCGGGTTCGCGACCTCGCCCTGATCGGCGCCGGGCTCGCCTGCTTCGCCCTCTTGATGACGGTGATCGAGCCCTACCGGATGGCCCGTCTGACCGGCTTCCTCAACCCGGGCGCCGACGCCGGCGGCGCCGGCTTCCAGGCGGCGCAGGCCAAGATCGCGCTGGGCTCCGGCGGCCTCTTCGGGGTCGGGATCGGCAACGGCGTGCAGAAGGCCTTCTACCTACCCGAGGCGCACACCGACATGATCTCGGCGGTGATCGGCGAGGAGCTGGGGCTGGTCGGGATCCTCGGCGTCGTCGGGCTCTTCGCCCTCTTCGGCTACGCGGGCCTGCAGGTGGCGAAGAAAGCGAAGGACAACTACGGCAAGCTGCTCGTCGCCGGGCTGACCTCGCTGATCCTCGTGCAGGCGACGATCAACCTCTTCGCCGTGATGGGCTTGGCGCCGCTGACCGGCGTCCCGCTGCCGTTCGTCTCCTATGGGAACAGCAGCCTGATGACCTCTCTCTTCGCCGTGGGCCTGATCCTCAACGTCGCTCGCGGGGGGACCGCCCGCGCTGGCAAACTGCGGGTCGTCGAAGGCGGGCGCCAGCCCGCCCGTGGAAGGAGCCGATCGAGCAGTGCCAGAAGCCGTAAAAGTAGTGGTGGCAGCCGGGGGAACGGCCGGTCACGTCGTACCGGCCATGGCGGTCGCCGACGAGCTTCGGGCTAGCGGCGCCACGGTCTCCTTCCTCGGCACGCGCGAGCGGATCGAGGCCGACCTGGTGCCCGCGGCGGGCTACGAGCTCGACTTCATCGAGGTGCGCGGCATCGACCGCGGCAATCGCCTGCGCGCGGCGCTGGCCGGAGTCGAGGCGATCGGCGCCGCCGGCACCGCGTTCCGAGCCCTCCGCCGTCGCCGGCCAGACGTGGTGATGGGCGGTGGCGGCTTCGTCGCCGGGCCGGCTGGCCTGGCCGCGATCCTCGACCGCACGCCGTTGGTCCTCACCGAGGCGGACAGCCATCTGGGTCTCGCCAACCGGCTACTCGCGGGCCGGGCACGGCGGGTCTGCCTCGCCTTTCCGATCCCCGGCCGCGAGGGGGAGCGCTACACGGTCACCGGGCGGCCGGTGCCGGCGGCGGTGCTGGCGGGCGATCGCGACGCGGCCAGGGCGCGATTCGGGATCGACCCGGATGCTCGCTGCCTGCTGGTGATGGGGGGCAGCCAGGGCGCGCGCTCGATCAACGAGTGCGCGCTCGCGGCGTTCACCGAGCGGGCCCGCCGCAGCTTCCACGTCATCCACATCGCCGGCCGGCGGGACTTCCCAGCCTTGGAGGAGCGCCTTGCCGCCGCCCCTCACAACCAGGGCTACACGCTGCTCGCCTACGAGCCCGACCTCGGCGATTCGCTCGCCGCCTGCGACCTCGTGCTCGGCCGCTCGGGCGGCTCGATCTTCGAGCTGACCGCGACCGGGCGCCCGGCGGTCCTGGTTCCCTATCCGCACGCAGCCGCCGGCCACCAGGAGAGCAACGCCGCCTGGATGGCCGGGGCGGGGGCCGCGACCGTGATCGGCGACGACCAGCTCGACCCGGAGGGCCTTGCCGTGGCGGTCGGCAACCTGCTCGGCGACGAGGTCCGGCTCGCGGCGATGGCGACCGCATCGGCTGCGCTGGCAAAGCCCGACGCGGCTCGCCGGATCGCCGACGAGGTGCTCGCGGCGGTGCGCCTATGAGCGCGGTAGCGACCGAACGTGCATATCTGATTCTTCGTGGGGGAGCGACGCGGGAAGCATTGTCATGAGCGACTGGGGGGAGCGACGGCTCCACTTCGTGGGGATCGGCGGCGCCGGGATGAGCGGCCTGGCGTTGGTCTGCAAGGAGCTGGGAGCGACCGTGAGCGGCAGCGACCGGGCCGACTCCTCCTACATGCAGCGGTTGCGGGACGCCCGTATCGAGCCGGCCGTGGGCCACGACGGCGCCAACCTGCCCGACGGCGCGGAGGTGATCGTCTCGACCGCGATCGACGAGGCCAACCCAGAGCTCGAGCTGGCCCGCCGGAAGGGCCTCACGGTGCGCCACCGCGGCCAGCTGCTCGCCGAGCTCTGCGCCGAGAAGCGGCTGATCGCGATCGCCGGCACCCACGGCAAGACGACGACGACCGCGATGCTGGCCTGGGCCCTGCGCAAGATCGGCGCCGACCCCGCGTTCTTCGTCGGCGGCGAGGTGCCCGGCCTGGGGCCGGGCGGCGTCGCGGCCAACGCCGGTTGGGGCGGCGGGGACTGGGTTGTCGCCGAGGCCGACGAGAGCGATGCCAGCTTCCTCGAGCTGGCGCCCGAGATCGCCGTGATCACCAACGTCGAGATGGACCATCACTCCCGCTGGGGGTCGCTGGCGGAGCTGCAGGCGGCGTTCGACCGCTTTGCCTCCGGGGCCGAGGTGGCGGGATTCGACCTCGACTCGCCGGGCCCGGCCGAGCTCCCCCTCGCCGTTCCCGGCCAGCACAACGTCCTCAACGCCCGTGCCGCGCTTGCCGCCGCGGGGCTGGCTGGCTTCGACCCGGTCGAGGTAGCCGGCGCCCTGGCCGGCTTTCCTGGCGTCCATCGCCGGCTCGAGCTGAAGGGCGAGCGCAGCGGCGCTCGCGTCTACGACGACTACGCCCATCACCCGACCGAGGTGCGCGCGGCCCTGACGGCCCTGCGCGGGCTCGGCCCCGCGCGGCTCGTGGTCGCGTTTCAGCCCCACCTCTACTCGCGCACCAAGGCGCTCGCCGAGCAGTTCGGCGCCGCCGTCGCCCTCGCCGACGAAGCGGTCGTGCTCGACGTCTATCCCGCCCGCGAGGAGCCGGTCGGCGATCTGGCCGGAGTCAGCGGCCTCGACGTCGCCCGCGCCGCCGCGGACAGGATGGGGGGGAGGCCGGTTCTATGGGCGCCGAGCCTCGTGCAGGCCGAGGCGGCGCTCGAACGCCGCCTCGGGCCGGGGGCGATCTTGGTCACGGTCGGCGCCGGCGACGTGGTCAAGGTCGGCGAGGCGCTGCTCGGGAACGGAGCGGACGGATGAGCGACGCACCGCCCGGAGTCGAGCGGGACTTTTCGCTGGCGCGGCTGACCACGGTCCGCACCGGGGGCAATGCCGACTGGTTTGCGCGCCCCGCCAGCGCTGATCGCCTGGGCGAGCTGCTGTCCTGGGCCGGAGAGGAGGGGATCGAGATCGGCGTCGTCGGCTCCGGCTCGAACCTGCTGATCGCCGACGACGGCTTCCGCGGCTTGGCTCTGAAGCTCGACGGCGAGTTGACTGCCGTCTCCCACGAGGGCGGGCAGCTGCTCTGCGGCGGCGGTGCGCGCCTTCCCTCCGCCGCCGCCAAGGCCGCTGGCTGGGGGCTGTCGGGGATCGAGTTCGGAGTCAACATTCCCGGCACCGTCGGCGGCGCCGTGAAGATGAACGCCAACGCCTACGGCGGCCAGCTGGCCAAGGTGCTGACCTGGGTCGACGTCTGCACGCCGGCGGGCAGCGAGCGCCGCACCCCCGAGCAGCTGGATTTCGCCTACCGCAGCTCGAACCTGCGGTCCAACGAGGTGGTTGCCGTGGCCTCGTTCAGGCTCGAGCGCGCCGAGCCGGAGGGGGTCAAGGCGGCGATGGCGGCAATGCGGGAGCGGCGCCACGAGGCGCAGCCGTCGGGGATCAAGACCTTCGGCTCGACCTTCAAGAACCCCGAGGACGAGAAGGCCGGTGGGCGCACGGCCGGGCAGCTGCTCGAGGCGGCGGAGTGTCGCGGCCTCCGCGTCGGTGGCGCTCGCTTCTCCGAGAAGCACGCGAACTTCGTCGAGAACCTGGGTGAGGCGACCACCGCCGACGTGCTCGAGCTGATGGCGGCGGGACGGCGGCGTGTCCACGACCGCTTCGGAGTGGCACTCGAGCCCGAGGTGCAGCTGCTGGGCGAGGTTCGCTGGCCGGAGGGTTGGCGGCTGTGAGGAGATGGCTGATCGCGGCTGCTCTGGCTGTCCTTGCCCTGGTCGCGATCTACTGGGTTGCGATCCGCGACTCGACCGTAGCTGCCAGGCTGGAGGTGCCCCGGGCGACGGCCACGATCGGGACTGGCTCCGACGCGATCGCCGTCGGCCCGGACGGGCAGGTTCTCGCCTGGATTCCACTCTCCGAGGATGCGCTGCTGCCCTACCTACCGCTGAGCTCGGTGCCAAAGGGCGGCCGCTTGGCCGGTCCTGTCCTCGAGCAGGCGCGGGTGCTCGGGGCCGCACCGGCTGCGCTGCGTCCTTATATAGAGAGCAGCTATTACGGCGAAAGCGGGGTGGACGTGAAGCTGCGCTCGGGGATCGAACTGCGCTTCGGCGATGCCTCCCAGGTCGCGGCCAAGTGGAAGGCCGCTGCAGCGGTGCTGGCCGACCCGTCGATCACGGCGCTCGATTATGTAGACCTGCACGCTCCGCGCAGGCCGGCCGCGTATGGCTCTGGGCATGCCCTTCCACCCGTCGAATGAACCCTCGACCACAGGGTTAGACTGGGGCAACCCTCAAGTAACCATCGAGAGTTGGTGCTTGCAGGATGTGTCCCGTGGGTTTGACAGAGTCCCGGAAATGCCCTACGTTGAGCGCAATTTCCGTGCTTCGGGAGTAAGCTTGAACCCTTAAGCCTTGCTGAAGCGTCGGACGGAATGAAGGCTCAACTCAAACGCCAGCCCTCGATGGGCGGCGAGCTGGAGAAATCGGGAGATGGAATCCACTTACCTGGCCGTAATCAAGGTCGTCGGAGCAGGCGGCGGTGGCACCAATGCTGTCAGCCGCATGGTCGACGCTGGAATTCGTGGCGTCGAGTTCGTCGCCGTCAACACCGACGCGCAGGCGCTGCAGGCATGCGACGCCGACATCAAGCTTTCGATCGGCCAGGAGCTGACCCGGGGCCTCGGCGCCGGGGGCAACCCTGAGGTCGGCGCGGGCGCCGCGGCCGAGAGCCGCGACGAGATCAAGGAGGCGCTGAAGGGCGCCGACATGGTTTTCGTCACCGCCGGCGAGGGTGGGGGGACCGGTACCGGCTCGGCCCCGGTGATCGCCGAGATCGCCAAGGAAGAGATCGGCGCACTGACCGTTGGTGCGGTGACCAAGCCTTTCGAGTTCGAGGGCAAACGACGCATGCAGCAGGCGCTCGAGGGGATCGAGAAACTGCGCAACAACGTCGACACCCTGATCATCGTCCCCAACGAGAAGCTCCTGCAGGCGGTCGAGCGGCGCACCAGCGTGCTCGAGGCCTTCCGTCAGGCCGACGACATCCTGCGCCAGGGCGTGCAGGGCATCACCGACCTGATCACGATCCCCGGCCTGATCAACCTCGACTTCGCCGACGTGCGCACGATCATGCGCGACGCCGGCTCGGCCCTGATGGGCGTCGGCTCCGCCTCGGGCGAGTCGCGCGCCATCGATGCCGCCAAGGCCGCCGTCACCTCGCCCCTGATCGAGGAGTCGATCAAGGGCGCGACTGGAATGCTGCTCAACATCACCGGCCCCGAGGACCTCGGCCTGTTCGAGGTCAACGAGGCCGCGCAGCTGGTCCAGGCCGAAGCCGACGACAACGCCAACATCATCTTCGGCTCGGTCGTCGACCAGTCGATGCGCGACGAGGTCCGCGTCACCGTGATCGCCACGGGCTTCGAGGGCTTCGAGCTCCTCGCCCGCTCGCCCCAGCGTGTGCGCCGCCGTTACGAGAGCCGTCCGCGGATCTCGGCCGAGGACACCGACATCCGCAAACTGCGGGTGTCCGACGACGACATCGACGTTCCCGGCTTCCTCAAGGAATAGGCCTAGGAGGGACTGCTAGCCGAGCAGCTCGAGCTCGCCCGCGCGGTGTGCGGCCTCGACCCGTGAGCGGCAGTCGAGCTTGCGCAGGATGTTGCGCACGTGCATGTCGACGGTGCGAGGGCTGAGAAACAGCTCCTGGGCGATCTCGCGGTTGGTCCTTCCGATCGACACGTGGCGCAGGACCTCGAGCTCGCGGCGGGTCAGCGGCGACTCGGCCGCCGCTCGCTTGCCGAGGCGCGAAGCCACCGAATCCCCCAGGGCCGCCACCTCGTGCGCCGCTTCGGAGGCCAGTGGCTGGGCGCCGAGCTTGCGCGCCGTCCGGTAGGCGTCGTTGAGGCGCTCGAGCCCCTGCTCGCGTTCCCCGGCGGCGGCCAGGGCGACACCGGCCCGGACCTCGACCTGGGCGCACTCGAACGGAATCGCCAGCTCGCGATAGAGGTCGACCGCGCGGCAGAGCTGGTCGGCGGCGATCTCGGCGTCGGAGTCGAGCAGAGCGGCCTCGCCGATCGCCTGGGCGAGCGCTGCGAGGGAGTCGGGGTGCCCTCCGTCGGAGGCCATCCGGGTCAACGCCTCGGTGCAGGCGTGGAGACCGTCCCGGTCACCCTGGCGGGCGAAGAAGACCGCCGCCCAGCGCAGCCCCCAGACCGCGTAGTGGTGATCCTCGCTCTCGCTCCAGCGGGCCAGCAGCGTCCGGCAGTGCTCGGCGGCCTCGTCTAGCGCTCCCTCGGCGGCGGCGACCTGCGCCAGCCCCGTGGTCGAGTCCATGAACATGTTGTAGTGGCCGACCGAGGAGGAGCCTGCCCGCGAGGAGGTGAGCATGCGGCGGGCCGACGCCAACTTCCCCTGGAAGGCGTGGATCGCCCCGACCAGCCCCTCCGCGACCCAGACCGCCTCGTCGCGCTCGATCAACTCGCGGCCCAGCTCACAGGCGCGTGACCACTCCCCGCGCTCGCGCAGCACGTAGATCAGGCAGGTGACGCAGGCGAGCTCCGTGCTCGCGTCGCCGTCGGTTGCGCAGAGCCCAAGCGCCGCATCGAGGGCCTCCTCTGCCCGCCGGTAGTCAGCGGAGTCGTAGAGCACCATGCTGAGCCGCTGGTAGAGCTCGGCTGCAACCGGCGTCATGTCTTGCTCGAGCGCCCGGGCGAGGCCCGTGCGGACGATCTCGAGGCCGCCCTCGTAGTCGCCGCCCTTCGCCCTCGCGACGCCGAGCAGCCCCAGCCCCCTTGCGCTGATATCGGGGCGGTGGGCCGCCTCGGCTTCGCCGATCGCCGCCTCGGCGAGCTCGATCGCCTCGCTGTAGCGGGCGCCGACCCGGCGATGGTTGGCCATCGCCAGTCGCTCGCCGGCTGCGTCGGCCGGGCGCCCCGCGGCGAGGAACGCATCCGCGGCCAAGCGGCGCGCCGCGAAGGCGGACTCGCGATCCCCTTTCAGCGCGGAGATGGCGGCCAGGCGGCGCTGCGCCTCGGCGAAGCCGAGTCCTTCGCCCCGAGTGCTGCGGATGCTGGCCAGCTCCCGCCATGCTTTTGCCGCCTCGGCCAGCTGCCCGACCAGCTCGGTGCTGGCGGCGTAGCGCTCGAGCGTCTCGATGCGGCGGGCTTCCTCCTCGCCCTCCGGCCAGAGCTCGAGCGCCTGGCGGGCAGCGCGGGCAGCGTCGCGGTGGGCGCGCATCGATTCGGACTCGCCTGCGGCGCGGACAAGCGCTTCGCGGGCGCGCGAATCCTCTCCCGCGCCGCGCCAGTGGGTGGCGACCTCCAGCGAAGGCGCGGACCTTCCTTCCAGGGCCTCGGCGAAACGGCGATGCAGATCGCGGCGCCGCAGCCACGGCACCTCGGCGTAGAGCGCCTCGCGCGCGAGCGAATGCCGGAAGCGCCCGCGGCCGTCCCCATCCTCGAGGAGCAGGCCGCTCTCGATCGCTTCGGTCAGTCCAGCCGTCGCCGAGAGCTGGGCGGTGACGCCGAGGTTGAAGGAGTCGCCGGCGACGGCCGCGGCCTCGGCGGCGGCTCGGGCCGGCTCCGAGAGGTCCGCGACGCCGATCAGGATCGCGTCGCGCACGGTCTCGGGAACCGGCTCTTCGTCGGCGTTGGAGAGTTCGAGCCCGCGCTTGCCGGAAGCCAGGGATCCCTTGGCCAGCAGCGCAGCGACCAGCTCCTCGACGAAGAACGGAGAGCCGCCGGTTCGGTCGCAGATCGTGCGCGTGAGCGAGGGGGAGGGCGGCTCCGGCAGGAGCTCGCCGAGTAGGGCCGTCACCTGCTCGTCGCCGAGCGGCTCGAGGATGATCTCTTCGATCTCGCCGTCGCGCCGCAGCTCGTTGCGCAGCCAGCGCAGCATGTGATCGCGGGGGAGCCCATCCGTGCGGTAGGCGGCGATCGTCAGCAGCGGGATCTCACGCAGCGGAGAGGCGAGCGCCGCGAGCAGCTCCAGGGTGGCCTCGTCGGACCACTGCAGGTCATCGAGCACGACGGTCGCGGGACCGTCGCCGGCGAGGTGGGCGAAGGCGCAGCGGACAGCCTCGAAGATCGTCGAGCGATCGCTGTCCTCGGCGGGCTCCCCGAGCTCGGGGAGGAGCAGGGCCAGATGCGGTTGGAGGGCGCCGCTGCCGTCGAGGCCGCTCGGGTCGGAGCGCAGGTAGGAGCGCAGCGCGCCGACGATCGGCCCGTAGGGGGTCGATGCGCCCTCGGTGGCCGCGCCGCGAAGGATCGGCGGCGGGCAGCGGTCGGCGATCTCCCCGGCAAGGCGGCTCTTGCCGACGCCGGCCTCGCCTGCGAGTAGGACGAGTGAGCCTTCGCCGCCGGCCGCGCGCTGCGCTGTGCGCGCGAGTCGTTCGAGCTCGGCATCTCGGCCCACCAGCGGGGCCCGGGTCGCCATGTCAAGCAGTCTAGGCCGGTGCCGGCCGGCGCTCGGCGGTTGCCGCAAGCCGGCCGGCACAGGCCCGGTCAGGCTCCGACCGGGGCCGGGTCGGGGCGGACGATCACGGTGTCCGCGATCGCGATGATCTCGTCGGCCGGCAGGTCGGACGCCTCGGCGTGGGCGCGGATCGCCTCGGGGCTCTCGCCTTCGTAGACGCAGAACGTTCCCACCTCACCGCTCTCCTCGGCGAGCACGTAGCTGCGGATCCAGCGCACGCCGGAGCCCTCTCGGTCGCCCACTTCGGCCGATCGCTTGCCGGCGACCTCGAGGTCGGCGGCGGTCGCCCAGCCGTTGCGGCGAAGAATTCCGTAGAGCTTCATTTGATGCTTCTCCCTTCGGTCGGTTGCTTGTAGTCCAACCTTGGCGCCCGGGAGATGCCGTTACATCAGTGAAATCACCGTATTTTCGGCCGTGACGCACCGTAAGTAGCCAGCGAGGGCCATCGGGAGTCCCCTCTCAGGCCGCGTTCGCGGGAGTTCCTGAG
>JBEVMR010000062.1:0-50201 GCA_040508545.1 Solirubrobacterales bacterium
CCCTGCCGGTAGCTAAAGCTTCCTCAGGGGTGGTCCCCCCTGCCGCGCCACCCGCGCGATATACGCTGAGCAAATGACGGAGAGACAACGGGGTCCCGCAGAGGCTCCCAACCTCGGCGAGCCGTCGACGCCGCGACCGTCGGCTTCGGTTGTGCTGCTGAGGCGAGGGGGTAAGCACGGGGACCGGGCGCTGGAGGTGCTGCTGCTGAAGCGGACCGAGGAGGCTCGCTTCATGCCCGGGGTCTGGGTGTTTCCCGGCGGCGGCGTCGACGAGTGCGACGGAGAGGGCGAGGCGGGCCACCGGGCTTGTGCGGTGCGCGAGCTCGAGGAGGAGGCCGGGATCGCGCTGCCGGCTGATGAGGAGTTGGTGCTGTTCTCGCGCTGGATTACCCCGGAGGTGATCTCGCGCCGCTTCGACGCCTGGTTCTTCCTGGCGCTGGCGCCAGCCCACACACCGCCTGAGCCCGACGGCGTCGAGACGACCGAGGCCCGCTGGTTCGAGCCAGCTGCGGCGCTCGCGGCGCAGGAGGAGGGTGAGCTGGCGCTCGCCTTCCCGACGATCAGCCAGCTTCAATCGCTGCTTCCCTATCGCACCTCGACCGAGGCGCTCGTGGCATACCGCGGCCGCGCCGTCGAGCCGATCCTGCCCAAGGTAATCGGCACCAAAGAGGACCACCGGGTCGTGCTCCCCGGCGACCCGGACTATCCGGTCTGAGGATCTTCCTGGGGAAAAAGCGACAGCCCGGCGTGCCAGGGGCCGGGCGGATAGGTGTGGATGCCGCTCTCGTCCATCTCACCCTGCAGCCGCTTGAACAGCTGCCCGGCGTTTCCGAGCGCCTCTTTCAACTCCGCTTCGCTGCGTTCCCCCAAGTGCCAGAGGAACCAGAGTTGGCGGTCGTTGATGCCGAAGTCGATCTCGCCGGTCATCGTCGTCGTCCAGGAGAGAAAGCCCGGGCTGAACAGCTCGCGCAGCTTGACCGGGTCGTAGTCGCTGGGAATAGTCGCCAGGAAGCGCTTGTTGAAGTCGATCGACTCGAACTCGACCTTGCGGGCGAAGCGCTGGGTGACGTGCTCGTGGCCCTCGATCGACTCGACGTTGAAGGCCGGCACGACCTTGGCCAGGTCGGGCATGTGCGCCTTGGCCAGGAGCGCGGTCGGCAGGATCGCCTTGCTGAAGAAGCCACCGACCTCCTTTTCGTCAGCGTCGCAGCAGGAGCCCCAGAAGCCCTCGACCAGCTGACCGGTGAGGCGGTTGACGCCACCCACGCAGAGCGCCACCGGCCCGTCTTTCGGGTTGATCCCCCCAACCGGCTCATAGGTCAGCTCGTTGCGCTCGCCATAGCGCCGCACCGTCTCGGCCCATTCCTGCGCTTCGCCCTTCGCGCTCACGCCGCGATCCTAAGACGTGCCGTCACTTAGGTGCCCATATAGGTGCTTAAGTGACGGCACGTACTGGCGGAGGTAGGATGCGGGCATGACTATCGCTCTCATCGTGATCGCCGCGCTGATCGTCATCGCGGTCCTCTACTTCATCGCCAAGCGCAACTCGATCATCGCCGCGCGCAACCAGGTCGACGAGTCGTGGAGTGGGATCGACGTCCAGCTCAAGCGCCGTCACGACCTCGTCCCCAATCTGGTCGAGACGGTCAAGGGCTACGCCACCCACGAGAGCGAGACCTTCGAGAAAACCACCCAGGCGCGCGCCGAGGCAATGCAGGCGCAGAGCGTTGCGGAGACCGCCCAGGCAGAGCAGAAACTGACCCAGGCGCTGGCCGACGTGAAAGTGGTCGCCGAGAACTACCCGACCCTGCGCGCCACCGAGAACTTCCAGCAGCTCAGCCGCAACCTCTCCGAGCTGGAGGACGAAATCCAGGCCTCACGCCGGATCTACAACTCAAACGTGCAGTCCTACAACACCGACATCGAACAGTTCCCGGGCTCGATCGTCGCCAACCAGGGCAACTTCACCGCGCGCGAGTTCTTCGAGATCGAAGACAAATCCGAGCGCGAGCCGGTCTCGGTCAGCTTCGACAAATAGCGCCGTCTTCTAAGCTTCTGACTATGAGTGCAACGACAGAGGCAACGCTCTGGATCTGCGAGAGCTGCGGGTTCATCTACGACCCCGCGATCGGCGATCCGGACGGCGGCATCCCGCCCGGAACGGCCTTCGAGGAGATCCCCAGCGACTGGTTCTGCCCCGTCTGCGGGGCGCGGACCACCGACTTTCGCCCAGTCGAGCCGGGCGAGGCCTAGGCCTCCAAGGAACAACCCGCCGTGACCTACGACTACGACTGGATCGTCGTCGGCTCGGGGTTCGGGGGCTCGGTCTCGGCGCTGCGCCTGGCCGAAAAGGGCTACAGCGTCGCCGTGCTCGAGTGCGGCAAGCGCTTCGGCGACGACGACTTCCCCAATTCCACCGGCGACAGCCGTCGCTACTTCTGGGCGCCCCGGATGGGGATGAAGGGGATCTTCCGGCTCAGCATCTTCAAGGACATCGCCGTGGTCAGCGGCTGCGGGGTCGGCGGCGGCAGCCTCGGCTACGCGAACACGCTCTACGTCCCTCCCTCGCCCTTCTTCGAAGACCCGCAGTGGGCCGACCTCGAGAGCTGGGAGGCGCGGCTCGCCCCCCACTACGAAACCGCGCAGCGGATGCTCGGCGTCGTCGTCCACGACAACGACGACCCCGCCGACCAGCTCCTGCGCGAGCTCGGCGAGGAGCTCGGTGTCGCCGACACCTACCGCAAGACCCCGATCGGCGTCTACCTCGACAACCCCGGCAAGACCGTCCCCGATCCCTACTTCGAAGGCGAGGGACCGGAGCGAACCGGCTGCATGCAGTGCGGGCGCTGCATGGTCGGCTGCCCGCATGGCGCCAAGAACACGCTGGTCAAGAACTACCTCTGGCTGGCCGAGCACCGCGGCGCCGAGGTGCAGGCCGAGCGCACCGTCACCGACATTCGCCCCATCGGCGCCGCCGACGGCAGTGACGGCTACACCGTCAGCAGCGAGCGCTCGGGCCTGCTGCGCGGCCGCAAGCGCCGCACGCTGCGCGCGCGCGGCGTGATCGTCGCCGCCGGGCCGCTCGGGACCAACAAGCTGCTGCAGCGCTGCCGCCTCGGCGGCTCGCTGCCGCGTATCTCCCCCCGGCTGGGCGAGCTGGTCAGGACGAACAGCGAGAGCATCCTCGGCGTCAGGGTGCCGGAGGACTACCCGGACGATCTGAGCCGGCGGGTGGCGATCACCTCCAGCATCTACCCCGACCCCCACACCCACATCGAGACCGTCACCTACGGTGAAGCCGGCGACTCGATGAGCCTGCTCAACACCCTGCTGGTCGGCGACGGCACCCGGGTAACGCGGCCCCTGAAGCTGCTCGGGCAGATCTTCCGCCACCCACGCAACTTCGCCAAGATCCTGTGGCCGCGCGGCAGCTCGCGCCGCACGATCATCCTCCTGGTGATGCAGACGCTCGACAACGCGATCGCGTTGCGGCCGAAGCTTAAGCGCAACGGCGAAGTGCGGCTGCAGACCGAACAGGATCCCGAGCGACCCAACCCGACCTTCATCCCCGCCGCCAACCAGGCGGCTGAATGGCTGGCGCAGCGGACCGGCGGGGTCGCGACGAGCTCGGTGACGGAGGCGGCCTTCAACATTCCCACCACCGCCCACATCCTCGGCGGCGCCGCGATCGGCCACGGCCCCGAGGACGGCGTCGTCGACTCGCGCCAGCGCGTCTTCGGCTACGAGAACCTGATGGTCTGCGACGGTGCGGCGATCCCCGCCAACGTCGGCGTCAACCCGAGCCTGACGATCACCGCCCTGGCCGAGCACGCGATGAGCCAGGTGCCGCCCAAGGAAGGGGCCGAGCCGCGTCCCCTTCCGGAGGCGGCCCGGCCCGCAGTCACTGCCTAGCGCTCGCTACGCGGCGAAGCGCTCGGCGACGTAGTCCCAGTTGACGACGTTCCAGAAGGCGTCGATGTAGTCGGGGCGCTTGTTCTGGTACTTGAGGTAGTAGGCGTGCTCCCAGACGTCGCAGCCGAGCAGCGGCGTCTTGCCGTCCGAGATCGGCGAGTCCTGGTTCGGAGTCTTGACGATCGCGACGCCGTCGCCGTCCTTGACCAGCCAGGCCCAGCCGGAGCCGAACTGGCCGATCCCGGCTTCTTTGAACTTGGCCTTGAACTCGTCGAACGAGCCGAAGGCCGAGTCGATCGCCGCCGCCAGGTCGCCGCTCGGTGCGCCGCCGCCGTCGGGGCTGAGCATCTGCCAGAAGAGCGTGTGGTTGCAGTGGCCGCCGGCGTTGTTGCGGACGGGGCCCTGCTTGTCGGCGGGCAGGCTGTCGAGGTTCTGCAGCACGTCCTCGACGTCGCGGTCGGCCCACTCGGTCCCCTCCAGGGCGCCATTGGCTTTGTCGACGTAAGCCTGGTGGTGCTTGTCGTGATGGACTCGCATCGTCGCCTCGTCGATGTGAGGCTCGAGCGCGTCGTAGTCGTAGGGCAGGTCTGGAACCGAGAAAGCCATCGTTGAAGCTCCTTGTTTCGATTTGGAAGTCCTGCGGGAGCCTAGATGGTCGGTCACGCCGCTTGCTAGCTTGTTCTAGGAGCGGCTGCACGGCCTGTGTCTGGAGGGCTCGAGGGCGGCATCGGGGATAGCTGACCGGCCCGGCGTTGAGCTATGGAATCGAAGCGACACAGAGACGGAGATAGCGCCCCCGCGGGACCGGGGGCCGACCAGCAGCTCGCCCGCGACGGCGAGCTGTGGCGGCGCTTCGCCGAGAACCGCGATCCGGCGATCCGCGAGGAGCTGGTCCGGCGCAACATGCCCTTCGCCAAGCGGCTGGCGCTGCGCTACCGTGGCGCCAGCGAGTCCTTCGACGACCTGCTCCAGGTTGCCAACCTCGGCTTGCTCAACGCGATCGATCGCTTCGACCCCGATCGCGGCATCCCCTTCACCGCCTTCGCCTCGCCGACCATCCTCGGCGAGCTCAAACGTCACTTCCGCGACCGGGTCTGGACGGTGCGGGTGCCGCGCGGCCTGCACGACCGCATGGCCGAAGTCGACAAAGCGATCACCGAGCTGACCAAGCAGCTGCAGCGCTCGCCCTCGGTTGGCGAGATCGCAAGCCGGCTCGGGATCGAGCAGACCGACGTGCTCGAGGTGATGGAGGCGAACCACAACAGGCGGCCGCTCTCGCTCGACCGGCCCGCCGGGTCCGACGACTCCGACGAAGCTTCCCCGGCCGAGTGGATAGGCAGCGAGGACGAGGCCTACGAGTTGGTCGAGGGCCGGATCGCCCTAGACGCCGCGCTGCCCTTCCTCGACGAGCGCGAGCGGCTGGTGCTGCGGTTGCGCTTCGCCGAGGACATGACGCAGTCACAGATAGCCGAGCAGATCGGCCACTCGCAGATGCACGTGTCCCGCATCCTGCGCCGTGCCCTATCGCGAATCAGGGAGCAGATCAGGGAGCAGCGGCAAAGCGAATGACGAGGTAGTCGCCGTCGCTAGACTCCTCGACCGCGAGTTCGTCGGCAAGTGCCTCCAGCGAGCCGCCAACCGGCACGTCGAGCTCCTCGCGGATCTGACCCGCCGCCCCGGGATCCATCGGGCCGAGGCGAAGGCCGATGCCCTCGCCGCCATCTTCCAAGCCGAGCCTGACGCGGCCGTCGGCGAATCGCGACGGCGCCGCTGCGGCGATCGCGTCGGTGACCAAGACGGCATCGGAAAGGCGATCGACCGAGAGGTCGCGCCGAGCCGCCAGCGCGCCGACCACCCGAGCCAAGACCGGCGCAAGCAACTCCGGACGGTCGGTGACCAGCTCCGTCGTGTCGTGCAGGTTCGGTTCCATCTTCACCGGATCACCGTTGACGCTGCCGGCTTCACCACCGCGCAACGGCAGCCGCATTTTCACCTCGGTGCCGGTTTCGAGCCCGCCCGAAATCGCGAAACTGGTCGACAGTGCCGCTATCAGCGAAAGGCCGAGGCGCAAGCTGTCGCGATCGTCGTCAGCCTGTGGCCGGATGCCGATGCCTTCGTCGCGGACGGTGACGGTAAGGCCCTCCTCGTCTGGCTCAGCCTCGATCAGGAGCGGCCCCGGCTCGCCCTGGTAGGCGTGCACGGCGACGTTCATGCAGGCCTCGGTGACGACCGTCTTCAGATCAGCGAGGCCCGGCTCGTCCATCCCGATCTCCTCTGCCAGGCCGGCCAAGGCGTGGCGAACGACCGCGACGTTTTCCGCCTTCGCTGGAAGGATCATCTGAAGCCCCTTGGGGTGGTTGATCGTCGAGTTCTCAGGCATGAACCGCAATCTGCTGCGCTGGGGACCTAGTTCCCCGCGGCACCCGAGCATATCCGC
Source organism: Solirubrobacterales bacterium (assembly GCA_040508545.1). Lineage (GTDB taxonomy): Bacteria > Actinomycetota > Thermoleophilia > Solirubrobacterales > 70-9 > VRUE01. The sequence continues at coordinate 6,350 of JBEVMR010000062.1, forward strand.
CGGGCTTTTGGGTCATTGGGCTACCCCTCGGCCTCGCCGCCGAAACCCGCTCGAATCGCGACGGCGCACCCGCGTTCCTGCGCTAGGATCGCGAAGGTGAGCCCAGCCCCTTTTGACGTGCGCAAGGAGCAGCTCGACGGCGGTATCAGCGCGATCACCGTGCAGGGCGAGCTGGACATGAGCACGGCGCCTCAACTCGAGCAGCAGCTGGAGGAGGCCCTCGCCGACAACGAGGCCTCGGTCATGCTCGACCTCAGCCAGTGCGAGTTCATCGACTCGACCGGGATCGCGTTGATCGTGCGCTCCTGGCAGCGACTCGATCGCGAAGCGGGTGGCGAGGGACGGGGACGGCTGGTCCTCTGCTCCCACAACCATCAGGTCCGCCGGCTGCTCAAGATCACCGGGGTCGAATCGTCGATCTCGATGCACGAGCGCCGCGACGAAGCTATCGCCGAGCTGCTCGGCTGACGTTCGGCGAAGCTAGGCAGAAGCTGTCGAGGCGGGCTGGATCGCGGCCCGGCCAAGGGCCCAACCCACCGCAGCCCCGGCCAAAGCACCCAGGGCAAATAGCGTCGCGCTCCGCACCGGACTCCTCTTCAGCCGCGAAGCAGCGCCGTGAGCACTGTGCTTTGCGGTCGTCTTGACCGCTTTGCGGGCAAGCGTCTTCTTGAGCGCGGGAGCCTTGATGCCAGGTTGGTACCCGATCGCCTGTCGACTACACGGCTGGTCGCGTGACGAAGCGCACGCATGAAGCCGGAGAGTCGGGGGTAGCGGTCGGTTGATGCCCGCCCCGCGCCGGAGGATTCCCCGTGAGCTGTTCGAGACCAGGAGCCATTCCTGGCACGCCGTCGGCCTTGGCGAAGAGCTCGAGCACCACTCGCCGCGGCGAGCGCTCGGCGGGCTGCTGATCGCCCTCCTCGTCCTCGGCGGCACGCTTTTCGTCTACTACCGCCGCCACGAGCTGCTGCCCGGTTATGGCTCCTGGGTCAAAGCAGCGACGGCGGTGGTGCTGATCATCGTCGGCTCGGTCGCCGCGCACTGGCTGGTGCGCAGCATCTCGCCACGCCTCTATCGTCGCCTCGACCCCGCCACGGCCGGGACCCTGGGCTTCCTGATCCGCCTCGTCACGATGACGATCGTCGTCCTCACTGCCCTGCGCATCGCCGGCGTCAATGCCGCGACCCTTGCGCTGGGCGGCACGATCACCGCGGTCGTCCTCGGCCTCGCCGCCCAGCAATCGCTCGGCGGCATCTTTGCCGGCGTCCTGCTGCAGAGCACTCGCCCTTTCCGGGTCGGCGAACGGGTGCGGCTGGTCGGTGGCGTCCTCGCCGGCTCGATCGAGGGAACCGTCAGCTCGCTCGGCCTCTTCTATACCACCCTCGCCCAGGGCGCCGACCGGATTCAGATCCCCAACAGCATGATGATCAACCTCGCGGTGGTGCCGCTGCGCGAGCCCGCCAAGATCGACCTGCGCGCTCGCTTCTCAGCCGAAGCCAGCCCGCGCCTGATCGAGCAGCGCCTGCTCGAGACGATCGACACCCCGACCCGCTACGCCCCCAGCGTGTCGCTCGAGGAAGTCGACGAAGACGGCGTCGTCCTGCGCATCAACGCAACTCCGCTGCAATCGGGCGATGGCTCCCAGCTCGCCGAGGAAGTGCTGCAAGCGCTGCGGCAAACCCCCACTGCGGCAGGTAATGGTTCGACGGTGCTGGACTAATAGTCGAGCCCGACATAGAGTCCAGCCATGGCCGAGACCAAGGAGGGTAGCCGCGAGGTGCGCGACGGGATGCTGACTCTCCGGGTCAGCATCGACGCCCAGGTGCAGACCCTCGCCCTCGCGGGGGAACTCGACATGGCCAACGCCGCGACGCTGTCCAGCGAGCTGGAAGCGATCGAATCCGACGCCGGCAGCGAGCCGATCACGATCGACCTGCGTGAGCTCGAGTTCATCGACTCGACCGGCATCGCCGTGCTCGTCGCCGCGTACCGGCGCGCCCGCGCCGAGGGTGAGAGCCGGCTTCGGTTCATCCGCAGCAAGGCGACCGGCGTGCAGCGGGTCATGGACGTCACCGGCTTGGAGAAAGAGTTGCCCTTCGTCGCTTAGGCCGCGGCGCCGGCGAAGCGCGCGACGGCCTGCTCGGGATCGGGAAAGACCTCACCGCGCACGATGCAACCGTCGCGCACCTCCCAGATCCAGGCGACGGGAACGTCGCGAATGCCCAGCTCGCGGCTGCGCGCGTAGACCCGCCCCCAGACTAGGAGCGAGTCGCCGCGGCGCTCGATCTGGCTCGGGGTAATCAGCAGCTCTTCCCAGATCGTGGCGACGTCGGTGAGGTAGTCGTGCAAGCCGGCGCGACCCCTGTAGGGGGCATCACGGCCGACTGCCTCGGCGGTGACCACCGGGAAGAACTCCATCCGCTCGTCGCAGAGCGCGACGATGCCGACCTCGTCTCGCTCGTTGAAGCAGGCGTAGAGGCGCTCGACCAGATCGACCTGCGGATCAGGCATCGCCGCCACCCAATCCAGCGGCAGCAAGCGGAGGCTCGGCGCCGAGCCCCACCTGCGATGCGGAATCGGTCGAGGCACGGGCGATGGCGAGAATCGCGACGTCGTCGTCGAGGTTGCCGTCGGTGAAGGCATGCAGGGACGCCTCGAGCCGCTGCAGGGCGGCCGATGGATTGCCGGCCCCCCGAAGCTGCTCGCGCAAGCGGTCCTCGCCGTAGCGCTCGCTCTCGCCCTGGGCCTCGGCGATCCCGTCGGTGACGATCACCAGCTGCTGACCCGGCCGGACCTCGCTGTGCGCGATCTCCCAGCGAGCGTCGGGAAAGGCGCCCAGCACCGGATCAGCGCTCGCCGCCTCGCTCACCTCTTCGCCGTCGACGAGCAGCGGCGGCGGGTGTCCGGCGACCGCGATCCGCACCGGCTCGCCGGGGTCCTCGGCGATCGTCACCGTCGCGACGCTGCAGAGGGCGGCGTCGCCGCGAGCAAGGAGGACCCTGTTGAGGGTCGATAGAGCGACCAACGGATCGGCGCTGAGCAGCGCCGCCGTACGCAAGGTGTAGCGGGCCACCGCCGTCACCGAGGCGGCATGAGCGCCACGGCCGGTGACGTCGCCGATCGCCAGCATCCAGCCTCCCGGGACGCGGAAGACGTCGTAGAAGTCGCCGCCAACTTCGTTCTCCGCCCCCGCGGGCCTATACATCGCCGCGATCGACCAGCCAGGTATGTGGGGCAAAGGCGAGGGAAGGAGGCCGCGCTGCAGCGTCTCGGCAATCTCCGCCCGAGCGCGCTCCGCCCGCTCGAGGTCGGCGAAGAGCCCGGAGTTGTCGAGCGCCAGAGCGACGCGGCCGCTGAGGATCCAGGCGAAGCGGACGTCCTCGCGGCGGTAGCGGCGGCGCGACCAGGCAACGGAGATCGTCAGCGTTCCCGTTACTTCACGGCGCGCCTGCAGGGCAACCGTGATTGCCGAACGCATCTCGAGACTGCGGAGAAACTCGAGATCCTCGGCGTCATGCGCTAGCTCGCGTAGATCCTCCTCCGTCATGCGCTCGTAGAAGCGCGGCTCGAGCGCAGTTCGGTCGCCGCCGTCGACCATCAAGGGTGGAGTCGAGGGCAGGCGTTCAGCCAAAGCGCGCTCGAACTCCGGGTGACCGCCGGGCCCCACCCGCACCGCCGCGCGGCGCGGAATGCGCCCCTCGTCGATCACATCGATCATGCAGAAGTCGCCGAATTCCGGCACGAGAATCGCGCAGATGGCATCAAGGGTCTCCTCGAGGGACGCCCCGGCCTCGGAGATGGCCGCAATGTCGGCGAGGATCTGGAAGCGCCGGCGCGCCTTGCGCTCACGCCGGAAGAAGATGACGAGGAGCGCGGCCAGGGCCACGAGCGCCGCGACAGATATCTCGATCCAGGCCACGTCTCACCCCCTCCGATAGCTCACTCGCCCTACTGAAAAGACAGTACTACCACCGGTGCGAATATCCAACGCGCGGATTCGGTGCTTGTCAGGGGCCACCCATTTCCAGATTGAGTTTTTCGACTGGTATCGCGGGTACTCAGTGGCCCATGATCGACACCAAGTCGATTCCTAGGTCTGGAGAGCGGTGGCTCAGCTGCCCGCCATACCTGCTGATCGCACACGTGGTCCGGGTCGAGAAGAGCGCTGATCCGCCTGTGGTCAGCTACGAGCTGCAAGACGAAGAGGGCTTCCTGCTGGAGAGCGTCGAGCACGCGCTGCTCGACGAGGGCTGGTGGAGGACCTTCCAGCCGATGATCCGTCGCGCCGGCTAGCAGCGTCAGCGCAACAACGAGCCTCAGGCGATCCCCTCGAACTCGTACTCACGCAGGAATCCCTCGAAGAGGCGGCGGTGGCCCTGCTCGTCACGGAGGATCGCGATCACCATGTCCTGGGTGACCGGGTCGACGCCCTCGGTCTCCTCGATCACTCGCGTGTAGTGCTCGATCGCCCCGGTCTCGGCTTTGATCACGCCGCGGATCACGTGCACGATGTCGGTCTGGTGCTCGGGCGGCTGCAGAAAAGATTGCTCTGCGGCGAAGTCCTCGGAGCCCGGCACGATCCCGTACAGCTCCTTGATCCGTTCCGCGAACTGCTTCGCGTGGCCGAGCTCCTCTTCGACGTCCTCCGCCAGCGACTCCTTGATCTCCTGTGCCCTCACACCGTCCAGGTTGACCGAGGCGGCCATGTAGCTCATCACGGTCTCGATCTCCATCCAGTAGGCCTTTCGCAGCAGCTCGACCACGTGCTCCCTGGCCTCGAGGTTGGCGCTGTCGAAGATGCCCTTGCTGGGCGAGGGTGCTGAAGCCTCCATCGTTCCTCCATCGGGTCGCTTACGGAAAAGGAATCCGCTATTTCCGCTACCCAATAGGCCTCCACCCCAATCTCCCCTTGCACGCCGTCCGAGAGCCGCCCCATACTCGGCATTCGATCGCGTTTGTCCCCGAGAGAGGATGGGTAACGATCGATCGGATGGAGGAGAGGCAGCGCACAATGCGTGGCGTGTTCCCCCGTGGCTGGCCTGGCGGGCGGTCGCAGCTGCTGGCCGAGTGCCTGATCGAGGGTCTCGACCCCAGCGTGGACGTGACCGCGCGCTTCGTCCAGCTGGCCGAGCGGCGCGTTCTCGACCGGGAGGGCAGCCTGGTCCAGAGCCTTGTCGCCGCCGGCAAGCGCTACGTGGGCCGCGAGGAGGCGGTCGAGCACGAGATGCGGATCGACTCGCTCCCCAACCGAACGGCTACCGTGAAGCCCGCCGGCTGCAAGCGGGCGGAGCTGACCGAGGATGGCGCCCCCGCAGGGGCCCTGGAGTGGCGGTGGGAGCCGCTGCACGCCACCGTCGAAGCTTGGATCGAGGAGATCGCGCCAGGACTGCGCCAGGTCCACATCAACGTGGCCAATCGGCTCGAATGGGACGGGGCCGACGAGCAGGCGCCGCTACGAGCCTTCTACTTGACCGCCGTCGTCCTGCACAGCCCCGACGGCGCCTTCGCCTCCCTCGCCGATCCACCACCGCACCTGCGCGAGCCCTCTGCCGCCTGCCACAACGAGGGCCTCTGGCCGGTCCCAGTCGGAGCGGCGGGAGACCGGCGCACGGTCCTCGCTTCACCGGCGCCGCTCGAGGATTACCCGGCACCGCGCCGCCGTAGGGCCCCAGCCCGCCGGCTCTGAGATAATCGCCGCCTTCGGGGCGTGGCGCAGCCTGGTAGCGCGCACCGTTCGGGTCGGTGAGGTCCCCGGTTCAAATCCGGGCGCCCCGATATTGATGGCTCGGCCGTAAGGGGCCGGCTACCAGACCGTCAGCGACCGAGGCTTGTCGTGATCGCGGATCGCTCGATCCTTGGTGACGAGCTCGAGCCCATGCTCGATGGCCGTCGCGTAGATCAGTCGATCGGCGGGATCGCCTGGGAACGAGGAGGGAAGGGCGACGGCAGTGTCCGCGATTGCGGGAGTTACTCCGATCGTTCGCAACTGCGCGGCGAGACCCTGCAGCCACGACCGGATAGGGATACCGACGGTGATCCGCTCATGCTTCGCCAGCCATGCCAGCTCGTACCAGGAAATTGCCGCTACGACCAGCTCGTCCGCTTCCTCGAGAGCTTTGCGAGCCGAGGCACTGACCCGTTCCGGCTCCGCGGACCACCAGTGGACCACATGCGTATCGAGCAGAACCGCGCTCATGCCTTACGAAGCGTTCCAGGCCTCGCCGGTGGAGAACAACTGCTCTTCCTCGACTGCGGTCATCGCCACGCCCTTGAACGAGCCCTCGAGAGAGCGCGCGCCAGATGCAGGCACAAGACGGGCAACCGGACGGCCATGCCTGGTGATCTCGATCTCCTCGCCGGCTGCGGCCTCATCCAGGAGGCGAAGGATCGTCGCCTTTGCGTCAGTAGCGGTCACTTGTTTGGCCATATGGACAGTATAGCGGCCAGATAGCGATGTCTAGCTGTTAGTCTCGACCTCGTCTGAGACCTGTCGATCGAGGTCGTAGACGAAGGCGCGCACCTCGGTCCCCGCCGGGAGGAGATCACACCCCTTGACCGCTTGGACGTCCTCCGCAAGCGCCTGCTGGGGATCCTCGATGGTGAGGAAGTCGACCTCGGTCTCCACGCCCGCCGGCAGCAGCTCGCGGATCTCCTCGTCGGTGTGCTTGGCCATCGCGCAATCGGTGTGGTGAACGATCATCACCCGCTTGGTCCCCATCGCGCAGGAGGCCGCCAGAGAGCGCAGCGCATCATCGCTCGCGCGACCACCGGCGTTACGGACAACGTGTGCCACGTTGGGCCACTCGTCGAGGAATCCGGCGACGTCGAGGCGGGCGTCCATGCAGGTGAGTATTGCCGTGCGAGGTGCTTGCGGACTCATCGCGCCGCATCCTAAAACGAGCCGGTGTCCGGACGCGGCGACTCGCCTTCGAGCTCCGCCAGCGCCTCCGTCAAAATGCGCACACCGCGGTCGATCGCGGTCTCCGAGAGACAGCCGAAGCCGAGCACCAGGCCGGGAGGACCACCGGGGCTGAAGCGGTGCAAGGAAAGACCCTCGACACCGACGCCGCGCGCTGCGGCGGCGGCAACCAGCGCCGTCTCGTCGGTCCCCTCCGGCAACTCGACCAGCTCATAGAGGCCCGCGGCGGCAGCGGAGACCCGGACCTGCGGCAGTCGCCGGGCGAGCGCCGCGAGCAAAGCCTCGCGGCGGCGCCGATAGCGCAGCCGCATGCGACGGATATGCCGGTCGAGCTCGCCGCGGGCGATGAAGTCATGCAGGGCGAGCTGCCCGATCGCCTCCGAGCCGGAGTCCTCGACCGCCTTCGCCTGGATCAGCGACCAGGCGATCCAAGACGGCAATAGAGCCCAGCCGAGCCGCATGCCCGGAGTCAATCGCTTGCTCGCCGAGCCGATGTAGACGACGCGGTCGGGCGCCAGGCCCTGGAGGGCGCCCAAGCCACTGCCGTCGTAGCGGTACTCGGCGTCGAAGTCGTCCTCGACGATCAGCCGCTCGCCCTCTTCCGCCCACTCGATCAGAGCGGCCCGCCGCTCGCGGCTGAGGATCGCGCCGTTGGGGAACTGGTGTGCCGGGGTGACGACTACCGCGCTGGCCGCAGTGGAGCAGAGATCGTCGACACGGAGGCCCTCGCCATCGACGGCAATCGGGACGACGTCGAGCCCGGCCTGTTCGACGATCAGCCGGTGAGGGTGCCAGCCGGGATCCTCGAGCGCGATCCGTTCGACACCGCGGTCGGCGAGCCAACGGCAAAGCAGCGAGAAGGCCTGGGTGAAGCCCGTGCAGATCATCAGTTGCTCGGGCTCAGCAGCGGCGCCGCGGACACGGCCCAAGTACTCGGCGAGCGCCTCGCGCAGAGCCGGTACGCCACGCGGGTCGGGGTAGCCGACCGCATCGATCGGCGCTTGCCGCCACGCCGCTCGCAGCGAGCGCAACCAGCGGTCGCGCGGGAATCCAGCGAGGTCCGGCAGTCCAGGGTGGAAGTTGAGCGGGAAGCTCGGCAGCATCGAGCGAGCAGGGGGCCGAGCCGCCGAGGTGCGGACCGTCCGGGCCACCCGCACCGGAGCGCCTTGCCTGGTGAGCAGGTAGCCCTCGGCGACGAGCTGGCTGTAGGCCTCGGTGACCACGCCCCGCGAGATGCCCAGCTCGCTTGCCAACGCCCGGCTTGACGGCAGGCGTGCCCCCGCGGCGAGACGGCCGGCCTGGATGTTCTCTCGGACCGATCTCTCGACCTGTTCGTGCAGTGGCACGTCGGCGTCGCGCTCGAGCTCTATCAGTAGGCCAGGGCCACTAACTGGACCTTCAAAGCGTGCCATTACTGGAACTGTATATCGAGCCAGTGTGGGCGTAGAGTGATTTCTCCACGGACAGGAGGATCGTCATGGCGCAGCAGAACGGCACGAGGAATGGCGCGATCACCATCGTCGGCGGTGGGCTCGCCGGCCTCACCGCGGCCATCGCCTGCGCCGAAGCCGGTCGCAGGACCCGCCTGCTCGAGGCCCACGAGTCCCTCGGTGGGCGCGCCCGCAGTGCTACAGGTCCCTATAAGGCAAACCTCGGCCCGCACGTGATCTACAAGGACGGCGCCTTCTGGGACTGGCTCACCGAGCGGGAGCTGCTGCCCCCGTTTGCCGGGCCACCCCTTTCCGGCATTCGCTTCCGCTGGCAGGGTGTCGCGCGACGCCTGCCGCCGCTGGGCACGGTGCCCGCGGTGCTGCGCCTGCGCGGCCGCGAAGCTCCGGTCGATACCGACTTCCGCAGTTGGGCGGCGGCGCATAGCGACGAGCGCACCGCCGAGATGCTCTCCGCGGCCGCTGGCGTCTACACCTTCCACCACGACCCCGGCGAGCTGTCGGCCGCTTTCGTCTGGAAGCACTCGGTGCGGGTTCTGCTCAGTCCTCCGCCGACTGCCCGCTACCTGATCGGAGGCTGGAACGCCCTGGTGGACTCCCTGGAGCGGCGAGTGCGCCAGCTTGGAGTCGAGGTCGAGACCGGGCATCGGGTCGAGTCGCTACCCGAGGCGCCAGTGATCGTGGCCACCGAGCTCGGCCAGGCACGCACCCTGCTTGGCGATGATTCGCTCGAGTGGCCCACCGGGCACACGGTTTGCGTTGACCTCGGCTTGCGGCGTCGGCGCGGGGATCCTTTCGTCGTCTCGGACCTCGACGAGGCGGGCTGGGTCGAGCGCTTCAGCGCCGCTGACCCCTCCCTCGCCCCCAGCGGGGAGGAGCTCGTGCAGGCACAGATACCGGTCCGGCCCGGTGAGAACAGCGAGGATGCGGCGCTGCGCCTCGATCGACTGCTCGACGTCTCCCTCCCGGGACGTCGCGAGCGTGAGACCTGGCGCCGCCAGCAGGTCATGGACGGACGCAGCGGACCGCTCGACTACCCCGGCAAGAGCTGGCGCGATCGGCCCGCCATCGATCGCGGTGACGGCGTCTTCCTCGCGGGCGACATGGTCGCCGCTCCCGGGCTCCTCTCCGAGGTCGCTTGGGCGAGCGCGGTCGAGGCCGCGAAGCTCGCGGTCGCAGCTACTGCGCCGCTTCGATTGCCCGCTCTATCTGGCTGAGCTCCGGGTTGTCCTGCAGGGTCTGGGCCCCGGCGGGGCCGCTGACGATCATTGCCTGGCCGACGCGGATGCCGAGCCCACGGCCCAGCTCTTCGTAGCCTCGCAGGCGCTCCGCAATCTCCCCGTCCGTGCCCCCCTGCTCGTCGAGCTCAGCCTGCCACTCGAGCACGTCGAGCTCGCCGATCGAGCTGGCGAGGGAATCCATCAGGCGCTCACCGATCCCGAAGCGCTCGGCCTCGCCCTGGTTGACGAAGAAGAGGTAGGTGTACTGCCAGCCGTAGCCCTGCGCGGCGGCAGCCTCGGCGCCGAAGAAACCGAGCTCGAGCGGATTCGCCGCGATCGAGTAGTGGCGCATCAGCAGCTTCACCTCCCCGCCGCGAACGTAGTCTTCGACCAAGGCGGGGATCGTGGTGAGGAACTCGTCGCGGCAGTTTCCGCATTGCAGGTCGTTGAAGACCTGGATCGCGACCGGAGCGTCGTCAGAGCCGAGCCGGTCGCCTTCCTGGGGAATTCCGCCGAAGAGGCGCTGGGCGCTGGCGATGCCGTTGATGCGGACCACTTCGCGGCCCGCGTCTTTGGTCGAGATGTCGACGATCACATAGGCCAGCGCGGCAAAGGCGACGACGAAGCCGAGCACGACCCAAAGCCGGCCCCGGCGGGGGATCGGAGTGGCGGCAGCTTCGGACACCGCTGCATTATCGCGGGCCGCAGGATTCGGCCCCGGCCGCGCAAAGAGCGGCAGACCCGGTTGACACGTCCGTCCGCCGGGGTAAAACTGGACATACCCGATTTCAACTACCTGGGAGGTCCGCCGTGGCCAATCACCTCACCCCGTCCGAGCTTGCCGACGAGCTGCGCATGAAACGGCAGGAGGTGATCGGCATGTGCGTCGAGATGCACGTCCCGATCTTCCACGGCCGGATCGACAAGTCGCTCTTCCAGACCTCGCTGCGCCAGACCTCAGAACGCAACCGGCAGCAACGCGGTACCGCCGCCACTTAACTCTCGCCGACCGTCCACTAGACTCCGCGCCGTGGAGGAGCGGGGAACCAACTCGACCACGCTCGCGGACCTGCTTCCGCGCGCCGCGCGGCTCTATGGCCAGGCCCCTGCCATTCAGTACAAGGACGGGGACGCCTGGGTCAAGCGCAGCTTCGTCGAGGTCGAGGAGACGGTCCGGGCGCTGGCGCTCGGCCTGATCGACCTCGGAGTGGCCAAGGGCGACAAGGTCTCGATCCTCGCCAACACCCGGCCCGAGTGGACCTACTTCGACTTCGCCGCCCTCTCGATCGGCGCCACCGTGGTTCCGATCTACCAGACCAACTCGCCGGAGGAGTGCCAGTACGTCCTCGAGAACTCCGACTCGAAGGTGGTCATCGTCGAGGACGACGAGCAGATCGAGAAGATCCGCAAGGTCCGCGACCAGCTGCCGAAGCTGGAGTCGGTGGTGCGGATGACTGGCTCCAGCGAGGACGCCATCTCCTTCGAGGACCTCGCCTCGCGCGGCGGCAGCCGCGACGTCGCCGAGTGGGAGCAGCGCTGGCAGGCGGTCACGCCCGAGGACATCTGCACCTTCATCTACACGTCGGGGACGACCGGGCCGCCGAAGGGCTGCGTGATCAGCCACGGCAACTACCGCGCGATGCTCGACATGGTCAACCAGAACAGCGTGATCGAGGGCGAAGACGTCACCTACCTCTACCTCCCCCTCGCCCACTCCTTCGCGCTCCTGATCCAGCTCGGCAGTTTCGACCTCGGCGCCACGATCGCCTACTGGGAGCGCGATCCGCTGAAGATCATGCCGAACATGGCCGAAGTCAAGCCGACCTACTTCCCCTCGGTGCCGCGCATCTTCGAGAAGATCTACACGATGGCGACCAGCGCGATGGAGAAAGAGGGCGGCCTCAAAAAGGCGATCTTCGACTGGGCGATCCGAGTCGGCGGCAAGATGCGCGAGGCGGAGCGTTCAGGCCGCCAGCCCGGCTTCTTGCTGCGCAAGCAGTACGAGTTCGCCGACAAGAAAGTGCTCTCGAAAATCCGCGGCCTGTTCGGCGGCCAGCTGCGCCTCGCCGTATCCGGCGCCGCTCCGATCAGTCCCGACATCCTGCGCTTCTTCGACGCCGCCGGCGTCCTCGTGCTCGAGGGCTGGGGAATGACCGAGACCTCGACCGCAGCGACGATCTCCACTCCCGACGACTTCAAGATCGGCACGATCGGCAAACCCTTCCCGGGCTGCGAGGTGAAGATCGCCGACGACGGCGAGATCCTGGTCAAGGGGCCCAACGTCTTCCAGGGTTACTACAAGAACGAGGAGGCGACCAGGGAGACGATCGTCAACGGCTGGCTGCACACCGGCGACCTCGGCTCGATCGACGCCGAGGGCTTCATCACGATCACCGGGCGCAAAAAGGACATCATCATCACCGCGGGCGGCAAGAACATCACCCCCGCCAACCTCGAGAACGAGATCAAGCAGCACCAGCTCGTCTCCCAGTGCGTCGTCGTCGGCGACCGCCGGCCTTACCTGGTCGCGCTGGTCACCCTCGATCCCGAAGAAGCGGCCGCCTACGCGAAAGAGCACGGCCTCTCCGAAGACCCGGCCCAGCTCGCCGACAACGGCGATGTGCGAACGGCGATCGAGGCGCACCTGGCGAAAGTCAACGAGAAATTTGCCCGGGTCGAGCAGGTCAAGAAGATCGCGATCCTCCCCCAGGACCTCTCCCAGGAGAACGGCGAGCTGACCCCGACGATGAAGGTCAAGCGCGCGGTCGTCGCCGACAAGCACCAGGGCGAGATCGAGAAGCTCTACGCCGGCTGAGAGCCGGCGCCCGCCTCAGGAAGCCTCGCCGCGAAGCAGAGCGCCGGTGGTCTGCTCGAGCACGCGGCGCCAGGCGGAGGCCTGCTCGGGCTCCTCTTCGGAGGCACGCTCGACCGCACGGCGGACGCGGCGCTCGGAGATCTCGAGGCCGTGGCGCTCGGCGATCTCCTGATAGCGGTCGTAGTCCTGGGCAAGCGTCGCGGTGACCGACTCGAAGCCGTGGCGGGCGATCTGCAGCCGCCGCGAGTAGTCCATGATCGGCGTGCCGAACATCAGCTCGTCGTTGGGCTCGGGCTCGACCAGGATGATGTCGACGCCTTTGTATTTCTCTTGCCACTGCTCGACCGCCTGGTGCAGGCGAGCCTGGCTCATCAGACGAAAAGCCTGGTTCGCGATCGCCGGCAAGCCCATGTCGGAGACCCGCCGCACGCGGGTGCCGAAGACGGTCGGGATCGTCTGCTCGAAGTCGTTGACGTAGGGAACGAGGGGGTTGACGACGACGATGAACTTCGCCCCCTTTTCGACCGCGATGTCGACGTTCGTCGTCGAGCGGATGCCGCCGTCGACCAGCTGGCGCCCCTTCAGGTCGACCGGCTTGTAGACGACGGGCAGCGCCGTCGAGCACTCGATCGCCTTCGAGATCGGCACGTCATCCCAGCCGGGCTCGCCGAAGACGAGGCGCTCGCAGGTATCGAGGTCGGTCGCGGTCAGGTAGAGTTCGTGGTCGAGCAGGCGGAAGTCGTTGATCCGGCCGGCGTCGCTCAGGGCCTGCTCGACGTAGTCGGCGATGCCGGCGTTCGAGTAGAGCCCAGTCGGCAGCGCCTCGGCCAAGCCGACGCCGATGTCGATCGCGGAGAAGCTGTCCATGCGCAGCAGGTTGCGTGCCAGCTCGGCCGTCCGCACGGGCAACATCGCTGCCTTCTGCAGGAAGCCGAGGTAGTTGAATTTCAACACCTTGCTGAGGTCGAGATCCTCGAACTCGGAGGGCTCGCGCTTGTTGATCACCTGCATCATTTCGTCAGGCGTCACCCCATTAGCAAGCATCGTCGCGACGAAAGAGCCAGCGCTGGTCCCGACGTAGACGTCGAAGTTGTTGACGGTGCTGTTGACCGCAAGCAGATCGAGCGCCCGCAGCGCCCCGATCTCATAGACCCCACCGGTAAACCCCCCGCCCCCCAAGACCAAAGCCGTCTTCGAAGGACGCTTGCGGCCTTTGCCGCGTTTACGTCGCGCGGGAGCCTCGATATCGACGACCTTGCCCATAAACACGGATTATCCCAGAGGCGGCGGCTGGCCGGTATGGGGACCCTCTCGCCCGGACAAGTTGCCGCGGAAGACGCGGCAACTTTGAGTATCCGCCCGTTCGAGAGGGTCCCCATACCGGCCGCTCGTAGCGCTACCTTCGGCGTTCTCTGTGTTGCAAGATGCAATGAAACGGGCGCCAATCGTTTTGGTCTTGCTGCTGCTGGCCCTCCTGCCGGCGAGCGCGAGCGGAGCGAGCAATGTCTGCCAGCAGATGCGGGAGCGGTTGGTTTCTGGTGGGGGCACGGCCAGTGGGCTGTTCGTGGTCGATGCCGGGACTGGGAAGGCGGTCTGCGCGCGGGCGGCGAAGCAGCCGCGCTCGCTGGCCTCGAACACGAAGCTGTTCACGACCTCGGCCGCGCTCTCGCGGTTCGGGCCCGACTACCGCATCGTCACCCCCCTCCTCTCCGACGGCGGAGTCGGCTTCAACGGAGTGCTGCGCGGCAGCCTCTACCTCCAGGGCGCCGGCGACCCGGCGCTCGGGGTCCCGGCCTTCTACGACCGCTATCAGGGCGGGCTCGGCACCAATCTCCTCTCGCTCACGTCCCAACTGCGGGCCGCCGGGGTTCGCAGCGTCACCGGCCGGCTCTACGCCGATGATTCGATCTTCGATCGCCTCCGCGGCGTCGCCGATTCCGGCTACGCGACCAGCCCCTACATCGGCCCGCTCTCGGGCCTCTCTTTCAACTCCGGCTACCGCGGCTCGATCAGCCAGGGGTTCGCCTCCGACCCAGCCACCCTCGCAGCCTCGAAGCTGGCGCGGGCGCTCGAGGGCGCTGGAATCTCGATCCGTACCGGCGTTGCGCGCAGCGTCACCCCAGAGCAGGCAAAACCGCTGGCCAGCGTTCACTCGCCGACGATGAGCAGGCTGGTCGAGATGACCAACGTCTACTCCAACAACTTCTTCGCCGAGATGCTGGTCAAGCTGCTCGGCGCCCGCTTCGGCGCCGCGGGAACCACGGCTGCCGGTACCGACGTGGTCGAGCGCTTCGCCCGCAGCAGCGGCTCGGCGATCCAGGCCGTCGACGGCTCCGGCCTGACCCGCGGCAACCGCGCCTCGCCGTTCGCGGTCGTGCGGCTGTTGCAGGCGATGCGCGTGAGCACCGTCGGCGATCAGTTCATCCAAGACCTGGCGCTCACCGGCCAGGAGGGGACTGTCGCCGACCGCACCGAGGGAACCGCCGCCTACGGCCGCTGCCGGACCAAGACCGGCACCCTGACGGGGGTCAGCGCACTCTCCGGCTACTGCTTCAACCGCAGCGGCAAGGTGATGGTCTTCTCGGTCTTGATGGCCAGCGTCAGCGATCTCTACGCGGCCCACTACGAGCAGGACAAGATCGCCGCCCTGGTCGCCTCCTACTGAGGCTGAAGGATCCCCCGCAGGCCCTCTTCGTCGAGGATCTCCGTTTCGAATTTCTCCGCTTTGGCGAGCTTCGAGCCCGGGTTCTCGCCAGCGACGACGTAGTCGGTCTTCTTCGAGACCGAGTTGACGACCTTTCCGCCCGCCGCCTTGATCAGCGCCGCCGCCTCCTCGCGCGTCAGCTCGGCCAGCGTGCCGGTCAAAACCAGGGTCTTCCCTTCCAGCGGACCGCCGGCGGCGCGCCGTTCGGAGGCATCCTGCTCCAGCCGCAGCCCTTTCTCGCGCAGCTTCTCGACCAACTGCCAGGTCGGCTCGTCGGCCAGCGACTCGGCGATCTGCACGGCCATGATCGGGCCGACCCCCTCGACCTCCTCGATCTGCTCGGGGTCGGCCTCGCGCAGGGCGTCGATCGAGCCGAAGTGGTCGGCCAGCGCCTCCGCGGTCACGTAGCCGACCCCCGGCAGGCCGAGCGCGTAGAGCACGCGTTTGAACGGTCGCTCGCGTGAGGCGTCGATCGCGGTCAGGAGGTTGCGGGCCGAGGTCTCGGCAAAGCGATCCATCGCCGTCAGCTGCTCCTCGCCGAGCGCGTAGATGTCGGCGACATCGGCGATCAGGCCCTCTTCGAGGAAGCGCATCGCCTGCTTCTCGCCGAAGCCGTCGATGTCCATGGCCCCCTTGCTGACGAAGTGCTTGACGTGCTGGAAGGACTGGCCCGGGCAGCCGGTGCGATTGGGGCAGATCGTGAACACGGCGCCCTCGGGCTTGACCGTCTCGGTCCCGCAGGCGGGGCACTTCTTTGGCGGCTTCGGTTTGCGCGCGCCCTTCTTGCGTTTCTGCACCAGTGGCGAGACCACCTGGGGGATCACGTCGCCGGCCCGCATCACCACCACCTCGTCGCCGACGCGCACGTCCTTGCGGGCCAGGTCCTCCTCGTTGTGCAGAGTCGCCGTCGAGACGGTGACACCGCCGACGTGGACCGGCTCGAGCATCGCGAACGGCACCAGGTGGCCGGTGCGGCCGACGTTCCAGACGACCTCGTTCATCCGCGTCGTCGCCGTCGTCGGCGGGAACTTCCAGGCGATCGCCCAGCGCGGCTCGCGACCGACCACGCCCAGCTCGCGCCACAGCGCCCGCTCGTCGATCTTGACGACGACCCCGTCGATCTCGTAGTCGAGCGTCTCGCGGCGCTCCTCCCACCAGTGGCAGCGCTCGACGACCCCCTCGACCCCCTGGTGGTGACCGGTATCGGGGTTGATCTTGAAGCCGCGCTCGCCAAGCCATTCGATCTCGTCCATGTGGGTGGCGAGGTCGAGGCCGCGGACGGCGCCGATCCCGTAGCACCAGATCGAGAGCGGCCGTTCCGCGGCCAGGGCCGGATCGAGCTGGCGAATCGACCCCGCGGCCGAGTTGCGGGGGTTGGCGAAGGTCGGTTCCTCGGCTGCGGCGCGGCGCTCGTTGAGCGCTTTGAAGGCGGGGATCGGCAAGTAGATCTCGCCGCGCACTTCGACCAGCTCCGGCGCCTTGGGGATCCGCAACGGCACCGAGCCGATCGTGCGCAGATTCTGGGTCACGTCCTCGCCGACGCGGCCGTCACCGCGAGTCGCGCCGCGAGCCAGGACCCCGTTCTCGTAGGTGAGGGAGACGGCGAGGCCGTCGATCTTGGGCTCGGTCGTGTAGCTGAACTGCGAGCCGGTTATGTCGAGCCGCTTCAGGTAGTTGGCAAGCCGGTTCTCCCAGGCCCGCAGCTCCTCCTCGTTGCGGGCGTTTCCGAGCGAGAGCATCTGCTCGTGGTGCTCGACCTGCTCGAAGCGGTCGAGCGGTGGCGCGCCCACGCGCTGGGTTGGGGAGTCGGCGGTGAGCAGCTCCGGGTTGTCGGCCTCGATCGCCCGCAGCTCATCGAGCAGGGCGTCGTACTCGTCGTCGCCGATCTCCGCTTCGTCGTGGACGTAGTAGAGCCGGTTGTGGCGCTCCAGCTCTTGCCGCAGCTCGGCGGCTCGCTGTACGTCCGCCTCGCTCACGCCGCCGGGGCGCTCGCCGCCAGCATCTCCTCGAGCCGCCAGCCGCGCAGTCGGTCCAGGCCCCCGTGGTCGGTGAGGTCGAAGTGGATCGGCGTCACCGCGATCCGCCCCCGCGAGACCGCCATCAGGTCGGTTTCCTCGCGCTCCTCGAACCCCGGTTGCCAGCCGTAGATCTCATAGTGGCGGCGGCCGTCCTCGTCCTCGGATACGAGCTTCAGCTCGTCGTTGTAAACGCGTTTGCCGAGCTTGGTCACCTCGACCCCGCTCGGCTCGCCGGCCGGACAATTGACGTTGATCAGCGTCGCCTCCGGCATCGGCTCGTGCTCCAGCGCGGCGACGAGCTGGGCGACGAAGGGGGCCGCGATCGAGAAGTCGAACTGACCGCTGACGTAGCCCATGCCGCCCCCCGAGGACTGCTGGGAGACGGCCACGGCGGGAATGCCGAGGACGATGCCCTCGAAAGCGGCGGCGACCGTGCCCGAGTAGGTGATGTCGTCGCCGAGGTTGGCGCCGTGGTTGATCCCCGAGACGATCAGGTCGGGCCGGTGGCCGACCAGGCCCAACTCGGCGAAGCGGACGCAGTCGACCGGCGTGCCATCGGTGGCGAAGCCACGATCGCCGTCGCCGAACTCGATTTCCTCGACGGTCAGCGGCGAGCGGGTCGTGATGCTGCGCGCAGTGGCGCTGCGGTTCGAGTCCGGCGCGATCACGTCGACATCGACGCCGTCGAGCTCGCGCAGGGCGCGGCGGGCGGCCTGGAGCCCTGGGGCGGAGATGCCATCGTCGTTCGTGAGGAGCACGCGCATGAAGGCCGATTCTAGGGACGGGACAGGGGGTGTCCTCGTCTTGCTGGGTTTTCGCCAGAACGTCTGGTGCCGTCCGAGGTTGCTCGCGGGGCGAAAAGAGGACGCCGCTGCGGCGAGGACACCCCCTGTCCCGTCCTCTCGAGCGCCACTGAGACGTGTCCGAGTTTGAGGGCAGGCACCGACAAGCTCGGACACCCCCGTCGTTGGCCGCGGGCATACTGCTCGCCGTGGCTACGGTGCGGCTGGACATCGAATATGACGGCGCGGGCTTTCGGGGCTGGGCGGCTCAACCGGGATTGCGGACCGTGCAGGGGGAGCTGGAGGCGGCGCTGGCTACGGTGCTGCGGGAGCCGGTGCAGCTGACGGTGGCAGGGCGGACCGATACTGGGGTGCATGCGCGGGGGCAGGTGGCGAGCTTCGTCACCGGGGCGGAGGTGCGGGAGGACCTCGCACGGCGGCTCAACGGGGTCGGGCCGGATGACATCGCCGTCACTGCTGCGACTGTGGTCGAGGACGGCTTCGACGCCCGCCACAGCGCCAAATCGCGCAGCTATCGCTACCGCGTCCTAGCCCGCTCCACTCCCAACCCCTTCGAGCAGGGCCACGCCCTCTGGTGGCCCCACCGCATCGACCTCGAGGCCCTAGAAGCCTGCGCCGCAGCCCTCCCAGGCAACCACGACTTCACCGCCTTCACCCCAACCCAAACCGACCACATCCGCTTCGACCGCGACATCTACGAGGCCAGTTGGGCGCAAGAGGGCGACATCCTGACCTTCCGAATCACGGCAGACGCCTTCATGCGCAACATGGTCCGAATCCTCGTCGGCACCATGCTCGAGGCAGGAAACGGCCGCCGCTCGATAGACAGCTTCAAGAAGCTCCTAACCGGAGCCCCGCGCACCGAGGCAGGCGAGACGGCCCCACCTCACGGCCTCTACCTGGACTCCGTCACCTACACGTAGCCGACGTCGACCCCACCCTGGCGTGGTCAATGTCGGAAGCGCCAGCTAGTGGGGCTATTGCGGAAGCTTGCCGAGCGACCGAGAGGCCGGTGCAGGGGGTGTCCGGGCGGCAGCGGCGTCCTCTTTTCGCCCCGTCAGCTAAACGAGAGCGGCGTGCGTGGCTGGCGAAAACCCAGCAACGCCCGGACACCCCCTGTACCGGCCCAACGAACGCGCTAAACGAGCTCGAGGTAAACCATCTCGGTCGAATCCGACCGACGCGGGCCAAGCTTGACGATCCGCGTGTACCCACCAGGCCGCTCGACGTACCGCGGCGCAACCTCCTCGAACAGCTTGTGCACGATGAACTTGTCGTTGTGCAGCGTCGCCAGCGCCTGGCGCCGCGCATGCAGGTCGCCGCGCTTGGCCAGCGTGATCAGCTGCTCGACCTCGGGCTTGACCGCCTTGGCCTTCGCCTGGCTGGTCTTGATCCGCTCGTGCTCGATCAGCTGCTTGGAGAGATTCGACAGCAGCGACTCCCGATGCGACGCGTTGCGACTCAGCTTGTTTCGCTTCTTGCGGTGGCGCATCGGGTTTCCTTGCCTCGCTCGCTGCTTCCTCAGTCCGCCGAAAGGTCGAGGCCGCGGGCCTGCAGGGTCTCGATCACTTCCTCGATCGACTTCGAGCCGAAGTTCGGGATCGCGTTCAGCTCGGAGCGAGTCTTGCGCACCAGGTCGCCGACCGTCTGGACGCCGGCCCGCTTGAGGCAGTTGTAGGAACGCACGCCCAGCTCCAGCTCCTCGATCAGGATCTCGTCGAGGCCGTTGCTGGCAGCGGAGCCGATCCCGTCACTGCCGCCTCCTATGCCGGACAGACCGTCGCCACCGGGGAGCGGCGCGGCGATCGCTTCGCGGGCGGTCAACTCCTCGACCCGCTCGGCGTCGGTGAAGATCGCCAGCGTCTTGATCAGGATCTCGGAGGCCTCGCGCAGTGCGGCGGCCGGCTCGATCGAGCCGTCGGTCTCGAGCTCCAGGGTCAGTTTGTCGAAGTCGGTGCGCTGGCCCACGCGGGCGGTGGCGACCGAGTAGGAGGCGCGGCGAATCGGGGAGAAGATCGAGTCGATCGGGATCACGCCGATTGGCTGGTCGTCGGACTTGTTCTCCTCGGCGGGCGAGTAACCGCGGCCGCGGCCGATCGTCAGGTAGACCTCGAGCTTGGTTTTCTTCTCCAGCGTCGCGATCGGCGCATCGGGGTTGAGGATCTCCACGCCGGAAGGCAGATCGATGTCCTTAGCCTTGACCTCGCCGGGGCCGGTGGCGACCAGCGGAGCCTCGACCTCGTCGGCGTCGGTGTGCATGCGGACGACGAGATCCTTCAAGTTGAGGATGATGTCGGTGACGTCCTCCTTCACGCCGGGCACGCTGGAGAACTCGTGCGCGACGCCCTCGATGCGGACGCTGGTCACGGCCGCGCCGCCCAGCGAGGAGAGCAGGACGCGCCGAAGGCCGTTGCCGAAGGTGTAGCCGAACCCCTTGTCGAGGGGCTCGATCGTGAACGTGCCGCGGCGGTCATCCGCCTTCTCTACGGTGATACGAGGGACCTGAAAGTCAGTGGTCATGAGTTCCTTGCGTATGGGTGTTTCAGAAATCGGGTCCGGATTACTTGGAGTACAGCTCGACGATCAGCTGCTCCTGCACCGGCGCCGAGATCTCCGCGCGCTCCGGATAGCGCAGGACCTTGGCAGTAAGCGAGTCATGGTCGGCCTGCAGCCAGGCCGGCACAGTCGAGACGAGCTCGGTCGCTTTGCGAATCGTGTCGGTGGCGGCCGAGCCGGACTTGATCGAGATCACGTCCTCGGGACGCACCTGGTAGGAGGGAACGTCGACGCGGCGCCCGTTCACCATCCAGTGCCCGTGGCGAACCAGCTGCCGGGCCTGGCGGCGCGAGGCAGCGAAGCCGAGCCGCACCAAGACGTTGTCGAGGCGAGACTCGAGCAGGCGCAGCAAGTTCTCGCCGGTGACCCCCTCCTGGCGCGAAGCCTTGTCGTAGTAAGCGCGGAACTGGTTCTCGAGCACCTGGTAGTAGCGGCGCGTCTTCTGCTTCTCACGCAGCTGCACGCGGTACTCGGACTGGCGCATGCGGCCGCGGCCATGCTCTCCCGGCGGATATGAGCGGCGCTCGACGCCGCACTTGTCGGTGAAGCAGCGCTCGCCCTTGAGGAAGAGCTTCTGGCCCTCGCGGCGGCACTGCTTGCACTGCGCCCCGGTATCGCGAGCCATTAGACGCGCCTCCGCTTCTTCGGCCGACAGCCGTTGTGAGCCTGGGGGGAGACGTCCTTGACCGTGGTCACGTCGAGGCCCGCCGCCTGCAGCGAGCGGATCGCGGTCTCACGACCGGATCCAGCGCCCTTGGCGAAGACCTCGACTTTTTCGAGCCCGTGTTCCATCCCCTTCTTGGCCGCCGCGTCGGCGGTGACCTGGGCGGCGAACGGGGTCGACTTGCGCGAGCCCTTGAAGCCAGCCGAGCCGGCCGACTCCCAGGCGATCACGTTGCCCTGGGGGTCGGTCAGGGTGACGATCGTGTTGTTGAAGGAAGTCTTGATGTGCGCCTGGCCGTAGGCGATGTTCTTTTTCACCCGGCGACGGGTGCGACCTTTGCTGGGTTTTTTGGCGGCTGCCATCGTCTCCTCTGCCTTAGACCTTGCGCTTGCCGGCGACGCTCATCCGGCGCGGGCCCTTGCGGCCACGCGCGTTGGTCTTCGTCCGCTGTCCACGCACGGGGAGGCCGCGGCGGTGGCGCAGCCCCCGGTAGGCGCCGATCTCCATCAGACGTTTCACGTCCTGTGAGCGCTCGCGCCGCAGGTCGCCCTCGACCTCACGCCGCTCGACCGCCTCGCGCAGTTTCACGACCTCTTCCTCGGTCAGGTCCTTGACCGAGGTATTGGGATCGATCTTGGTCTCGGCGAGGATGTCCGCAGCAGTCGAACGGCCGATGCCGAAGATGTAGGTGAGGCCGATTTCGACCCGCTTGTTGACCGGGATGTTGATCCCCGCGATGCGCGCCATCGATCAGCCCTGCCGCTGCTTGTGCCGCGGGTTTTGGCAGATGACTAGGACCGCGCCGTTTCGGCGGATCACCTTGCACTTTTCGCACATCGGCTTTACGGAAGCTCGGACCTTCATCGCTCCGGTGGTTGTCTCGACTACAGGACTCCCGTCCACCCCATGAATCGGGCAGGCGGGCACGAACAAACGGCCCTCAGGGCCGACCGGGAAAGATAGCAGGGGACGGCGTGCGGCAGCACCACCGGAGACCCGCCCGCCCTACTCGTCTTCGTGCCAGGGGGTGAGGATGCGGGGGCCGTCGGATGTGACCGCGATCGTGAACTCGAAGTGGGCGGCCAGGGAGCCGTCCTGCGAGTAGACGGCCCAGCCGTCATCGCCCATGCGGACTAGGGGGCCGCCGGCGTTGACCATCGGCTCGATCGCCAACACCGTGCCCTCCTCCAGCTCCGGGCCGTGGCCGGGCTCGCCGAAGTTCGGCACCTGCGGATCCTCGTGCATGTCGCGGCCGATCCCGTGGCCGACCAGCGTGCGGATGATCGAGAGGCCCTCGATCTCGGCCGTCCGCTGGACCGCCGCCGAAACGTCGCCGAGGTGGTTGCCGGGCTGCATCTGCTCGACGGCCGCGAAGAGCGCGGCCTTGGTCACGTCGAGCAGCTTGCGCGCCTCGGAGCTGACCGGGCCGACCGGCACCGTCATCGCTGCGTCGGAGACCCAGCCGTCCTTGATCACACCCACGTCGATCGAGAGAACGTCCCCACGCTTCAGCTCGTAGGGGCCTGGAATCCCGTGGACGACCATCGAGTTCGGGGAGGCGCAGATCGAGCCCGGAAAGCCGCGATAGCCCTTGAAAGCGGGCTCTGCCCCCTGCGAGCGGATGAACTTCTCCGCCGCTTCGTCGAGGGCCTTGGTGGTGACGCCAGGGCGCGCCTTGGCCTCGAGCATCCGCAGGCAGCGGACGAGGATCTCGCCGGAGGCGGCCATCTTGTCGACCTGCTCCGGCGTCTTGCGGATGATCATCCGATACACGGTAGCCGCGCCGCCAACTGGCTCAGATGGCCTCGTCGGCTTCCAGCTTGAGGGTCGCCAGCGCCCGGCGCAGCTCGTCGGCAACCGCGTCCGGAGCAGCGCCGCCGTCGATGCGGCGCAAGAGGCTCTGGTGGTCGTAGTACTCGATCAATGGCTCGGTCTTCTCGTGGTAGGTCTCGAGCCGGTGGCGGATCACCTCGGGCTCGTCGTCGTCACGGACGGTCAGCTCGCTGCCGTCGACGTCGCAGACGCCCTCGCGCTCGGGCGGGTTGAACTCGACGTGGAAGACGTGGCCGCTCTCGGCGCAGGTGCGGCGCCCGCCCAGCCGCCGCATCACCTCCTCGTCGCTGGCATCTATCAGCAGCACGCCTGTCAGCGCGCGCCCGAGCTCGCCGAGCTTCTGCGCGAGGGCCTCGGCCTGGGGCACGGTGCGCGGGAAGCCGTCGAGGATGAAGCCGTCGGCAGCCTCGGCGGAGTCGATCCGCTCGGCGATCGCGCCGACGATCACCTCGTCGGGAACCAGGTCACCGCGATCCATGTACTCCTTCGCAGCCCTGCCCAGCTCGGTCTCGTCGCGCACGGCCGCGCGCAGGATGTCCCCGGTCGCGTAGTAGGGCAGTTGCAGGTCTTCCTGCAGCCGCTCCCCCTGCGTGCCCTTCCCACTGCCGGGAGGGCCGAGAAGTACGAGGTTGAGCTCTATTTGAGGAAGCCCTCGTAATTACGCATCATGAGCTGAGCCTCGAGCTGCTTGACCGTGTCGAGCGCCACGCCGATCGCGATCAGGATCGAGGTGCCGCCGAAGAAGAAGTTCGCCGACGTCTGGCTGATCAGGATCGTCGGCAGGGCAGCCACCGCACCCAGGTAGAGGGCGCCGGGGAAGGTCAGGCGGGAGAGGATGCGGTCGAGATACTCGGCGGTCGGGCGGCCGGGGCGCACGCCCGGGATGAAGCCGCCGTATTTCTTCAGGTTGTCGGCCTGGTCCACCGGGTTGAAGGTGACCGCCGTGTAGAAGTAGGTGAAGATGACGATGAAGAACACCTCGCCGGCCACGTAGGCCCAGCCGTTGGGACTGAAGAAGGCCGCGAAGTCGAGTGCCGCGGGGGTGTTGAGCAGCTGCCCGATCGTCGGCGGGAAGGCCATGATCGAGGCGGCGAAGATGACCGGGATCACGCCGGCCATGTTGACCCGCAGCGGCAGGTAGGTGGACCCGCCGGAGGTCATTTTGCGACCGACGACCCGTTTCGCGTACTGAACCGGGATCCGGCGCTGGCCCTCCTGGACGAAGACGATCGCGACGATCACGGCCAGGGCGATGAAGGGCATCATCACCTTGAATACCGGGTCGGGGTTGGTCCACCAGGCCTGGATCCCCCCCGGCAGGCCGGAGACGATCGAGGCGAAGATCAGCAGCGAGATGCCGTTGCCGATCCCGCGCTGGGTGATCAGCTCGCCGATCCACATCAGCAAGGTGCAGCCAGCCGTCAGGCAGATCACGATCAGGAGGATTTTCGGCCCGGTGAGATCACCGATCACGTTGCCGCCCGCCTGCGTGCCGAACGAGCGGAAGAGGAAGACGAAGCCCCAGGCCTGGGCAAAGGCCAGCCCGACGGTCAGATAGCGGGTGTACTGGGTGATCTTCTGCTGGCCTACCTCGCCTTCTTTCTGCAGTTTCTCCAGCGAGGGCACGACGACCGTCAACAGCTGCAGGATGATCGAGGCGGTGATGTAGGGCATGATCCCCAGGGCAAAGAGCGAGAGCCGCTCCAGCGCGCCGCCCGAGAAGAGGCTGAGGAAGCCAAGCACGTTGCTGCCTTCGAAGTTCTGTGAGAGTTCCTTGACCGCGTCGACGTCCACCCCGGGCGCCGGGATGTAGGCGCCGAGCCGGTAGAGCAGCAGCATCGCCGCGGTGAACGCAAGCTTCTTGCGGATCTCCGCGACGCTGAAAGCGTTCGCAATAGTCCTGAGCATTACGGCTCCAGAGTGTGACAGGAACCGCCGGCAGCCTCGATCTTCTCTTTGGCTGCCGCGCTGAAGGCGTGCGCGTGGACTTCGAGCTTCTTCGAGATCTCGCCGCGGGCGAGGATCTTGACCGGATCGGAGCGCTTTGCCAGGCCCTTCTCCTCGAGCGACTCGACGTTGACCTCGGCCCCTGCCTCGAAGCGCTCCTCGAGATCGGCGACGTTGACCGGCTGGGTCGAGGTGCGGAAGTTCTCGAAGGGCATCGACTGCTTTTTGTGCGGGCCGCGCAGCTTTCGCATGCGCATGTGGATCGGGTTCTGGCCGCCCTCGTAGCCGGCCTTGCGCTTACGGCCCGAGCGCGCGCCGGCGCCCTTATGGCCGCGCCCAGAGGTCTTGCCCAGCCCACTGCCCTCACCACGGCCGATCCGCTTGCGCGGCTTTTTCGAGCCCGGCTTTGGCGAGAGGTTGTGCAGCCCAATCTCCAGCGTGCGCTCGTTGGGCGCGTCGTCCTTGGCTTTATCGGCTTTCTCAGCCACCGTCGACCTCGACCAGATGCGAAACGACCCTCAGCTGTCCTTGCAGCTGCGGCGAGTCCTTCCGCTCGACAGACCGGTTGATCCGTCCCAACCCCAGCGCAGCCAAAGTAGCTTTCTGGCTCGGATTGGTGCCGGCAGCAGACCGAACCTGCTTGATCTTCACCGCACTCACGCCTGCTCACCCTCAGCTTTCGCCTCAGGGGCCGGTGCGGTCGCCTCCTCGGCCGGAGCCTCAGCAGCTTTCTCCTCAGCGACCGCAGCCTCAGCTTTGGGCTCCTCAGCCTCCGCGGCCGGAGCCTCCGCAGTCTCAGGCGCCTCTGCGGCGGGTGGCGCGGTAGGGGGAACCGCCCCCGAGGAAGCTTTAGCTACCGGAGGGGGTGGTGGGTCCCCTGCCGCGACAGGACCCGCCGCCTGCGGCCCCTGTCCCTCGGACGTTTGGGCGTCCGAACCCTCGGCGGAAATCGTGGTCGCGCCATTGGTCTTCTGAACACCCAGAACCTGAGCAACGGTCAACCCGCGCAACTCGGCAACCTCCTCAGGCCGCCGCAACCGCACCAAGCCGTCCATCGTCGCCTTCACCAGGTTGATCGGGTTCTGCGTGCCGATGCTCTTGGTCAGCACGTCGCGCACCCCACCCAGCTCGAGCACGGCGCGAACGCCGCCGCCGGCGATGACGCCGGTACCGGGGCTGGCCGGGCGCAGGACGACGTGGCCGGCGCCATAGCGGCCGATGATCTTGTGGGTCAGCGTCTGCCCGTATTTGGGCACGCGGATCAAGCTCTTGCGCGCGTTCTCGACCGCCTTCTGGATCGCCAGCGGAACCTCGCGAGCCTTGCCGTAGCCGATCCCGACAACGCCCTCTTCGTCGCCGACCGCGACCAGCGCGGTGAAGGAGAAGCGGCGGCCGCCCTTGACCACCTTGGCGACGCGGTTGATCTCGATCACGCGCTCCTGGAGATCGAGCCCGCGGGGGCTCACCGTCTCCACGTTGGTCATGTCCATGCCCTTCATCGGACCGGACAGGGTAGCTGGATGGACAAGGCGCGGTCGGCCATCAGAACTTCAGGCCTCCCTCACGGGCGCCTTCGGCCAGCGCCTTGACGCGGCCGTGGAACTTGTAGCCGCCACGATCGAAGACGCAGGTCTCGACCCCAGCCGACTTGGCCCGCTCGGCGAGCAGCTCGCCGGCCCGCTTCGCCTGCTCGCTCGCCGTCAGCTTGCGCAGCTCCGGCTCGGTCCAGTTGACCGCGGCGAGGGTCTTGCCAGCGGCGTCGTCGACGAGCTGGGCGAAGACACCGCGGTTGGAGCGGTAGACGGAGAGGCGCGGGCGCTCGGCGCTGCCGACGATGCGGGCGCGCACCCGGCGGCGGCGGCGCAGGCGCTGCTGGCGCTTGGTCATAACCGTCATCGCTAGGCCCTCTTCCCGACCTTGCGCATCACGTGCTCGTCGCGGTAGCGAATGCCCTTGCCCTTATAGGGCTCCGGTGGGCGGCGCTTGCGAATGTCGGCCGCGACCTGGCCGACGAGCTGCTTGTCGATTCCCCGCACGATGACCTCGGTCGGCTGCGGGACCTCGAACTCGATTCCGTCCGGCGGCTCGATCGAGACCGGATGCGAGTAGCCGAGCGCCAGCTCGAGGCTCTTGCCCTTGAGCTGGGCGCGGTAGCCGACTCCCTGGATCTCCAGGCGCTTCTCGAAGCCATCGGTGACGCCCTCGACCATGTTCGCGATCAGGCTGCGGGTCAGGCCATGCAGGGCGCGGTGCTCGCCGCGATCGGTCGGCCGCTGCACGGTCACGGCGCCGTTCTCCTGCTCCACGGTCATATCGGCCGCAAGCTTCTGCTCCAGCTCCCCCTTCGGGCCCTTGACCGCGACCCGCCCAGGGGCGAGCTCGACCGTCACGGACTCGGGAACGGCGATTGGTTTTCTTCCGATTCGGCTCATAAGTCTCGTTTACCAGACGTAGGCAACTACCTCGCCGCCAACGCCCTTCGCCTTCGCTTCGTGCCCGGTCATCACTCCGACCGAGGTGCTGATGATCGCCGTGCCGCTGCCCCCGTGCACACGCGGGACATCCTTGTGATCGACGTAGCGCCGCCGGCCCGGCCGTGAGACCCGCTCCAGCCCGATGATCACCGGGCGGCGATCCTCGGTGTACTTGAGCCGGATCTCGATCGCCTCGCCGACCTTGGCCGACTTGCGGTGGAAGTCGCGGATGTATCCCTGCTCCTTGAGGATGCGGGACATCTCCTCCTTCAAGCGGGAGGCGGGAATCTGCACGTCGTCGTGGCCGGATCCAAGCGCATTGCGGATCCGGGTCAGGTAATCGGCTATCGGGTCGTTGAGCATGGTTCTGTTGGTCCCGTCTGCCTACCAGCTCGACTTGGTCATGCCCGGGACGTAGCCCTCATGGGCAGCGTTGCGCAGGCAAATCCGGCAGAGGCCGAACTTGCGGAAGTAACCGCGCGGGCGCCCACAGCGCCGGCAACGGTTGTACTCGCGCGTCTTGAACTTGGACCCACGGGCCTGCTTCACCTTCATCGAAGTCTTAGCCATCCTCAGAAGTCTCCTCGCTGGCCGAATCCTCGGCCTCTTCGCTCTCACCCTCCGTAGCCTCGCCCTCGTCGCCGGCCTCGGCCTCCGGCTCGGGCTTGGCATACGCGTCGGGGTTCTCCTCTTTCAGCTGCTCCAGCGCGGCCTGCTCGGCCTCGGCCCCCTGCCGGGCCTCCTCCTTGCGCCGCTCCTCCTCGGCCTCCGCCTCAGCCTCCGCCGCGGCGCCGGGCCGGCCCTCTTTGGAAAACGGCATGCCCAGCCCGAGCAGCAGCTCGAATGCCTCCTCGTCGGTCTGGGCGGAGGTCGCGATCGTGACGTCGAGCCCGCGCACCTCGTCGATCGAGTCATAGTCGATTTCGGGAAAGATCAGCTGCTCCTTGACCCCCATCGAGTAGTTGCCGCGGCCGTCGAAGGAGCGGGGGTTGAGGCCGCGGAAATCGCGGATCCGCGGCACCGCGATCGAGGTCAGCCGGTCGAAGAACTCCCACATCCGCGCCCTGCGCAGAGTGACCGAAAGACCCACCGGCATCCCCTCGCGGACCTTGAAGGAGGCGATCGACTTGCGAGCACGCCGGACGCTGGGCTGCTGGCCGGCGATCGCCGCCAGCTGCTCCTGAGCAGCCTCGAGCATCTTGGCGTTCTGCTTCGCCTCGCCGACCCCCATGTTGAGGACGATCTTCTGCAGGCGCGGCACCTGCATCGCGCTCGAGTAGCCGAATTTCTTCGTCAGCGCAGGAACGACGTCCTGCTCGTAGCGCTCGCGCAGGCGCGGCGGTGGCGCGGCCTGGGACTGCGGGGTGGTTGCGGCCTCCATTAGAGCGACACCCCGCTTCGCTTTGCGAACCGCTCGCGCTTGCCGCCTTTGTCACGGCGAACGCCGATGCGGGTCGGCTTGTTGTCTTTGGGGTCGAGCAGCATCACGTTGGAAACGTGGATCGGGCCCTCCTTCTCGACGATCCCGCCGAGCTGCTGGCCCGCTTTCTGCACGTCCTGCGTCGGTCGCGGTTTTTCGTGCCGCTTGACCATGTTGAGGCCCTCGACGTAGACGAAGCCACGCTTCGGCTCGGTGCGCGTCACGCGGCCGGTCTTGCCGGAGTCCTTGCCACCGATCACCTTGACCATGTCGTCGGTAGTGATCCGCATCGCCTTGGCCATCTCAGAGCACCTCCGGCGCCAGCGAGACGATTTTCATGAAGTTGCGCTCGCGCAGCTCGCGGGCCACCGGGCCGAAGATGCGGGTGCCGCGCGGATTGTTGCTGGCGGGGTCGATCAGCACGGCGGCGTTCTCGTCGAAGGAGATGTAGGTGCCGTCCGAGCGGCCAAGCTGCTTCTTTGTTCGCACGACGACCGCCTGGACGACTTCGCCCTTACGGACGCCGCCCTGGGGGCTCGCCTGTTTGACCGTCGCCGTGATCACGTCGCCGACCCCGGCGTAGCGCCGGTGGGAGCCGCCCTTGACCCGGATGCAGAGGATCTCCCGCGCACCCGAGTTGTCAGCGACCTTGAGTCTGGACTCCTGCTGGATCATCGCTCTACTTTGCCTTCTCCAGTACCTCGACCAGGCGCCAGCGCTTGGTCTTGGAGAGCGGCCGCGTCTCGATCACGCGGACGACGTCGCCCTCGCCCGCCTCGTTGCGCTCGTCGTGAGCGTGCAGCGTGCGCGAGCGGCGGATGACCTTCTCGTAGGTCGGGTGGCGCCGCACGATGTCGACGCGGACCGTGATCGATTTCTGGCCCTTGTCGGAGACGACGATCCCCTGCCGGATCTTGGCCGCGTTCGAGTCCTTCTCCGCAGGCGGCGTCCCGGTCCCCGGAGTCTTCTTTTTCTTGGCGGCAGCCCGTTCCTTGCGCCGTTCGACACCCCGGCGCTTGCGCTCCGCCAAGCGAGCGGCTTTCCGCTCCTCCGGAGTCTGCTGCGAGCCGGCCTTGTGAGGCCGCCGCGATTTCTCGAGCCGACGCTTCTCCTTCCAGGGAAGCTCGTCCTCGGGATTCGGCTCGGACTCTTCAGCTCTCTCCTCGCTGGCAGGGGCGTCCTCAGACTCCTCAGCGGGGGCGTCGTCCTTGGCCGCAGGCTCCTCTTCCGCGGGTGGCGTGGACTCGGAGGAGTCGAGAACGGAGGCCTCGCCCCCGCCCGCAGACTCCTCCGAGGCCGCGTCGGGACCCGCGGCCTCTGGCGTCTCGTCCTTAGGGGTCTCCTCTACTGCGTCTTTTTTCGTCTCGTCCTCAGCCATCATTTCCTCAGCTCTCGATCGACGTCGATCCCGCGCTGCCTGGCAATCGTCAGCAGCCGCGCCACGTCCCGCTTGGACTGACCCAACCGCGCCGTGTTCTCCAACTCGCCGGTGGCGTGACGGAAGCGCAGGTTGAACGACTCCTGTTTGGCGTCGATCAGCTTTGCCACCAGCTCGTCGTCTTTCATGTCGTGTGCCTCGGCCGCCTTCATCACGACTCCGCTCCCTCGCGCAGCACGAACTTGGTCTTGATCGGAAGCTTGTGACCGGCCAGGCGCAGCGCCTCGCGGGCAAGGTCCTCGGGGACGCCGGCCAGCTCGAACATCACTTTGCCGGGCTTGACCACGGCGACCCACCCCTCCGGGTTGCCTTTGCCGGAGCCCATCCGCGTCTCGGCGGGCTTCTTGGTGTAGGGCTTGTCGGGGAAGACGTTGATCCAGACCTTGCCGCCGCGTTTGATCTTGCGGGTCATCGCGACACGGGCGGCCTCGATCTGGCGGTTGGTGATCCAGCCGCGGTCGAGTGCCTTCAGGCCGTACTCGCCGAAGGCGACGTGGCTGCCGCCCTTGGTGTTGCCGCGCATGCGGCCGCGCATCTGTTTGCGGTGCTTGACCCGCTTCGGCATCAGCATGAGTGGTGTCTCCTTCCGGCGCAGTGCGCCTCAGCCGAGCGAAAACCAAACTGGGCGAGGACGCAGGGTGCAGCCTTTGCTGGTTGCAAAGGCAAACCCGAGGACGAAGATCCAGTGCCGGTTTGCAGCCGGCTGAGGTGTGCTGCGTTCGGAGGAGACACCACTAACGACCACCTCCGCCGCGCCCGCCGCGACCACGATCGCCACCGGG
The DNA here is from genome assembly GCA_040508545.1 of Solirubrobacterales bacterium. Classification (GTDB taxonomy): domain Bacteria; phylum Actinomycetota; class Thermoleophilia; order Solirubrobacterales; family 70-9; genus VRUE01. The sequence continues at coordinate 37,388 of JBEVMR010000062.1, forward strand.
ACGTCCGCCGCGCTGGCCGCCCTGGGGCTCGCCGTCGTCGGGGACCTGATCGGTGCGGAAGCCCTCGGGCATCACTTCGCCCTTGTTGATCCAGCATTTGACGCCAATCCGGCCGGCGGTCGTGCGTGCCTCGAAGAAGCCGTAGTCGATGTTGGCCCGGAGCGTGTGCAGCGGCACGCGGCCGTCGGAGTAGCTTTCGGTCCGCGCCATCTCCGAGCCGCCGAGGCGGCCGGAGACCTGCAGCTTCACGCCCTTGGCGCCGGAGCGCATCGCCGAGGTGAGGGCGCGTTTCATCGCGCGGCGGAAGGCAACCCGGTTCTGCAGCTGCTCGGCGATCGACTGGGCGACCAGTTTGGCGTCGAGCTCGGGGCGCTTCACCTCGCGAATGTTGACCTTGACCGGCTTGCCAGTCAGCTTGTGCAGCTCCTTGCGCAGGGCATCGACTTCACTGCCCGACTTGCCGATCACGATGCCGGGGCGGGCGGTGTGGATGTCGACCGAGACCTCGCCGCGACGCTCGATCGTGATGCTCGAAAGCCCCGCGTGGGCAAGTTTGCCTTCGATGTGGGCGCGGATCTTCAGATCCTCCTCGAGCACGTCGGCGAAGCCCTTCTCGTCGAACCAGTTCGACTTCCAGTCTTGGATGTAGCCGACGCGGAAGCCGCCGGGATGGATCTTCTGTCCCATTACAGATCCCCTTCCGGGCTCAGGGCCACCGCGATGTGGCTGGTTCGCTTGTTGATCGGAGTCGCCCGGCCAAGCGCGCGCGGCCGGAAGCGGCGCAGCGTCGGGCCTTCGTCGACCGTGATCTCGGCAACTCTCATCTCGTCGGCGATCAGGTCGTGGTTGTTCTCCGCGTTGGCGGCGGCCGACTCGATCAGCTTGCCGATGTCCTGCGCCGCCGCCCGCGGCGAGAACTGGAGCAGGGCGCGAGCGCGATCGATCTGCAGGCCGCGGACCTGATCGGCGATCAGCCGCGCCTTGCGCGGAGCGACGCGGACGTAGCGAGAGCTGGCGCGGACGACGATCGGCGCTGGCTTCGCCTTCGGGGCCTCTTTCTTTGCCGGCTCTTTCTTCGCGGCCGCTTTTTTCGCCGCTGGTTTCTTCTCGACCGTTTTTTTCGCGGCTTTTTTGGGCGCAGCTTTCTTGGCTTTGGCCTCGGCTTTTTTCGGCGGCTTCTTTTTCTCTTCCTTGCCGGCCTCTTTTTTGCTGTTCGGGTCCCGCTGCTTCTTCTCGAGCGCCATCTCTAATCGCCGCCCTTGCCGGTGCCGGAGTGGGCGCGGAAGGTCCTCGTCGGCGCAAACTCGCCGAGCTTGTGGCCGACCATCGACTCGGAGATGAAGACCGGCACGTGCTTGCGGCCGTCATGGACGGCGATCGTGTGGCCGACCATGTCGGGAAAGATCGTCGAGGTCCGCGACCAGGTTTTGACCATCTGCTTCTGCCCGGAGTCGTTCATCGCCGAGATCCGCTTCATCAACGCCGCTTCCACCCACGGGCCCTTTTTGGTCGAACGTCCCATGATCGTCGCTTACCTCTTCTTCTTTCCGCGGCGCCTACCGCGCACGATGTAGCGGTCGGACTGCTTGCCCTTCTTGCGGGTGCGGTAACCGAGGGTCGGCTTGCCCCACGGGGTAACCGGGTGCCCGCCAGGGGTGTGGTGAGCCTCGCCGCCGCCGTGCGGGTGGTCGACGGGGTTCATCGCCACGCCGCGGCTCTGCGGGCGCTTGCCCTTGTGGCGGTTGCGACCGGCCTTGCCGATCTTCATGTTCTGGTGCTCGGCGTTGGAGAGCTGCCCGATCGTCGCCCGGCACTCGGCCCGCACCATCCGCATCTCGGTCGAGGGCAGGCGCAGGGTCACCATCTCGCCCTCCTTTGCCACCAGCTGGATCGCGGTGCCGGCGGCCCGCCCCATCTTGCCGCCCTGGCCAGCCGTCAGCTCGACGTTGTGGACGATCGTGCCGGTCGGCATCTCCCGCAGGCTGAGCGCGTGGCCCGGTTTGATGTCGGCTCCCTCGCCCGACTGGACGCTGTCGCCGACAGAGAGCCCCGCCGGCGCGAGGATGTAGCTCTTCTCGCCGTCGGCGTAGTGGATCAGCGCGATGTAGCAGCTGCGGTTCGGGTCGTACTCGATGCTGGCGACCTTGGCCGGCACGCCATCCTTGCGGCGCTTGAAGTCGATCTTGCGGTAACGGCGCTTGGCGCCCCCGCCACGATGGCGCGCGGTGACGCGGCCGTTGGAGTTGCGGCCGCCGGTCTTGCGCAGCCCCTCGGTGAGCTTCGCCTCGGGCTCCGACGCGGTCAGCTGCTCGCGCAGGGGATAGGTCGCGAAGCGGCGCCCTGGACTGGTCGGTTTGGTTTTGCGGTTCGGCATCTCTTCTCCTACGCGGTCTCGGCGCCTTCGAACAGCTCGATCCGCTCGCCCGGCGACAGCTGGACCACGGCCTTCTTCCAGCCGCGGGTGCGGCCTTTGCTCAGGTTGCGGCGCTTGGGCTTCGGCCGCACCTTGGAGGTCCGCACCTGGGCAACGCCAACGTCGAAGATCTCTTCGACCGCAGCGGCGATCTGGGTCTTGTGAGCGCGGTCGTCGACCCTGAAGGTGTACTTGCCTTCGCCGATCAGCGCGTAGCTCTTCTCCGAGACGACCGGGCGGATGATGATGTTGCGCGCGTGCATCAGCCCAGCCTCTCCTTCAGCGTCTCCAGCGCTTTTTCGGAGAGGACCAAGGAGGCGGCGCCGATCACGTCGGCGACGCCGATCGCGCCAACCTCGGCGACGGTGACCCGGGCGATGTTGCGGAAGCTCTTCAGCACGCCGGTCTCCTCGGCGTCGATGACCACCAGGGTCGGCCGCCTGGCGCCCCATTTCTCCAGCGCCTGAGCGGCGGCCTTGGTCGAGGGCGTCTCGAATGGCACGGGATCGAGCACGGCGACGCTGCCACGCTCGGCGTGAACGGAGAGGGCCGCGCGCATCGCCTTGCGGCGCGCTTTGCGGTTGACCTTGACCGTGTAGTGACGGGGCTTGGGACCGAAGGTGACGCCACCGCCGAAACGGCTGGAGACGCCGAGCGTGCCCACGCGAGCGCGACCGGTTCCCTTCTGGCGCCAAGCCTTGGCGGTGGTGAAGGCGACCTCGCCGCGAGTCAGGGTCGAGGCGGTGCCTCGGCGGCGCGAGGCCATGTCGGCGCGCGCCGTCTCGTGCACCAGCGACTGGTGGAAGGGCTCGCTGAAGAGCTCCTTCGGCAGGTCCGCTTTGGTCGTCTTGCCGAGCACCGTCGCTTTTGCGCTAGCCATCGGTCCTCACCTCCAACAGGGCGTTCCGGGCGCCCGGAACCGAGCCCTTGAGCAGCAGCAGGTTGCGCTCGGCGTCGACGTCGGCCACTTCGAGGCCGCTCTGGGTCGTCCGCTTATTGCCCATCTGACCGGGCATCCGCTGGCCTTTGAAGACGCGGCCGGGGAAGGCGCTGGCGCCGATCGAGCCAGGTGCCCTGACGTTGTGGGAGCCGTGGCTGACGGGGCCGCGGCTGAAGTTGTGGCGCTTGATCCCACCCTGGAAGCCCTTGCCGATCGAGATGCCCGAGACTTTCACCCGCTGGCCAGCCTCGAAAGCGGCGACGGTGACGTCGTCACCAACCTTGGGGCCCTCCTCGGCGCCGAGATCCTCGTCGCGGAACTCGGCCAGGTGGCGCATCGGCGGAGCGCCGGCCTTCTTCAGGTGGCCGAGCTCGGCCCTCGACAGCTTGCGCTCGGCGACCTCGTCGAAGGCGAGCTGCACGGCCGCGTAGCCGTCGCGCTCGGCCTCGCGCACCGCGGTCACCTTGCAGGGGCCGGCCTCGATCACGGTTACGGGAACGACGGTGCCGTCCTCCTTGAAGACCTGCGTCATGCCGAGCTTCTTGCCGAGGATCGCAGCCATCGGGGTCCTAGAGGCGGATCTCGATGTCGACGCCGGCCGGCAGCGAGTCGAGCCGCTGCAGCGAGTCGACGGTTTTCGGCGACGGCTGGAGGATGTCGATCAACCGCTTGTGGGTGCGGATCTCGAAGTGCTCACGCGAGTCCTTGTCCTTGAACGGGGACTTGATCACGCAGTAGACGTTTTTCTCGGTCGGCAGCGGGACCGGGCCGGAGACACTGGCGCCGGTTCGCTCCGCCGTCTCGACGATCTCGCGGGCAGCCCGATCTATGGCGTCGTGGTCGTACGCCTTCAGTCGGATTCGAATTTTTTGGGCCGCGATAGTCGCCACGGTTTTGTCTCTCTTCTTTTTCTTCCTGCGCGGTCTTTACCGCGCCGAAGGGGCGCCGCCCCTTGGTGGTGGGGCGCCGCCCCTGGTCGTATGTCCTTTTTAAGTTTTCGCCGCGAGGGCGGCGAGGGCAGGCGGGTGCCTACCCCTGATTACTGCTACTCGACGATCTCTGCGACAACCCCCGAGCCGACGGTCCGGCCACCCTCGCGGATGGCGAAGCGCAGGCCCTGGTCCATCGCGATCGGCTGAATCAGCTCGATCGTCATCTCGACGTTGTCTCCCGGCATCACCATCTCCGTCCCCTCGGGGAGGTTGGCGATCCCGGTCACGTCGGTCGTGCGGAAGTAGAACTGAGGCCGGTAGCCGGAGAAGAACGGCGTGTGACGGCCACCCTCCTCCTTCTTCAGGCAGTAGACCTCGGCTTTGAACTTGGTGTGCGGCGTGATCGAGCCCGGCTTGCAGAGAACCTGCCCGCGCTCGATCTCCTCGCGCTTGGTGCCGCGCAGCAGCGCGCCGATGTTGTCGCCGGCCTGGCCCTGGTCGAGGATCTTGCGGAACATCTCGACGCCGGTGACCACCGTGGTCGTGGTGTCCTTGATGCCGACGATCTCGACCTCGTCGCCGGTGTTGACGATGCCCTGCTCGACGCGGCCGGTGGCGACGGTGCCGCGGCCGGTGATCGAGAAGATGTCCTCGATCGGCATCAGGAAGGGCTTTTCGAGGTCGCGAACCGGCTCCGGGATGTAGGAGTCGAGCGCCTCGGCCAGTTCGAAGATCGCTTTCTGGGCGTCTTCGTCACCCTCCAGCGCCTTCAGCGCCGAGCCCTTGACGATCGGCGTGTCGTCGCCGGGGAAGTCGTACTCGTCGAGGAGTTCCTTGACCTCCTCCTCGACCAGCTCGATCAGTTCGTCGTCGTCGACCTGATCGACCTTGTTGAGGAAGACGACCACGTGCGGGACGTTGACCTGACGGGCGAGCAGGATGTGCTCGCGGGTCTGCGGCATGACGCCGTCCGCGGCCGAGACGACCAGGATCGCGCCGTCCATCTGGGCGGCGCCGGTGATCATGTTCTTGACGTAGTCGGCGTGGCCCGGGCAATCGACGTGGGCGTAGTGGCGGTTCTCGGTCTCGTACTCGACGTGCGAGGTCGCGATCGTGATCCCGCGCTCCTTCTCCTCCGGGGCGTTGTCGATCTCGGCGAAGCTCTTCGCCTCGGCCCCGCCTTTGGTGGAGAGCGTGGTGGTGATCGCGGCCGTCAGCGTCGTCTTGCCGTGGTCGATGTGACCGATCGTGCCGACGTTCACGTGCGGCTTATCGCGCTCGAACTTCTCCTTTGACATCGCTCTCCGTTCTACCTTTCGAAATCGGGTTCTGTCTGACTTGGGTGTTTCACTCTTGAAACTGCCTGGCAGCCGGGAACATGCTGCCTGCGGGCGAACCTGGGAAATATAGCCAGATTCACGAGGTCGCTCCTACCGGCTCGCCCGAGCGGTGCTCGACGATCTCCTCGGCGATGTTGGTCGGGACCTCCTCGTAGCGCTCGAACTGCATCGTGTAGGTGGCGCGGCCCTGGGTCGAAGAACGTAGATCGGTCGCGTAGCCGAACATCTCGCCGAGCGGGACGAAGGCCTGCACGGCGAGCGCATTGCCGCGCTGATCCTGGCCCTGGACCTTGCCGCGCCGGCGCGAGAGGTCGCCGATCACGTCGCCGAGGAAGTCCTCAGGGGTGACCACCTCGACCGCCATCACGGGCTCGAGCAGGACCGGGTCGGCCTTGCGGGCAGCCTCCTGGATCGCCATCGAGCCGGCGATTTTGAAAGCCATCTCCGAGGAGTCGACGTCGTGGAAGGAGCCGTCGATCAGTTCGACTTTGACGTCGACCATCGGGTAACCGGCCTTGACGCCGTTCTCGAGCGCCTCTTTCATCCCCTGTTCGGCCGGGCCGATGTATTCGCCGGGAATGGCGCCGCCCTTGATTTTGTTGACGAACTCGAAGCCCTCCCCCGGCGCCGGCTCGGCGTTGATCACGACGTGGCCGAACTGGCCGCGGCCGCCGGTCTGGCGGACGAAGCGCGCCTCGACCTTCTTTGCCTCCTTGCGGATCGTCTCGCGGTAGGCGACCTGGGGTTTGCCGACGTTGGCGTCGACTTTGAACTCGCGCAGCATGCGGTCGACGATCACCTCGAGGTGGAGCTCGCCCATGCCGTGGATCAGGGTCTGCCCGGTTTCCTCGTCGGATTCGATCCGGAAGGTCGGGTCCTCCTCGCCGAGCCGCTGCAGGGCGGTGCCCATCTTCTCCTGGTCGGCTTTCGTTTTCGGCTCGATCGCGACCGCGATCACGGTCTCGGGGACTTCGATGCTCTCCAGAGCGATCGGGGCGTCGGGCGCGGCCAGCGTGTCGCCGGTGCCCGTTTCCTTGAGGCCGACCCCGGCGCAGATGTCGCCCGAGTAGACCTCCTCGATCTCCTCGCGGCTGTTGGCGTGCATCATCAGCAACCGCCCGATCCGCTCGGTCTTGCCCGTTTTGACGTTGAGTACCCGGCCGCCCGCTTCGAGCTTGCCCGAGTAGACGCGGAAGTAGGTCAGCTTGCCGACGTAGGGGTCGGTCATGATCTTGAAGGCCAGCGCGGCAAAGGGGCCGCTGTCGTCGGCGGGGCGCTCGGCCTCGGTCGGCTCGTCCTCGCCCTTGCCCGCTGGGACCAGGCCGGTGACCGGTGGAACCTCGAGCGGCGAGGGCAGCAGCTCGACGACCGCGTCGAGCAGCGGCTGCACTCCCTTGTTCTTGAACGATGAGCCGCAGAGGACCGGCGTCACCTTGGTGTCGAGGCAGGCGCGGTGGAGGGACTTCGCGATCCGCTCGTGGGGGATCTCCTCCTCGGCCAGGTAGGCCTCCATCAACTCATCGTCGTAGTCGGCGCAGGCCTCGATCAGCTGCGTGCGGTATTCCTCGGCCTGATCGGCGAGGTCGGCGGGGATCTCGACGGTCTCGAACTCCGTCCCCAGCTCGTCTTTCCAGACCAGCGCTTTCATCTCGATCAGGTCGACGACGCCGACGAAGTCGCCCTCGCTGCCGATCGGCAGCTGGATCGGCAGCGGGTTGGCGCCGAGCCGGTCCTTCATCGTCTCGACGGCATTGAAGAAGTCAGCGCCGGTGCGGTCCATCTTGTTGATGTAGGCGAAGCGCGGCACCTTGTACTTGTCGGCCTGGCGCCAGACGGTCTCCGACTGCGGCTCGACGCCGGCGACGGCGTCGAAGACGGCCACCGCACCGTCGAGGACGCGGAGGCTGCGCTCGACCTCGACCGTGAAGTCGACGTGGCCGGGCGTGTCGATGATGTTGATCCGGTGGCCGTTCCACTCACAGGCGGTCGCGGCGGAGGTGATCGTGATGCCGCGCTCCTGCTCCTGTTCCATCCAGTCCATCACCGCGGCGCCCTCGTGGACCTCGCCGATTTTGTGCGTGCGGCCGGTGTAGTAGAGGATGCGCTCGGTCGTCGTCGTCTTACCGGCGTCGATGTGCGCCATGATCCCGATGTTGCGCGTTTTCTCTAGGGGGAATGAGCGTGGCATGGTCTTAAGGTAAGTGGTTGCCTTTATGAAGTGGGGACGAGCGAAATCTAAGAAACCGAAGCCTGCCGGCGAGAGCCGCCGGCCTCGGCGCATGAAAAAGGCCCTTGCGGGCCCGGCGAAACAAACGGCGAAAAAGCGAACTGCGAAAAAGAAGCCTGAGCGACGCGCGATGATAGCAGCGACGCGCAGGCGCATCCGGACGACGGGAAAGCGCTTACGCGGTATCGGCCCCGGGCTGGTCGCTACCACGCACAAGCTGGATCGAGGCGCCAACCGCCAGCTGCACCGCGCCTGGCCGGCGATCGCCCGCGCTGGGCGCAGAGCGAAGGCGGTGGCTGAGCGACTGCGGCCCGTCGCCGTCCTCTTCTTCCGCCTGATGGCGCGGATCGAACGGGCGCTGCTGCGTGGCGCGGCTCTGGCGGGACGGGCTGCGACCCGAGCCAGTGCCCTGCTGACGCCGCACCGGGCGATCTGCCTAACCGTCGTCGGCTCGGCCATCTGCCTGATCGCGGCCCAGTTCGTCGACTACCGCGCGGTCGAGATCGGCCAGGCCGGCTACGCGGGCCTGGCGGCGGCGAGCGCCCCCACCGTCGGCGCCGAGCGTGCCGGCGAAGCGCATGCCTTCCTCCTGATCCCGGTCGCCGTGCTCGCCGCCGTGCTCGCGCTCGCCGCCCTGCGCAACGAGCGCCGGCGCGGGCTGGGCCGAATCATCTTCGCGCTCGGGCTGCTCAGCCTCGCCGTGATCCTGCTCGTCGACCTTCCCGCCGGCCTCGACGTGGGCGCCGAGGCCTCGCGCTTCTCCGGCGCAGAGGCCGTTCTCTACGACGGCTTCTATGCCCAAATCGCCGCCGCAGCCGGCTTGATGTTGGGGGGAGTGCTCCTCGTTGCAGCCCCAAAAGCGGCGGCCCGCTACCATGCCCGCCCGTGCCGAACACGAACCAACTTATTCGCAAGGGCCGCAAGCGGCCTAAGAAGAAGACGACGACGCCGGGCCTCAAGTCGGGCCAAGGGCGGAAGAAGAGCGTCGCGGCGCCGCAGCGGCGAGGTGTCTGCACCCGCGTCGCCACGGTAACGCCAAAGAAGCCGAACTCGGCCCTGCGCAAGATCGCCCGTGTGCGGCTGACGAACGGGATGGAGGTCACCACCTACATCCCGGGCGAGGGCCACAACCTGCAGGAGCACTCGGTGGTCCTGGTTCGCGGCGGCCGGGTCAAGGATCTGCCGGGCGTCCGCTACAAGGTCGTTCGCGGCACCCTCGACGCGGCCGGTGTCTCGGACCGCAAGCAGGCCCGTTCGCTCTACGGGGTCAAGGCATCGTGACCCGGTCCGCGACCCCACACGCCTGGATGCCGCGCGTGGCGCTGCGCATCTCTTCGTCCTCGGGTTTGCCTTTGCAACCAGCAAAGGCTGCACCCTGCGTCCTTGATCTGCTTGGCCACGCGCGCCCCCAGTCGCACGCGGCCACGAACCGGGCCACGCTCTAGTGCCGCGCCGTTCCGCCGCAACGATCCGTCCGGTCGAACCCGACGCCCGTTACCGCAACCGGCTCGTCCAGCAGCTGATCAACAAGGTGATGAGCGACGGCAAGAAGTCACTTGCCGAGCGGATCGTCTACGACGCCCTGGCGATCGTCGGCGAGCGCTCCAGCGAGGATCCGGTCGAGACCCTCGAGGCGGCGATCAAACAGCTGACGCCGGTGCTCGAGGTTCGCTCGCGGCGAGTCGGCGGCGCCACCTACCAGGTGCCGGTCGAGGTTCCCGCCCGGCGCGCCCGCACCCTGGCGGTGCGCTGGCTGGTCGACTTCGCCCGCAACCGCCGCGAGTACTCGATGTCGGAGCGCCTCGCCAGTGAAATCCTCGACTCGCTCCAGCAGGCCGGCGGCGCTTGGAAGCGCAAGGACGACATCTACCGCATGGCCCAGGCCAACAAGGCCTTCGCGCACTACCGCTGGTAGCTAGCCTGGCTTCATGAGCCAGCCGATCCTCGCCGTCGACGTCGACGGCGTCATCTCGCTCTTCGGATTCGACGAGCCGCCGGACCGGACCGAAGCCAAGTTCGAGCTGGTCGACGGGATGGTTCACTGCATCTCGCTGATGGCCGGTTTCCGCTTGACGCGGCTGAGCCAGCTCTACGACCTGGTCTGGGCGACCGGTTGGGAGGACAAAGCCAACGAATACCTGCCCAACATCCTCGGCCTGCCGGAGCTGCCCGTCCTCAACTTCGACGGTGCTGCCCGTTTCGGCTCGGCCCACTGGAAGCTGGGGCCTCTGGACGAGTACGGCAAGGGGCGGCCGCTGGCCTGGATCGACGACAGCTTCGACGAGAGCTGCTACGAGTGGGCACGGGGACGGGAGGAGCCGACCCTGCTCGTCCCGACCGAGCCTCACCTCGGCCTCGAGGAGGTCCAGTTCGAAGCGCTGACCGCCTGGGCCAACGGCCTCTAAGCCCTCTACACTGGGCCGATGGAGGGGTGGCTCCCAATCTTCTTTCTGCTCGTCGTGCTGAAGATCCCAGTCTTAGGCGCTCTCTGGCTCGTCTGGTGGGCAAGCAAGGCACCTGAGGTCGACAGCTCAGCCGAGGAATCCGGCGGCGAGGGCTTCAACCGCTGGCGCCCCCAGCCCATCCGGCCTCGCGGACCACACCATCTCCCCGGCGGAGCTGGCGCTATGAGCAGGAGGCGGGGTGCCCCTCCTGGGCAGCGGCGTCCTGTTTTTCGTCCCGAAAGCGCCCTCGGACGGCAACCCACGCCGCAGACGAAAAACCCAGCAACCAGGAGGGGCACCCCGCCTCCTGCCCTCAAACCGCCCGCCTAAGCCGCCTGCTTAGTCCGCCTGCGCTCGCGGCGGATCTCTCGCAGGTAGGGGTGGAAATCGACCTCGATCGTGTGACGCTTGGAGCTGACGAAGCGCTTGTCCATCCAGCGTTCGTAAGCTGCAATCTCCTTGCGCATCTCTTGAACGGGAGGCAGCGTTGCGCCTTCGGTTAGGAGGTCGGCGATCCATTCTGATTGGGCCTCGGCGATCGGCATGACCGGGCCCAGGGGCTGGACGAAGCCGAGGAAGTAGAGACCGGGGTTCTCAACCGAGACCGCGCGCTTGTAGAGCGGCATGCGGTTGTCCTGGGCGGCGAAGACGCTCTCGTCGAGGAAGGGGAACTCGATCTCGTAACCGGTGCAGTAGACGACTAGGTCGATCTCCTCCTCGCTGCCGTCGTCGAAGCGGACGGCGCGCCCGCCGGCGAAGCGCTCGATGTTGGGCTTGACCGTGATGTCGCCGTGGCCGATCCGCGGCAGAAGCTCTGAGGAGACCGTGGGGTGAGCCTCGAGCAGCTTGTGGTCGGGCTTCGGCAGGCCGTAGTCGGTCATTTCCCCAATCGTCACCTTCAGCAGGCGGTTCATGAAGAAGCGCCGCACCGACATCGGCAGGTAGGTGCTGATCGGCGGCGAGGCTTCGTCGATCGGCGTGCCGCCGAGGAACTTCGGCAGCACGTAGGCGCCGCGCCGCATCGCGAGGAACGTCTTCTCGGCAATCCGGCTCGACTCGACCGCGACGTCGACGGCGGAGTTGCCGATCCCGAGCACGAGCACGCGCTTGCCCTCGAGCACGTCGGGCTCGCGGTAGTGGTGGACGTGCATCTGCTCGCCCTCGTAGGCGTCGGCGCCGGCGAAGGGCGGTTCGGGCCAGCGCGGCTTCCAGTGGTGACCGTTGGCGATCAGCACCGCCGCATAAGCCTCGGTCCGCCGCTCGCCCGCTGCGTCCTCGACCGTCACCTCCCATCCCTGATCGGTCGGCTCGGCGGCGATGACCTCGGTGTTGAAGGTGATCCTCTCCTTCAGCCCAAACCGCTCTGCATAGTCGTCGAAGTACTTGGCGACCTGCCAATGACTCGGGTAGTCCGGGTAGTCCTCGGGCATCGGAAACGCCTTGTAGGACATGAGCTTGCGGGCGCTGTTGATGTGCAACGAGCGATACGCCGAAGAGGTTCCGTTGTCGTTCTCGTAGCGCCAGTTCCCGCCGATCATGGACCCCTTCTCGAAGCAGTCGAACGGAATCCCTCGGGCGCCCAGCACCTGGCAAGCCGTCAGCCCCGAGCTGCCGGCCCCGATGACGCACGCCTTCTCCACACTGGCCACGCAGCCAAATCTACCCATCCCGCAGGCACAGGGGTGAGCAGGTTCACCCCTTGGGTCCGTAGTAGCAGGGCAAGATCCAGCCGAAGCTGTGGCCATCGGGAATCAAAACCAAACGAAAGGAGTCCCCGATGACCACCAAGACCCGCAAGTTCCGCCCCTCCCCCGCCATCGTGATCAGCTGCCTGGCGCTGTTCCTCGCCCTGACCGGCTCCGCCTTCGCGGTCGGTGTCGGCAAGAACACTGTCCGCTCGGCGCAGATCGTCGACAGCACGGTCCGCACGGTCGACCTCCGCGACAACGCGGTCAGCTCGCCCAAGATCGCCGATGCCACCGTGACGGCGACCGACCTCGCCACCGACTCGGTCGGCTCGGACGAGATCGCCAAAGACGCGGTCAACTCCGACGAGATTGCGAAAGACGCGGTCAAAACGGACGAGATCGCCGACAACGCGGTTGCTTCCCCTGAGGTGGCCCCGGACTCGCTCACCGCGGGCGACCTGGCCCTGGGCTCGGTCACCTCCTCGGAGATCGCCAACCAGACGATCGAAAGCGACGACATAGGCGCGAACGCGGTTCACGCCGAGGAGCTCGGCGGCACGGTCCTGCGGACCAACACGAAATCACTCGCAGCCGGCACGAACGGCAGCATCTCGGTCCCCTGCCAGGCCGGCGAGCAGGTCCTCAGTGGTGGCGGCGCCCCCAGCAACTACGGCGTCGAGATGACCTCGAACGCCCCCAGCGGCAACGGCTGGTTCTACGCAGCGTCGAACAAAACCGGCGCAACCCAGACCATCACCGTCTACGCCCTCTGCCTCTCCTAATCATCATCGAGACTGCATTCGACATCGGATAGCGATGCCGAATGCAGT
>JBEVMR010000073.1:0-22681 GCA_040508545.1 Solirubrobacterales bacterium
GGACAGCCAAACTGCTCGGCCCGGTGACCTCCCATATCTAGGGCCAAGCGAAGAGAGACCTTGGGCGCGGCCCGCGGGAGGGTCGCGCCCAATCTCCTACCCAAGGGCGAGGACAAACCGTGCCGCAAAAGAAAACGAAGGCAAGCTCTAAGAAGGTTGAGAAGAAAGAGGGGGCTCCTGCCCCACTTCTCAACCACCGCCACATGTACGCGCTGGCCAAGGAGGAGCGTGTAAGGGTCTTCGCGATCTTCTGCGAACGCGTCGCCAGCCCGATCGAAGTCTCGAAAGAGCTGGAAATGCCCGTGAGCTACATCGGCTACCACGTCAAGGTGCTGCTCGAATGTCGCTTGATCGTCTTGGAGGACGAAGTTCAGCGCCGAGGAGCCATCGAGCACTTCTACCGGGCAGTCACCCCGACCTTAATCCCGCCCGGCAGTTGGAAAGACCTTCCCCCCGCTGTGCGCAAGTGCATCTCAGCCAACATCTTGCAAGAGTTCTTCGATGACGCCTCAGCCGCAATGAAGGCGGGCGTCTTTGATGACCCTCCGGGTGAGCTGAACTGGACCCCGCTGGTGCTCGACGCCGAGGGAATCGAGGAATTCGGCGAGCTGGCGAGGGGCTTCCTGGGGTCTGTCTTGGAGTTGCAGGCGAACGCAAGCAAACGCCTGTCAAAAAAGAAACGTGGAGCAAGCAAGGCAAAGGCTGCCACCGTGTTCCTGGCGACGTTCATGTCGGCAAGAAATCCGCTCGACGGCAAGAAAGCGTCCGCAACAAAGCGGCGCTAGTCGATCGGTAGACGAATGGACGAGGGGCGCTGGGCCGCTCCTCCGGACGTATCTCGCTGTTGTTTAACCGAGATACCAGCCAGATCGACGGAACGCCCACCTCTCCGGCCAGTGATGTTCACGCCGGGAGGGACGGGGGGACAGCTCCTCCCCTGAGCCACGGTCACGGCACAGGAAGAAGGAGCAGAAATTATGTCCTCTCGATCGAGTGGGCCGGTCAATCGACCGGCCGCAATAGCCCTATGCCTGATGGTGCTTGCAGTCGGCGTTGGCTGTCTGGCCGCAGCCTCAGCCAATGCCGCTCATTACAAGGTGGTTTTCTGTGCCGCGAACAGCGGCTCGGGCAACCCGACTCTTGGCGCCAGTCCTGGCTTCTTCAACTTCACGGACAACTGCGCGACCGCGTACTCAGACCCGGCCGGGGACAGTGGCGGCTTTCTCCGCCTAGAGGAGAACACGATCGGAACCGCCGGCCTGAACCACTCGGCGAGCATGTCGTGGTACGCGCCGGCTGGGACCTCAATTCTCATGGGTACCGGCTATACGCGCGAGATGTATCAATTCAACGACGGCTGGCGCGGGCGTTTTTGGGCTGAGGACTGGGGCGGCGGCACGAACAACATCCTCATGCAGGGCAACAACACGCCGAACGAAGGAATCTATGCCACTGCAACCAGCTCCTTTGCTCCCCATCCCTGGCCTTTCGGGGGTGCCTTCGGCAACTACAAGCGCTTCGTCTTCGAGCTGACCTGCTTTCGCCCAGGGGGCTGTAGTCGCGATGGCGTGAACGCCGTCGATGCCAACACGATCGTCCTCCTGCTCAATGACCAGCAGGGGGCTAGCGTGAGCTTTGACGACGGCCCCGTTGTGCGAGGTGATTGGGTCCGCGGCTACCACGCGGTTGCCTGGCGCGAATCGGATCTAGGCTCGGGCCTTCGCTTCTCGCGGCTCGGGGCCGATGGCGCAGTGTTCGGCAACGGCACGATCGACTATCAGGCGAACGGTGGATGCCACACCGGCTACTCGAATCCCAATCAAGAGTTCGGCCAAAGGTTGCAGCCTTGTGGTTCTGGCCCCTATCTGCGCTACTACGGGCTCGACACCAAGACCCTCTCAGATGGTCAGCACGAGCTTTCGATCTGCGTTCAAGACTACGCGCAGTATCAGGGCTTGAACGGCACTGGCGGGCAGTCTTGCGAGCGGCGGACGATCCGGACAGACAACTCCGCACCGGGCAAGCCGGCCGGACTTCGCGTGACCAGCGCGAACCCGGAACGCTATCTCGACCACTTCAGCGCTGAGTTCTCGCTTCCGCCAAACGTGGGCAGCCCGGTCGTCAAAGTCCACTACGACGTAATCGATGACGCGGGCAAAGTGGTCGTGCCCGAGAAAGTCCTTGCGGGCACCAACCCGACCGCGCTGCCGAACGTCGAAGGTCCCCCCCAGCCCGGCACCTACAGTCTCCGTGTCTGGCTCGAGGATCAAGTCGGCTACGTGGGCGAATCGGCAAGCGCGCCGATCCCCCATGACACGACGCCCCCAGCGGCACCGCAAGACCTCAGCGTTACAGCGCCGGCCACGGCGCGTTCAGCGGAGGGCTTCGACGTTCGCTGGCACAACCTAGTGGACGCCGGATCATCGATCGAGGCGGCGCATTACCGCATTGTCGATAGGAGGGGCGATCTCGTTGTTCCAGCGACAACGATGCCAGCGACTAACCCGCCGACAATTCAGAATCTCGATACGCCTCGCGAGCGTGGCAGCTACACGCTCGAACTTTGGCTATCCGATGCCGAGCAAAATGCCGGCGCCCCGGTCAAGGCGCCACTCTCCTATGAATGTGGGCGCTCCGGGGCTAACGGCGGGTCGAATCTGACCGCTGCACTCGGCGAGCAGGGGGACGCTGCGCTTCTCGTCGGCCAGGGCGAGGGCTCAACGCTTCGCGGCACCCTTCAAGGGCTTGCTCATTCCGGGAGCGCGCCCGTCTGCATCTTCAGCCGCGTTGTCACGGACTCTGAGCGGCAGTTTCTCGGCGTCGCAATGACGGACTCAGATGGCAGCTACCAATTTGCCATCGGCGCCGGTCCTTCGCGTGACCTAATGGCGGTCTACCGACGCGATCAGCGCGAGCTATCTGCTCGCGCACTCCTGCGCACCACGGTCCGGCCGACTTTCCAGCTCCGTCGCAACGTCGTCAGGAACAAGGGATTCGCAATCTTCGCGGGTGAGATCCCCGGTCCCCACAGCGACGAGGTTGTCGTCGTCCTACAGGTCAAGAGCGGTAAGGCGTGGCGTGTCTTCCGGCGCTATCGCACGCGCGCAGACGGGCGCTTCGTAATGCGCTACCGCTTCACGCAGACCCCGTCGCCAACCGTCTACATCATGCGGGCGCAAGTCCGCGCTCAAAGCGGCTATCCCTACGAGGAAGGCAACTCGCAGGCGCGGCGCCTGCGCGTGGTTCCCGTTGACTCGCGAGCCCGCCGGGCACGACCTTAAGCCGAGACGGCGCCGCCTGGGGTCGAAACCCCGGGCGGCGTCAAGCGACGTGCTTCTCAAAGTGCTCAAGTCCTTCGAGGACTACTCACGCAACGCGCATGGACAGCAGCGCCTCGCGCGCTCGCTCCGGCTTCGTCGGTGCGTAGTGGCGTCGGGTCGTCGCGGTGCTGCTGTGCTTCAAGACCTCAGCGACCACATCAAGCGGCCGTTCTTCGTCGTTCAGCGCGATCGTCGCCCAAGCTCGCCGATATGCGTGCGGCGAAACCCGTGAGGTCATGCCGTCAACTGAGTCCGAGCCAGACGTTGCTTTGCGAAGGCCCACGCCCGCCCGGATGCCGTGCAAGGTCACGATCTTCGTGACCGTCTGAGGGCAGGTCCGCTTACCGTTCTTGGTCAGCAGGACATAGGCGGTGTCGGGATCACTGAGGGCATCCCGAATCGCCGGGTTGTGCTCGGCCTCGGAGAGCTGCCAGCGCCGGTAAAGACGGAACTGCCGCAGAAGCGGCGGCGCCAGATCGAAGATGTCAACCTTGCCGCCCTTTCCAACGACTTCCCAGGTGCCCTGCTCCAAGTCGATATCCGGCCAGCGAGCATCGGAGAAGGTCTTGCGCCGCGAGGGCGCGTAGAACATCCAGTAGGCGAGTAGCCGCGCTCGCGGCGTGCCGGGTGCCTCCAGCAGCCGCTTCACATCGTCACGCGAGGGCGTGTAACCGCGTTTGTGGATGATCCTTGGCGATACCTCCAGAGCCGCCGGATTCAGGTCCGGCAAGTCGTCCTCTGCCTGGAAATGCAGGTAGCCGAACTTGATCGCCGACAGATGGCTCTTGCGATATGACGCAGACCACCCCTCTCCCCCGCGCCCGTCTGGATACCCTCGCGCCTTGCACCACTCGCACCGCAGCCGTGCCTCATGGGGTTTCGCGCCGCCGCCCTTCTCCAAGTGCTTCATGAAAAGCCGGACGTGCTTCGACTTTGCCGTGTAGAAGTCCTTGCCGTGAACGCTCGCTAGGTACTGCGAGTAGTGGACGAGATGGCCCCGGTAGCGCTCTAGCGTGGACTCCTCACCGATCGCGGCGTGATTGATTTCGATTGCCTCATGAATTAGCTGCTCGCTGGACAGATTCATCCGTAGCTCCTCGATTTGGTCGAGGAACCGGGCGGGGGCCGCGTCGAGCTGCGAGGCGCCGTTCTTCTGAGCTGTGGTCATGGCCGAAACGTCCGGCGAGGGGGCGCAAGCGCCCCCGCCTATTTCCGGCCTGGCCCGCTGCTCGCGAGGCTGGCGCTCCTATCTGGCTTTGCAGCGTCGAAAACAACCGATAGCCCGTTCCTCGATCTTCCGAGTCGCTACGGTTCTTTTGGTTCGAGCTGAGCGCTAGAACGCTGGTTCGAACCCAGCCGCGCCCATCAGTGCTGCCATCGTTGGCGAGATGACGAGCTGCGAGTGGCGGACGTCTCGGTTACTTGCCAGGCGCCCAGACGCATCGAGCCAGAGCGCCTACCGCTCGCTTTTGCTCGATCCCGCCGTAGGAGAGTGGCTACGCCCCCCGCCGCTGGAGCCTTTCGACGATGCAGCCATCCTGGGGATGCTCAGCAAGGACGAACGGCATTGGTCCGAACATGGCTTTGGGCCGTGCGCCCTGATCGAGGAGGCAACTGGCTCGATGGTTGGACGCGGGGGACTGCAGAGAACCGAGCTGGACGGCGCGCTCGCAGTCGAGCTTCCATGGACGATCGACTCCGCGCACTGGGGCCAGGGTTTGGCGACGGAGGCGGCGTCGGGTGCGCTCGAGTGGGCGCGCTCGTTGGACCTATCCGAGGTCGTCGCACTGATCATGGCCGGCAACGCTGCCTCCCGGCGAGTCGCCGAGAAGATCGGCCTCCGCCGCGATGGTGAAACCCAGCACGCAGGCTTGCCCCACCTGGTCTACAAGCGCTCGCTGGGGCGGTAGTCCGTTTCCCGGTCGCACCTTGGCAGCAGCAGCCTCAGGTCTGCTGTAGGACCGAGAGAATGTTGCCCGCAGGGTCCTTGAACCAGGCGATCGAGGGACCGGGGCCACGGGCTATGCCCTTCTCGTCCTGCTCGAAGCCCTCATAGCGCTCGAACTCGATGCCAGCGGATGAGAGCTCGTCGACCGCGGCGTCGATGTCGTCTACCTCGAAGTTGAGGATCGTGTACGTGGCGGGCTCGAAGTCCGGTTTGCGGTAGAGGAACACGTCGCCGCCGGTGAGTTTCAGCGCCATGACGCCGTTCTCCTCGTCGAGCACCGTGACGTCCACGCCAAGGGTGTCGCCGTAGAAACGCTTCGCCTCGTCCGTATCGGGAACCGCAAAGCCGCTGGTCGCTTTGGCGTTGGCAAGCATTTGTCGCTCCTTCTCCTTGGGGGCCCCGCCTCGCTACGACTCTACCCCGACAACTCCGGGATGAACCGATCGAGGTGCTCGGCGATCGTGCGCCGCACCCACTCCTGGGTCTCGGCGTCAGCCATCCGCAGGCGTCCCAGCAGCATCTTCTGGTCGGTCAGGGGCAGCCCGGCGATCTCCCAGCGCACGGCGAGGCGCTCGAAGAGCAGCTCCGACCGCCGTCGCCAAGCGTCCTCCTGCGTCGTCGCCGCCGTCGCTGGCCCCTCGCCGAGCTTGGCAATAGTGCCGGCGCTGAGCGCCTGCCGCAGGGTCAGGACGTTGCCCTCGGCGTCGCTGTAGTCGACCGTCGGCGCCTTCTCCCGCCGCCGTCGCTGTTTCCGCTTCGCCATCGCGCCAGTTTGCCAATCAGTCCTCGTCCGCCGCTGGCCGCCGCCGCCCCCGCTTGCGCTCGCCGGCCAGGCGCTTGCGCTCGAGCCGGCGTCGGCGGGCGGCGCGGCTTGGCTTGGTCGCGCGCCGCTGCCGCGGCACGACCAGCCCTGCCGCGACCTTCGCCGCCAGCCGCTCCAGCGCCAGCTCGCGATTGCGCGCCTGTCCCCGCGCGTCCTGGGCGACCGCAGTCACCGTGGGGCCCCATTTCGCGGCGAGCAGGAGTCGCTGCGAGTCGTCGAGCACGCTCGAGGACTCGACCGTGAAGACGGCTTCGACGCGCGAGGCGGTGACGTTCGCATGCTGTCCGCCGGGGCCCGAGGAACGGCTCGTGCGCAGCTCGATCTCCGCCAGGGGGATCGAGAGCCCGGCGTCGATTCTCAGCTCGTCGGCCACCGCAGCACCGTAGCGGCGCGACTCAGGCCAGGGCGTCGATCTTGGTCGCCAGCTCGAAGTCGGCGGCGGTGACGCCGCCGTCGGAGTGGGTCGAGAGCGAGACCGAGACAGTGTCCCAGGAGATCTCCAGGTCGGGGTGGTGATTCATCGCCTCGGCTGGCTCGACCAGGCTCTGGACGAAGTTGACCGAGCCGACGAAGTCGCTGCGCTTGAACTGCTTGCGGATGGCCGAGCCGCTTCGCTCCCAGCCGGGATGCTCCGCTAGCCTCGCCTCGATCTCGGAATCGTCCAGTGGCGCCATCTGAACCTATGCTTCCACAAATCGGACTGCTCAAACCATGAGTGACTCCCTCCCCACCCTCTGGCAGATCGACGTCTCGCACTACAGCGAGAAGGCGCGCTGGGCACTGACGTGGAAGGGAATCAAGCACCGCCGCCACTCGCCGCCCCCCGGCGCCCACATGGTCGCCGCCCTCTGGCTGACGCGCGGCGCCCGGTACACCTTCCCCATCCTCAGCATCGACGGGCAGCGGATCGCCGACTCGACCGCGATCATCGCCGCGCTGGAGGAGCTGTATCCCGAGCCTCGCCTCTACCCCATCGACGCCACCGAGCGGCTGCGGGCGCTGGCGCTGGAGGACTATTTCGACGAGGAGCTGGGGCCCGCCATCCGCCTCTTCGCCTGGCACGAGTTCGGCAAGGACCGCGAGAGCTTCGAAGCGCTGATGAAGAGCACCGCGCCGGGAGCGCTGGCCAAGCTCCCCCCGGGGCTGACCGCCGCCTACGCTCGCGCCTTCACCGCGCTTCGATTCCGCGCCGAGAACGCCGATAAGGCCGAGCAGGCCCGGGCGAAGGTGCTGGCTTCGCTTGACCGCCTCGAAGCCGAGCTTGGCGACAACGAGTACCTGGTCGGCGATCGGTTCAGCGTCGCCGACCTCACCGCCGCCTCGCTCTTCTACCCGCTGGCCCAGCCCGAGGAGGGGCCGATGCCGGCCGACCTGGACGGGGCCGCTGGCTTCGAGGCCTTCCGCGAACCGCTGCTCGAGCGCCGCGGAGTCCAGTGGGTCGAGGAGATGTTCCGCCGCCATCGCCAGCCGGCCAAGACCGCGGCAACGGTGAGCTAAGCCTCAACCGCCGATCGGCGCTCGCGGGTTGGACCCGTAGAAGATCAGCGTGCCGAGCATGCCGACGATGTGGACCATGATGATGTTGACGACCATCGATTTGGCCGTCGCCGTCCCCACCCCGACCGGCCCACCTGACGCCGTGTAGCCGTAGTAGCAGCCGACGAGCACGATGATCGTCGCCATCACCATGCCCTTGGCCAAGCTGAAGATTACGTCGACGTAGTCCTGGAAGGTCCAGAAGATCAGCAGGTAGCCGCCGGAGGAGACGTCGCCGACCTGCTCAACCACCGCTATGTAGCTGGAGAAGTAGGCGACTCCCACCCCGACCAGGAAGAGGAACGGCAGGGCGATCCAGGCGCCGAGCAGGCGCGTGGCGGCGAGGAAGGTGACCGGCGGGATGCCCATCACCTCGAGCGCGTCGATCTCGTCGGAGATCCGCATCGCCCCCAGCTCGGCGACGATCCCGGTGCCGACCTTGGCCGAGAGGATGTAGCCGAACGCGTACGGGATCCCCTCGCGCAGATCGCAGTAGGCGGAGAAGATGCCGGCGTTGGACGGGGCGCCGATCGAACGGCTGAAGTAGGCGCCGATCACCCCGCAGTTGAGGCCGAGGATGAAGACGAAGGCCCAGATGATCAGCGCCGAGCCGAGGACCAGGATCCCCGCCTGGCGCAAGCTCTCGCCGAAGAACTGGAAGACGCGGCCCGAGTAGACGAGGCCGGCGACTCGGGAGCCAAAGCGGGCGACATCGCCGAAGGCGTCGATCCAAGCTCGGGGAACGTCGAGCCAGCCGGTCAACGGATGCTCGCCTTCATCGGATCGACTGCAATTCAGGATTGGAGGCGAGCAGGATGGCGGTGAACACGTAAAGGAAGAAGAAGACCGCGAGGAAGGCGATCACCACCGCCTGGTTGACCGCGCGCCCAACGCCGGCCGGGCCGCCGGAGGCGGTCATTCCCTTGTAGCAGCAGACGACGGCGATGATGCCGCCGAACAGGGTGCACATCAGCACCGAGCCCCAGAGGTCGGCGATCAGTGCGTTGGTGAAGAGCGTCGCGAAGAAGCCGCCGAGCGGTTCCCCGTAGAGCAGCGAGGCAAACATGCCGGCGGTGACGCCGAAGACGAGCGCGAAGATGTCGAGCAGGCCGGTGATGATCATCAGCGCCAGAAAACGGGGCACCACCAGGTTCTTGATCGGGTCGACGCCGAGCACCTGCAGGGCGTCGAGCTCCTCGCGGATCTTGCGCGCGCCGAGGTCCGCGGTGATCGCGGTACCGGCGACGCCGGCGACGACCGCGGCGGTGACGATCGGGGCGATGAAGCGGACCGCGGTGACGACGAAGAAGCCGCCGAGGCGGTCGAGCGTGCCGAAGAGATCGAGGATTCCGGCCGCCTGCAGCCCCGGCGCGCCGAAGCAGAGGGCGAAGGTCGAGATCGTCATCGGGAACCAGGAGAGCTTGAGCACGAAGAGGAACTGGCCGACCAGCTCCTCGCCGTAGGGATAGGGGGGCCTGACCGCGGACCACAGCGTGCGCGCGGTGAGGATCATCATCTCCCCGACCTGCTCGAAGAACGACTTGGCGGGCAGGAACGCCCGCGCTACAGCTTGTGCTGCCACCAGTTCATCGCCCGCTCGAGGGGACTGGCTCCCTGCGCCCGTTCGCGTCCCGCCTGTCGCGCCCGCTGCTCGGCCGCTTGCTGTGCGGCAGAGAGCTGGGCGATCAGCGTGTCCCGCGTCTGCTCCAGCTCCTCCACCCCGGCGACGTGGGCGCTGGCGCGGCGCGGCGCAGTCGGCAGGTCGCGCGGCAGGTCGCGCGGGTAGGACGCAAGCCCGGCCTCGAGCCGTGCGATCTGGCGCCGCAGCTCCTTGCGCACCTCGATCACCTCGCTCTCCTCGGCCAGGTCGGGAAGATCGGCTGGCGGCCTCGGTGGAGGATCGTCGAGCGCGCCCGGCATGCTGGCGCAAGCCGAGGCGACGATCGCCAGCTCGCGAGGGCTGAGGCCGGCCTCGTGGGCGCGGCGCAGGGCGTCGGTCGCTATCTCCTCCAGCTGGGCCGCCGCCTCGATTCCCTCGGCGACGAAGGTGCCCTGGCCCTGATGGCTGACGACCAGCCCCTCCCCCTCGAGGCCGGCGTAGACGGCCCGCACCGTGTTGACGTTGACGCCAGCCCATTCGGAGAGGCGGCGGAAGCTGGGCAACCGCTCGCCGGAGGCGAGGCGGCCGGTGGCGATCAGGGCCCGCAGGCGCCAGGTCAACTGCAACCCGACCGGCAGCTCGTCGCTGGGATCGATCGAGAACGGGTTCGGCTCACGCGCTGCTTGCTGTGCCATTGGAAAGACACAGTAGACCAGGTTATTGTGATAGTCAACTAGCACAGTCAGGCGTAGAATCCGCGACCGGCGACGCCAGCTCATCGCCTCGACGCAGCGCCCGAGCCGCGGCAGCAATCTCTCTCGGGGGGGCGATTCCACATAGCCCGCCGCTCCACTGGCCCTCACGTCGCGAGAGGAACAAGCCGTACCAGCGAGCATTGTCGTCGGGCAGCCCGCAGCTGGCTCCGTTGATGCCGCTGTGCACCGAGACCGTCTCCCCCGCTCGCAATCCCGGGCCTGGCTTGTAAACCCGGCGCACTCGGTAGAGGTAGTCAGCGCCGTAGCGATCGACCGGATCGATCTGGATCAAGCGCGCGGAGACCGCGCCATCCGCTTGGCGCAGCGCCGCGCGCGGACTCATCTCCAGGCATGTGCACGCCTGGGCGGCGCTGCTGAAGAGCAGCGCGCCCAGGACGACGATTGCCACTGCAAAAGCAGGGCGCCTCACCCGCACCCGATCAAATGTAGAGAGAAACGCCCGGTTTCTCAAACTCAGGGCGTTAAGACGATCTTCAGCGCCTCGCGGTTGTCGTAGAGTTCGTAGGCCTCCGCCGCCTGATCGAGCTTCATCCGGTGGGTGACGAGCGGCGAGGGGTCCAGCTTGCCGGCCTCGAGCAGGCCGAGGACGCGGTCGACGTGGGCGATCACGTTGGCGAGGCCGAGCCGCAGCGTCAGGCCCTTGAGCCAGGCAAGGCCCAGGGGCACCTCTCCCTTGCCGGCATAGGCGCCGATGCCGGATACGGTCCCGGCGTCGCGGGAGAGGCTGACGGCCATCGCCAGCGGCCCCGGATCGCCGACCGCGTCGACGACGACGTCGGCGCCGCCGCCGGTCGCGGCGCGCACGGCGCGCTTCGGCTCGTCCTCGGTGAGGTGGAGCGGCACCGCGCCGAAGCGCTTCGCCATCTCCAGCCGCGCCTCGACAGAGTCGACGGCGAAGACCTGGCTCGCGCCCCCGGCCAGCGCCGCCTGGACGGCGCAGAGGCCGACCGGGCCGAGGCCGAGCACGGCGACCGTGTCGCCGGCCCGCATGCCGGCGTGGGCGACGGCGTGGTAGCCGGTGCCCATCACGTCGCCGGCGAAGAGCGCGACCTCGTCCGACATTCCCTCCGGCACCTTGCGCAGGGTCAGGTTGGCCCGCGGGACCAGCAACTGCTCTGCCTGAGCGCCCTGCAGGTCGCCCAGGTGGGAGCCATGACCGAAGGTGCGCTGACGCTCGCAGCGGTGATAGTCGCTGCGCAGGCAGGCGGAGCAGGTGGCGCAAGCGGTGTGGAAGCAGCCGAGCACGCGGTCGCCGGCGGCGACGCGCTCGACGTCGGCGCCGGCGGCGAGCACCGTGCCGACGAACTCATGGCCGATCGTGAAGCCGGGCTCGACCGGAACACGCCCGTGGAAGATGTGCAGGTCCGAGCCGCAGATCCCGCTCGCCTCGACCCGCACCACCGCGTCGTCGGCGGCGGCGAGCTCGGGCGCGGGCTTCTCCTCGATCCGCACCTCGCCGGGCGCCTGGAAGGTGACTGCGCGCATGGGCGCGAACCGTATCGCCCCGGCGGATCGCTCAGCCGGCGCTGACGCCGGAGACCTGGAAGCGGCCCGCGTCGACGCCGGGGCTGGCGGTCTCGGCGATCCGCGCTTCCAGCGACAGCTCGCGCTCGAAGTCGGCCTCCTCGCCGTGGCGGAAGGAGACGTCCTTGCCCTCGAGCAGCTCGACGAAGACCTCGACGAAACGGGCGTCGAGCTGCTTGCCCGCCACCCGCCGCAGCTCCTGGATCGCCTCGTAGCTCGAGGTCGGGGTGCGGTAGGAGTCGCGCGCGGTCATCACGTCATAGGTGTCGGCGACGGAGATGATCCGGGCCAGCTCGGGAATTTCGTCGCCTTCGAGCCCGCGCGGGTAGCCTTTGCCGTCGATCCGCTCGTGGTGGGCGAGGATGATGTCGGCCACCGGGCCGTAGCCGTCGAGCGAGGAGACGACGCGGGCGCCCTGCTGCGGGTGGCGCCGGATCAGCATCCAGTCTTCGTCGGTCAGCGGCACGTTCGCCTTCAGGATCCGGTCGGGGAGGATGAACTTGCCGATGTCGTGCAGCAGCGCGGCGATGTGGACCAGCTCCTCCTCGCGTTTGGAGAAACCCGCCCGCTGGGCGATCGCCCGCGAGTAGCGGGCAACGGCGGCGCTGTGGCGGGCCGTCATCTGGTCCCGCAGGTCGAGCGTGCGCAGCAGCGCGCTCAACATGCCGACCTGGAAGCTGGCCAGTTGGTTGGTCCGCACCTCGAGCTCGCGGGCACGTTCCTGCGACTTGAGCAACGCTCCAAGCAGGTACTGGAAGGTGACGAGCACGATGCCGAAGAAGGCGACCCCGGCGAGCCCGATCTGGGTGTAGATAAAGGCGACGCCGACCGCCATCAGCGCCGCCGCGAGCTCCGAGGGGAGCAGCGGGATCATCACGGTGCGGATCTTGGGGATGAAGGGGGTGCGCTCGACGTAGCTCGTGTAGCCGCCGATCATCACGAAATTCATCAGGATCCCGCAGGTGAAGGCGCCGAAGACGAAGACGTAGAAGGCAAGATCGGCCGTGGTGGTCTGCGTCGCGTCGACGAGCCCGTGGAAGCCCACGCCGACCAACAGCGGGAAGGTCATGAAGGTCAGCACGTTGACGAGCAGGTCGTTGAAGCCTTCCCGATAGCGGATCCACCCGATCATGATCGAGATCACCCCGATCAACGCCGCCGGCGTCCCGCCCAGGAAGACGATCGCGGTGATCAGCGCGAGGAAGTTGGCGGAGATCTTGAGACGCGATTCGGTTTCGATCGACATCACGTCGCTGAAGGCCGAGAACGCCAGCAGCGTCGCGAAGAGCTCCCAATCCCAATTCGCCTTCGGCCCCTCCCAGATGGCCACAGCGACCATCCCGGCGAAGGCAATCGCCAGGATCGCGGTGGTCAACCTGGTGGGTCGCTCGTTCTGCATGGATCGCGCCTGATCTACCGTCACGGGGTGGCTCAGACCATCAGGTTTCGCGCCCGACTAGCGATTCCTGCGACTGGCGAGCCAAACTCGCGACGACAGCAACTTGCGTATCAAGGTAAACGTTTGAAATGCAGCGGGCAAGCGGCATGGACCACCTGGCCAATACCTTGCATTTCTCGCAAATAGCGGGACTGGGCCCGTCACGGCAAAAAGACAAAGGGCACCCATAGGGCGCCCTTTGCAAATCTCATGCAGCACCGCTGTGGGTGCTGCGCTCAAATCAAAGTCCTTATCGCTTGAAGACCATGTCCATATCCCTTCGTCGAAGCCCGGATAGCTCGCCCCCGCACAAGTTGCTACGAGGAACCTCTTGATCTGCTGGCAAGTTTGTACCACAACCTGCGGAAAACTTGTGCATCTGCACGGAAAGTTGTGCATAAACGTTGTAGGACTTGTAGTGAGAAATGGGTAATTCACGCCTACGAGACCCCTTGCGACGACGGCCATTCCGGCGCCTGGCGATCTCCTACGCGGTCAACGAGATGGGCGACTGGCTCGGAATCGTCGCTCTCTCGGTCCTCGTCTTCGAACTCACCGACAGCGCCCTGGCGACCACCCTGCTCTTCCTGGGAACCGGCTTTCTGCCGGCCCTGCTGACGCCGTTCTTCGTCGCCCGCCTGGAGCGGCCGCCGCCGCGCTTCGTGCTGCCGGCGATCTACGCCGTGGAGGCGGCCGCCTTCGGCGTCCTGGCGCTGCTCGCCGGAAACTTCTCCCTGCCCGCGATAGTCGCCGTCTCGGCCCTCGACGGCGCCCTCGCCCTGACCGGCAAGACCCTGACTCGCGCGACGACCGCGACGATGCTCGAGCCGCACGGCGAGCTGCGAGCAGGCAATGCAGTGCTCAACGTCGCCTTCACCGGCGGCGCTGCGGTCGGCCCGGCGCTGGCCGGCGTCATCGTCGCGGCCTTCGGCGTGCAATCGGCGCTGCTGTTCAACGCAGTGTCCTTCTACCTGATCGCCTGCATCGTCCTGACGGCGAGACCGCTGCCCCACGCGGAGCCGGAGGAGGGGACCCTGCGCGAGCAGGTGCGAGCCGGCCTCAGCTACATCCGCCGTAACCCGACGCTGAGGCGCCTGATCGCCGCGGAGTCGGGCGCCCTGATCTTCTTCTCAGCCGTGGTGCCGATCGTGGTCGTCTACGCCAAGGAGTCACTGGGGGTGGGCGACGTCGGCTACGGGCTGCTGTTCGGCGCCTGGGGCGTCGGCATGATCCTGGGCAGCATCGTCTTCGCCACGATGCGGCGCGCCCCGCTGCCGCACCTGCTCTTCTTCAGCACCCTGGCGATCGGCGCCGGCTACCTCGGTCAAGCCGCGGCGCAGAGCCTGGCGGTCGCCTGCGCGGCGGCAGTCGTCGGCGGCACCGGCAACGGGATCCAGTGGGTGGCGCTGGTCAGCGCCGTGCAGGAGCTGACCTCGCCCGGAATGCAGGCGCGGGTGCTCGGCACGCTCGAATCGTGCGCCTCGGCGACGCCCGGTATCGGCTTCCTGATCGGCGGCCTGAGCGCATCCCAGTGGAGCCCGCGTGCCGCCTTCGTGATCGCCGGGACGGGCGTGATCGTCATCACCCTGGCCTCGGCCCTGGTCCTGGGCAGGAATTGGCCATTGGAACAGGGAAAAGAACGTCCAGGGACCGTTGACGCCGCCGACGAGATTATGGTGGAGTTAATTCCCGCAGAGGCCCTGCCCAGTCCTGAACGGAGGTCGTGAACGTGAGGAAGCTGCATGCTGCGCTGGCTGTGCTCGGACTGGTGTCGGTCGCACTGGTCCTCTCGTCCTGCGGCAGCAGCTCGAGCGGGAAGGAGGGCGGCACGCTGACCGGCAGCTACGCCTCATTCCCCGACTACCTCGACCCGGCCCTCTCCTACAGCCAGGAAGGCTGGCTGGCGATGTACAACACCTACCTGCCACTGCTGACCTACAAGCACGCCGACGGCGCCGAGGGCGCCGAGGTGGTGCCGGCGCTCGCCGAGAGCCTGCCCGAGATCAGCGCCGACAGGAAGACCTACAAGCTGACGCTGCGCAAGGGCCTCGAGTACTCCGACGGCACCCCGGTCAAGGCCTCCGACTTCGCCAGCACGGTCGAACGCGTCTTCAAGATCAGCTCGCCGGGCTCGCCCTTCTACGAAGGCATCGTCGGCGCCGAAGAGTTCGCCAAAACCAGGACCGGCGGCATCCCGGGGATCAAGACCGACGACAAGACCGGCGAGATCACGATCGAGCTGACCAGCCCACGCGGCACCTTCACCAACGAGCTGGCGATGCTCTTCGTCGCCCTCGTCCCCCCCAATACGCCGGCGAAAAACATGACCACCGACCCGATCCCGGCGACCGGCCCGTACGAGATCGTCGAGTCCGAGCCGGGCCGCGGTTGGTCCTATGAGCGCAACCCCCAGTGGGCGAAGGCCAACGGTGAGGCGATGCCCGACCTGCCCGACGGCCACGTCGACAAGATCGAGATCTCGATCGTGCGCAATGGGGCCACCCAGGTCAACGAAATCGAACGCGACAAGACGGACTGGATGCAGACGATCGTGCCCGCCGACCTCTTCAACAAAGTCAAGGACAAATACGAGGACACCCAATTCCGGGTCGAGCACCCGATCAACCTCTACTTCTTCTGGATGAACACCCAGCAACCGCCCTTCGACGACCTTGAGGTGCGCCAGGCCGTCAACTACGCGCTCGACACCGCGGCGCTGGAACGGATCTACGCCGGGTCGCTCTCCGCCGCCCACCAGATCCTGCCCGAGGGCGTGCCGGGCCACGAAGCGTTCGACCTCTACCCCCACGACATGGCCAAGGCCAAGGCGATGCTCGAGGAAGCCAGCCCCTCTGACCGCGAAATCACGGTCTGGACCAACAACGAAAGCCCCAGCGACGACGCGGGGGCCTACTTCAGCGACGTGCTCGGCAAACTCGGCTTCAAGGCGAAGCTGAAAGTGATCAACGGGGACAACTACTACACGGTCATCGGCAACGCCGAAACGCCGGACCTGGACACCGGCTTCACCGCGTGGATCCCCGACTACCCCAACCCCAACGGCTTCTTCCAGCCCCTGCTCTCAGGCGAAAGCATCGCCCCGATCTACAACAGCAACTTCGCGAAAATGGATGACCCGAAGCTGAACGCGAAGGTCGCCAAGCTCAGCGAAGAACAGCTCGGGGCCGAGCAGGAAGACGAGTACAGGGCGCTCGACCGCGAATACATGGAAAAGGCTCCCTGGGCGCCCTTCGGCACCAATACCCTCTCGACCTTCGTCTCCAGCGAAATCGACCTCGACGAGGTGATCTTCAACCCGACCATGGGCCAGGACCTGACCAGCTTCCAGTTCAAGTAAGTGGAGGGCCGCAGTCCCTGGTATCTGGCCTACCGGCGGCTGCGGCGCAACCGGGTCGCCCTCGCCTTCGGCGCCCTCTTCGTCGCGATCGTCGTCTTCGTCCTCGCCGCGCCGCTGTGGACGGACCACGTCGCGCACACCGGCCCGAACGCAACCCACACGACCGAGAAGGTCGAGGTCGACGGCGAGGCGCGCGAAATCGTCAACCTCGAAGGCAAGCCGATCGAGCCGCTCTTCCTCGCCGCCGGGGGCGAGTTCTTCCTCGGCGCCGACGGCCGGCTCGGCCGCGACGAGATGGTGCGACTGATGTACGGCGGCAGGGTCTCGATCTTCGTCGGCATCGCCGCGACCCTGATCGCCACGCTGCTGGCGACGGTCCTCGGGCTCATCGCCGGGTACTACCGCGGCTGGCCTGACGCGGTGATCTCACGCACGCTGGACACGATCTGGGCGTTTCCGGTGACCCTGCTGGCGATCGCGCTCGGCCTATCGCTGGCGGTCGGCGGCCTGCAGATCGGCCCGCTCGATCTCTCCGGCAGCTCGCTCTGGATTCCGATCCTGATCATCGCCTTCGTCTACACCCCGTACATGGCGCGGCCGATCCGCGGCGCGGTGCTCTCGCTGCGCGAGCGGGAGTTCGTCGAGGCGGCGGTCTCGCAGGGCGCCGGGCCGCTGCGGGTGATGTTCAGCGAGCTGCTGCCGAACCTCCTCTCGACCCTGATCGTCTTCTTCACCCTCGGCGTCGCCAACAGCATGCTGCTCGAGTCGACCCTCTCCTTCCTCGGCGTCGGGGTGCAGGCGCCGAACACCTCCTGGGGGACGATGATCGGCGACGGCTTCGAGCTGATCAGCACGGCGCCGCTTCTGACCGTGATCCCCGGCACGATGATCCTGCTGACGGTGCTCGCGATCAACGTCATCGGCGACGGCCTTCGCGACGCGCTCGATCCAAAGTCGAAGCTGCGGCTCGAGGCGCACGCGGGCATCCCGGAGCCAGATGGGACGGCGGTCTAGATGGCCCGTTTCGTCGTCAGGCGCCTCGCCGGCATGGTCGCCGTCCTCTTCGCCGTCTCGGTGATCGTCTTCCTGATCTTCAACGTGATCCCCAACTCCAACCCGGCGCGGAGCATGGCGGGGAAAAACGCGTCGCCGGCGCTAGTCGACAGCATCACCGAGGAATGGGGCTTCGACGACCCCCTGCCGCAGCAGTACCTGACGATGATGGGGAAGATCTTCAGCGGCGACGTGATCTCCTACGAAGGGCGGGAAAACGTCGTCGAACGGATCACCGAAGGGATCCCGGCAACCTTCTCGCTCTGCATCGGCGCCGCGGTGATCTGGATGTTCTTCGGCATCCTCTTCGGCTACCTCTCGGCCGTGCGGGCCGGCGGCCTGCTCGACCGAACGCTGACGATCGTCGCCGTAACCGGCATCTCGATGCCGGTCTTCTGGCTGGCGGCGATCTTCCTCAACTACCTCACCTACAAGATCGAGCTCTTCCCCTCGGGCACCTATGTCCCCCTGAGCGAAGACCCGTTCGAGTGGGCGAACCATCTCTTCCTCCCCTGGGTGACCCTGGCGATCGTCTACATCGGCCTCTACAGCAGGGTGCTGCGCTCGAACATGCTCGACGCGATGGACGAAGACTACGTGCGCACGGCGCGGGCCAAGGGGCTCGGCGAGCGACAGGTGATGACCCGCCACGTCCTGCGCAACTCGCTGGTCCCGATCGTCACCCTCTTCGGGCTCGACTTCGGCGCCCTCCTGGGCGGCGCGATCCTCGTCGAAGCGGTCTTCAGCCTCGATGGCATCGGCCTCTACACCTATGACTCGCTGCTCAACCAGGACCTGCCGCCGGTGATGACGGTCGTCATCTTCGGCGCTTTCTTCGTCGTCCTTTTCAACACCCTGGTCGACATCGCCTACGCCTACCTCGACCCGCGGGTGAAATTGGGGGCGTCGGCGAAGTGAGCGAGGCGCTGCTGAGCGTGGAGGGGTTGCGCGTCCGCTTCGCCACCGAAGGAGGTGAGGTCGAGGCGGTCGGCGGCGTCTCTTTCGAGCTCACCCCCGGCGAGGTGCTGGCGATCGTCGGCGAGTCGGGCTCGGGAAAGAGCGTCACCGCGCAGGCGATCCTCGGGCTCACGGGCTCGCGCAACGCGCGCGTCGACGGCTCGGCGCGATTCGGCGGGCAGCAGCTGATCGGCGCCAGCGAAGCTGAGCTGCGTGAGGTGCGGGGCGCGGAGATCGCGATCGTCTTCCAGGACCCGATGACGTCGCTGAACCCGGTCTACCGCGTCGGGGCGCAGATCGTCGAGGCGATCCGGGCCCACCGGCCGCAGATGAGCAAGGTGGAGGCGCGCAAGCTCGCCGTCGAGCTGCTCGACTCGGTCGGCATCCCGGATCCAGATCGGCGGGTCGATGCCTACCCGCACGAATTCTCGGGCGGGATGCGGCAGCGGGCGATGATCGCGATGGCGCTCTCGGCGGAGCCGCGGGTGCTGATCGCCGACGAGCCGACGACCGCGCTCGACGTGACCGTGCAGGCGCAGATCCTCGAGCTGCTGCGGCGCCTGCACGGCGAACGCAGCCTGGCGACGATCCTGATCACCCACGACCTCGGCGTCGTCGCCGAGGTCGCCGACCGGGTCCTGGTCATGCACGAGGGCAGGATCGTCGAGCGCGGCGGGCTCGACGAGATCTTCTACTCGCCGAAGGAGCCCTACACGCGCAAGCTGCTCGATGCCGTCGTCCGACTCGACCAGGCCGCACCCCTGCGCCCCAGTCGGGAGCAAGCGCCCCTGCTCGAAGTCACCGACCTGGTCAAGCACTTCCCGGTCAAGCGAGGCCTGCTGGTCGAGCGCGAGGTCGATCGGGTGCGGGCGGTGGACGGCGTCAGCTTCAGCGTCGCCAAGGGCGAGACTCTCGGCCTCGTCGGCGAGTCGGGCAGCGGCAAGTCGACCTTGTCGCGGACCGTGCTGCAGCTGATCGATCCAACCTCTGGCTCGGTCCGCTTCGAGGGGCGCGAGATCGCCGGCCTCTCGCACCGCGAGATGCGCCCGCTGCGAGCCGAGATGCAGATGGTCTTCCAGGACCCCTTCGCCTCGCTCAATCCGCGCAAGCGGATCGGTCAGATCGTCGGCGAGCCGCTGCGCCTGCAGGGCGGCGCCTCGGGGGCCGAGCTGCGCAGCCAGGTTCAGGAGCTGCTCGAGCGGGTCGGCCTCTCCCCCACCCACTACCAGCGCTACCCGCACGAGTTCTCCGGCGGGCAGCGGCAGCGGATCGGCATCGCCTGCGCCCTGGCCCTGCGACCGAAGCTGGTCGTCGCCGACGAGCCAGTCTCGGCTCTCGATGTCTCGATCCAGGCCCAGATCCTCGACCTGCTCGCCGATCTGCAGGACGATTTCGGCCTCACCTACATCTTCATCGCCCACGACATCGGCGTCGTCCGCCACGTCTCCGACCGGATCGCGGTCATGCACGAGGGCAAGATCGTCGAGCAGGGCCCGGCCGACCAGGTATGCGAGCAGCCGACCGCCCCTTACACGAAGCAGCTTCTCGCCGCGGTTCCGGTTCCCGATCCGCGCGAGAGTCGCTCCCGGCGCCAGAGCGCCCCCCAAGCGTAGGCACGACTCGCGCCCACACGGCAGACTGTCGGTGTGGCGCTGCCGCTCAAACCGCCGATCAAGCCGCAGCTGGCGCTGACCCGCAAACAGCTTCCCGAAGGCGAGGAGTGGGCCTACGAGCAGAAGCTCGACGGCTTCCGCGCGATCGTCTTCGTCG
This sequence comes from Solirubrobacterales bacterium, assembly GCA_040508545.1. Taxonomy (GTDB): domain Bacteria; phylum Actinomycetota; class Thermoleophilia; order Solirubrobacterales; family 70-9; genus VRUE01. Next base: position 20,104 of record JBEVMR010000073.1, read on the forward strand.
ACGGTGACGGCGCATACATCCAGTCGCGCGGCGGCAAAGACCTCACCCGCTACTTCCCCGAGCTGAGCTTCGCCCCGGGCCGCTATGTGCTCGACGGCGAGCTGGTCATCCGCGACGCGGACGGCAACCTCGAATTCGACGCGCTGCAGGAACGCATCCACCCTGCTGCCTCGCGGATCGCGCTGCTCTCGCAGGAGATCCCGGCCGACTACGTGGCCTTCGATCTGCTCGCAGAGGGGGACGAGGCGCTGCTGGAGACGCCGTTTGGGGAGCGCCGGGCCCGGCTCGACACGCTGGCGGGGCGGCTTAGCGTCGAGACGAGCAAGCTGAGCCCCGACCCCGAGCAGGCCGAGCAGTGGCTGCGCAAGACCGAGGGCACGATGGCCAAGCAGCTCGACGCGGTCTACCTGCCGGGCAAGCGCAAAGGCATGGCCAAGGTGAAGCGCGAGCGCGAGATCGACTGCGTCGTCATGGGTTGGCGACCGGGCAAAGAGGAGGGCACGGTCGGCTCCCTGATCCTCGGTCTCTATGACGGCAACGACCTCCGCTCAGTAGGCCATATCTCCGGCTTCAGCATGTCTGCGAAACGGGCGATGCGCGAGATGCTGGCGCCTCTGGAGACGGGCGACCAGGGAACGGCTGAGCCCAGTCGCTGGACCGGCGGACGCGATTTGGAGTGGGTGGCGTTGAGACCGGAGCTCGTGATCGAAGTCGGCTATGACCACGCAGCGACCGGGCGCATTCGCCACGGCGCACGCTTTCGTCGCTTTCGCGACGACAAAAGCCCCCGCGAGTGCACGTTCGATCTGCTGGACGAAGGTTCCTAGAACAGAGGCACCTGGCCGGCGGGTCCTGTCGGCGCAGGGGACCCACCTCCCCTTCCGGTAGCTAAAGCTTCCTCAGGGGAGGTCCCCCCTACGCCGCCACCCGCCGGACGACGCCGACTGCTCTTCCCCCAACCGCGGACCGCACGGGTGGCGCGCTTGCGTTGCTCGGGCGGCATGTTGGCGCGCCCTCTTGCGTATAGCTGCTCGTAGCGAGGCAACAAGTCGGGGCGTTTGGCTTCTAACCAGGCAAAGAAGACGTCCTTTACCTCGTCGCGGAGGTGGAGAGCTACGCCGCCCAGGAAGGTCGCGTCAGCTTCTTTGGCCCGGTCGATGATTGGTTGGACCTGGTCGGGGTGGTCGTTGATGCCGGGCATCAGGGGGGCTATGAGGACCCCTGAGCCGATGCCGCGTTTGCGCAGCTCCGCCACGGCGTCGAGGCGAGCTGAGGGGCTTGGGGTGTGGGGCTCGGTTGCTCGCCACGCGTCCTCGTCGAGGGTTGGCACGGAGAGGTTGACCGAGACCGGCAGGTGCTTTGCCATCTGCTCGTAGAGGTCGATATCGCGCAGCAGCAGCGGCGACTTGGTCAGCACCGAGACCGGCGTTTCGGCCTCCTCGAGCGACGCCAGGATCTCCGGCATGAAGCGGTAGCGGCTCTCGACCCACTGGTAGGGGTCGGTGTTGGTCCCGAGGGCGACCAGCTCGCGCTTCCAGCTCGGCCGCGCCAGCTCAGCCCGCAGCAGCTCGGGCACGTTGACCTTGACCACGATCTCGCGCTCGAAGTCCCGCCCGGCGTTGAAGTCCAAGAAGGTATGAGTTCTCCGGGCGAAGCAGTACGAACAGGCATGACTGCATCCCCTGAACGCATTGACCGTCCAACTGAATCCGTAACGCCCACCGGGCACGTGGTTCAGCGCCGATCGCGCCCGCACCTCGTGGAAGTTGATTCCCATTGCCTCCGGCGCGTCGAAGGTGCGGACCACCGTGCCATCGCCAACTCCAGGCAACCGCATGTCGTTCTCGACTCGCTGCTCGTCCCAGCGCATACGAACGTATGTTCGCAAACGACCCCGACGGCGCAACGGAGGCATTTGGGGGCGCCTACCTGCCCCAAATGCCTCATCAGGCTTGGCGGCTAGATGCTGGAGCCGGTCTCGTCGCGCTTGAACTGCTCGAGCTGGTCGAGCGCTTTGGCCCGGGCTTTCCTCCGCAACGGCGGCAGCAGCGCGACCAGATGGCCGCTTGGCCCCAGAGCCTGCTTGGCCCAGGCGCGGAAGTCGAAGTCGTCGACATGGTCGACGATCAGGCCGTCCGCGGAGAATCGGAGCTTCGCCTGGATGTCGTTGACCACCGGGCGGCCGGTGGAAAAGGTGTAGCGGGCGATCCAGTGCGCCGAGCCGGTCTCGTCGTCGGCCTCGTGCTCGTGCAGCTCGATCTTCAGGTCGGTGGCGCGGCTGGTCAGCATTCGCCACATCGAACCGACGTCGGGCCCGTGCAGGTCGCCGAATGCCGGATCGCAAAAGTGGGCGTCGGGCGTGTAGCAGGCGGTCATCGCGGCGCCGTTGCACTGGCCAAACGCCTCGTAGAAGCGCTCGATGGTCTGCCGATTTGCCTCTGCTCCCATCGGTTGCTCCTATGTCAAGCCACCGCCGCGATTTGCGGGGTCAGCTTGCCTCTCTGGGTGTCGACGGTGGTCATGGATATCTCTCTTTTGGAATTGACCAAAAGCTTCCAAACCCGGCGTGCGAGGTGGC
>JBEVMR010000074.1:0-10015 GCA_040508545.1 Solirubrobacterales bacterium
GGCCAAAGCTCTCTCCGGCTGGATCGAGCGCTACAACTTCAGGCGACGACACGGCGCCATCGGCCATCAACCGCCGGTTCAGCGGCTACGGGAGCTCGCCGGGAACAACGTGGCTGGCATCTACAGCTAGGGCGCCAGTTGGGCGTTGATCCCGCTGGTGGTGGCGCCAGCCGTGACTCCGACAGAGGTTGCTTTGATCGGCGAGAATTTGTTGTTGTAGTACTCGAGTTCGTATTCCGGTTCGCCGTCGAATTCGACCTTGTAGGAGGAGCTCGTCGGCAGGCCGATCACGGTGTATGCGCCCGTCGCGGTCGTTTCGGCACAGGAGATGATGTTGGTGCCGATAACGAACCCGCAGACGGTGACACCGTTGATTGGTTCAGCGGTCGCTTCATCGGTGACGGTGCCGGTGATGCGACCACCTACTGCAAGAGCTGCGTCGATACCGCTCGCGACGGATTCCCCAAGGATGTTCACTGCTTCGGCTTTTTCGAAGGTGGATTTGTCGTTGTAGTACTCCGTGATGTAGTTCAGGCCGGATTCGATGCCGTTGAATTCGACTTTGTAGGAGCCCGTTTCGAGCCCTGCGAGGCTGTATTCCCCGTTGGCGTTGGTGGCTACGCAGCTTTCAGATGGCCCGTAGGCACAGACGTTGATCCCTTCGACCGGCGCTGCGCTGCCTGCGTCGGTCACGGTCCCTTCGATCGTGCCCGCGGCCGCGAGCGCCGGCGTCAGCAGCAGGCATAGAGCGCCCACGACCGTTGCAGCGAATGCTGGTTTCGTCCTACTCATTCTTGCCTCCCGTCGGATCAGCTCATCAAAATGATGACTAAATCCTGTATTGATCGACTGTTTTACAGCCAATACCAACGTAAACGCTGGGTATGTGGGAGTCGATGTATTTGGACGGCAGTACTAGGCCGGAAGTGTGGCCCTGCCCCAGGCCAGCGGCTTGGTGATCGGCGGAGACTTGGGCAGCTCACCGCGCTCTACTGTGTCGAGGATCAGTGGCGAGGCCTCGATGCTTGCCACCGTGTCGCGGTTGCAACGACAGCCGTCGGCGAAGACGCGCCAGGGCGTCTCGAGGCGGTCCTGCCAGCGGGCGACGCTCGGGTCCTCGGCGCGGACGTGCTCCACGAAGAGCAGCTGCCCGCCGGGCTTCAGCACCCGCGCCGCCTCGGCCAGGGCGGTGTGGGGATCCGGCACGGTGCAGAGAACCAGGGTGAAGACCGCGGTGTCGAAGCTCGCATCCTCGAAGGGCAGGCTTTCCGCGCCGGCTTCGACCAGCTCCACTCTGGACCCGGTCTCCGCGAGCTTCTGCCGCAGGCGCTTGGTCATGTGCGGATCGGGCTCGGCCATGACGACCTCGGCATCGGCTGGGAAGAGGCCCAGGTTGGCCCCCGTCCCCGCACCGATGTCGATCGTACGGCCCCGCGCTCCGGCGAGCACCTCGTGCCGGCGCTCGCGCAGGCCGGCCTCCTCGGTCCCCTTCAGCAGCGGGTCGTAGATCGCGGAGAAAACCCGCCCCCAGGTCGCGTCGTAGATCCGCCCCATGCGCCGTTCAGGCGGCTTTTTGCGTTTCCGAGTGCGCTTGCTCTCCCTCGAGCCCCGGCTCGCTGTGGGCGGCGCGGTCCTCGTAGGCCTGGCGGGCGCCGTGGTCGACCTCGGTCATCAGCTTGTCGACCTTCATGAAGCGGCCCAGCGCCTCGCGCCAGGTCCGCGGCATCAGCGCGACGACCTTGAACATGCCGCCGTTGGCGCGCGGCACCCAGACGTCGAAGCGCGGCACTTCGAGCGCGTCGACGATCTCGTTTGCGACGTCCTCGGCCTCGACTGCTTTGATCATCTTCTGGCCGACGCCCGCGGTCAGCTCGGTGTTGACGACCGTCGGCATCACGCAGGCGATCTCGATGTTGGTCTCGCGCAGCTCGGCCCGCACCGCCTCGCTGATCCCAACGACGGCGTGCTTGGTGCCCGAGTAGGTGGCGATGCCCGGAAAGCCGCCTTTGCCGGCCTGTGAGGCGAGGTTGACGATGTGGCCGGAGTTGCGCGGCCGCATCCGCTCGATCGCCAGCTGCATGCCCGTGATCACGCCGAAGACGTTGATGTCGAGCTGGCGGCGAACGGAGTCCGCCGACTCCTCTGCGAACGGGGTGACAGGCATGATCCCGGCGTTGTTGACGACGACGTCGAGCGGCCCGAGCTGGCGCTCGGTCTCGTCGAGGAAGGCGGCGAAGGAGTCGCGGTCGGTGACGTCGAGCGCGACGGCGATCGTGCCGCCGCCCAGCTCCGCTGCCGTTTGCTCGGCGAGCACCAGGTCGAGGTCGCCGATCGCTACCCGGCAGCCCTTGCGGACCAGCGCCGTCGCCGTCGCCTTGCCGATCCCCCGGGCGCCCCCGGTGATCGCCACGACCTTGCCGCTGAGTGAGCGTCGATCCTTCGCCATGGTGCCCTCCTCCTCCGGCGACCCCTAGGCCGCCGGCTTGTAGACGGTGACCACGGCGGCGCCGCCGAGGCCGATGTTGTGCTGCAGGGCGGTCTTGGCGCCCTCTACCTGTCGCTTGTCGGCTTCCCCGCGCAGCTGCCAGGTCAGCTCAGAGCACTGCGCCAACCCGGTCGCGCCCAGCGGGTGGCCCTTGGAGATCAAGCCGCCGGAGGGGTTGACGACGACCTTGCCGCCGTAGGTGGTCGCCTCTTCCTCGACCAGCTTGTGCCCCTCGCCCTCGGCCGCGAAGCCGAGCGCTTCGTAGGTGATGAGCTCGTTGGCGCTGAAGCAGTCGTGCAGCTCGCAGACGTCGACCTCGTCGGCGCTGATGCCGGCCTCGGCGTAGGCCTGCTCGGCCGCGGTCTTCGACATGTCGGAGCCGACGATCTTCATGCAGTCGGTGTCCTCGGCGAAGGTCGAGCTGAGGTCGGTGATCATCGACTGACCGGCGATCTCGATCGCCTGGCCGCCGAGGCCGTGCTCTTCGACATAGCGCTCGGAGGCGACAATCGCGCAGGCCGAGCCGTCGGAGGTCGGCGAGCACTGCAGCTTGGTCAGCGGGTCGTGGATCATCTTCGCCGCCTTGATCTCCTCGAGGCTGTAGACGTCCTGGAACTGGGCGTAGGGATTGTTGACCGAGTGCTTGTGGTTCTTCCAGCCGATCCAGGCGTAGTGATCGGGGTTGGAGCCGTACTTCTCCATGTGGTCGCGGCCCGCGTTGCCGAACATCTGCGGCGCCGGCGGCGACTGCTCGGGATCGCGGATCTCGAACATCTTCATCGCGTGCTTGTCGAGCGCGTTGGTGCGGTCGGTGTACTTGACGCCGAGCGACCCCTTCTCCATTTTCTCGAAGCCGATCGCCATCGCGCAATCGACCAGGCCGCCCTTGACGGCCTGGCGGGCGAGGAACAGCGCCGAGGAGCCGGTCGAGCAGTTGTTGTTGACGTTGACGACCGGAATCCCGGTGAGGCCGAGCTGATAGAGCGCCCGCTGGCCGTAGGTGGAGTCGCCATAGCAGTAGCCGGCGAAGGCCTGCTCGACGTCCGTGTAGGGAATGCCGGCGTCGGCGAGGGCCTTCTCCCCCGCCTCCTTGGCCCAGTCCGGGTAGTCGCCCTCCTTCGTGCCCGGCTTCTCGAACTTGGTCATCCCGACCCCGATCACGTACGTGCGGTTGCTCAAAGTCTGCTCCTGTGGTCCTGCCGCGGGCGCGCGACGATTTGGCTGGCTGGCCAAGAAATCTACCGGGCGGCAGCTTCCGGCGGGGAGAGAGTGTCGTCGGGCCGTTCCCCCTCCCCCCTTCCCGGGTTCGACCAGAGCAGAAATGCCAGGGCAGAGATCGCGATGCCGATCGCGGTCCCGTAGGCGCGCTGGCCGGCTGCCTCCAGGGCGGGCTCGCCCAGGGTGTCGGCGAGCAGCACCGCGTAGGTGGTGATCCCGGTGGTGAAGATCGCGTACTGGACGGTCAGCGTGCCGTAGGCGACGGCGGTGGCCATGGTCAGGGCGACCGCCAGGGCGATGCCGTCGTCCTCGAGCCAGAAGGAGAGCGCAGTGGCGATCACCAGCCCGATCGCCGTGCCCGCGGCGCGCAGGACCAGCCGCTGGTTGGTCTCGCCCGCTTCCGGCCGCAGCACGAAGAGGATCGTCAGCGGGATCCAGAAACCGTGCTGGTGCAGGTCGAGGAGCCAGTAGGCGGCGACGCCGGCCGCCATCGCCGTGCCGAACCTGAGGGCGTGCCGGGCCGCGGTCGAGTCGAGGGTGAAGTTGGCCGAGAGGTTGCGCCTGGCCGCGCCGACATCCCAGCGGTTCTCCCCCTTCTCGGCGCCTCGGTCGCCGGCAGCGTAGACCGCGAGCGAGAAGGCGACCTGGAGCACGCCGCCGAGGCCGGCGAACAGCAGCGCCTCTGGCGCGTGGGAGATCGGGATCTCCAGGCCCTGGGAGATCAGCAGCGAGAGGGCGACGGTGAGGCCGGCGATCGCGAGGCGCGGCGAGACCGCGAAGCCGTAGCCGGCAATTGCGCCGACGACGGCCATCGTCGGCACGGCCAGCGCAGGCGAGTGCCCGGTGAAGGCGCCGAGCGCGGCCGCAAGCGCGACTAGCGGCGTCACCGCCGCCTGCCAGCCGGCGCGGGTCCGCGCCGGCGCGTCCAGTGCCGCGAAGCCGACGAAGAGCGCCCCGGTGGCCACCGCCCCCCTGCTCGAGGTGTCGAAGCCCAGCTCGTAGAGCAGCGCCGCGCCAACCGGAAGCGCGACCAGGGCGCCGCGACGCAGCGCCGGGCCGGGCGCGGTCGGGCCGATTGCGAGGAGCGAGGACGCTTTCAGGAGCCGCAGTCTAAGTACCCTGGGGGGTCGTGATCCTCGCCGAGCTGAGCACCGACCCGACCGCCGGGGTCGGCATCTTCGCCGCCCTCGCCGCGGGCATCGTCTCCTTCCTCTCTCCCTGCGTCCTGCCGCTGGTTCCCGGCTACCTGTCGGCGGTCAGCGGCGTCTCGGCGTCTGAACTCGACAGCGCCGGCTGGCGCCGCGTGCTCGGGCCGAGCCTGCTCTTCGTCGCCAGCTTCTCGGCGATCTTCATCATCCTCGGGTTGACGGCGACCGGGCTCGGCTCCGCCTTGCAGGACCACAAGGAGCTGCTGAGCAAGATCTCGGCGGCGCTGATCATCGCGATGGGCGTGCTCTTCGTCGCCTCGCTTTTCGTCACCCGCCTCAACCGCGAGTGGCACGTCGACGCGTTGCTCGACCGTGCCGGCAAGGGCGGCCCGATCGTGGCCGGCGCCGCCTTCGCGATCGCCTGGACCCCGTGCATCGGCCCCACCCTCGGCGCGATCCTCTCCGCCGCCTCGCTCTCCGGCTCGGCCGCCCGCGGCGCCTTCCTGCTCGCCGTCTACTCGGCCGGCCTGGCGATCCCCTTCCTGCTCACCGCGGTCGCCTTCTCCCGCATGACCACCGCCTTCGCCGTAGTCAAGCGCCACTACCAGGCGATAGTCGCCACCGGCGGCCTGATCCTGATCGCGATGGGAGTGCTGATCTGGACCGACCAGCTGACCCAGCTCAACATCGAGGCCCAGCGCTTGCTCAGCGAACTCGGCCTAGATTTCTGGAATTCCGTCTGACGAACTGCAGTAGACGTCGCTATGCGGTGTCGAATGCAGTTTCGGATCAGTTATTGACCGGGGCGACGGTCTCGACCTCGCGGCCGATTGCCTCGGTCTCCTCGAGGCCGGTGTCATCCAGTTCGCGTGAGCAGACGATGCGGAAGCGCCCGGTGCCGATCGCCGAGTCCGGCACCACCGGCAGCCCCCGGATCTGATCCCAGCCCAGCCGTTCGACCTCGAACGGGTTCATCCGCACCTCAGCCGCCGGAAACGGGCAGCTCTGGTTGTGCTGGTCGATCGCCTTGGAGATCGCCTCCAAATTCTTCGCCTCGGGAGAAGCCACGCGGGCATCAGGATTGCAGACCATTGCCGTCCCGGGCCCTCCCTACGATCGGTGGGTGGCCGGTAAGCGGACGATCGCGCACTTGGACATGGACGCCTTCTATGCGTCGGTCGAGCTGCGGCGGCGGCCGGAGCTGAAGGGGAAACCGGTGGTGGTCTGCGGCTCGGGGCCGCGGGCCGTGGTCACTACCGCCAGCTACGAGGCGCGCAAGTTGGCTGGTATCCACTCGGCGATGCCGGCGGCGGTCGCGCGGCGGCGGCTGCCGAACGCGGTCTACCTGCAGCCGGACTTCGGCGCTTACCGCGAGGCTTCCAAGCAGGTGATGGGGATCCTGCGCGCCAACGCGGAGACGGTCGAGGTCGTCGGCCTCGACGAGGCCTACCTCGACCTCACCGGGCTCTTCGCTCCGAAGGCGACGATGCGGCGGATCTCGACCGAGATCCGCGAGGACACCGGCCTCACCTGCTCCGTCGGCATCTCCGAGAACCGGCTGCTGGCCAAGATCACCAGCGAGCTGGGCAAGCCCGCCGGCCTGGTGGTCCTCTCCCGGGCCGAAGCGCTGGAGCGCTTCGCGGGCGACTCGCCCGGGCTGGTCCCGGGCATCGGGCCGAAAACCGTTGTCAGGCTGGAGAAGATGGGGATTCGGACCCTCGCCCAGCTGCGCGATCACGACCCGGCCGCGCTCGAGCGAACCTTCGGCCCCCGCGCCGGTCGTTGGCTTCCCGCTCGCGCGCGCTTCGAAGACGAGACCCCGATCGCGGTCGAGCGCGAGACCAAGTCGCAGTCGACCGAGATCACCTTCGACGTCGACGTCGTCGACCACGCCGAGATGGCCTCGCACGTCAGCTCCCTCGCCGAGGAGCTGTGCCGGCGCCTGCGCGCCCGTGAGCTCGCCGGGCGCACGATCGGGATCAAGGTGCGGCTCGACGACTGGACCAACGTCACCCGCGCTCATACCGTCGAGGCACCGACCAACGATCCCGAGCTGGTCACCAGCGTCGCCCTGGAGCTTCTGCGGGCCTACTCCCCGCCCCGCCCCGTGCGGTTGCTCGGGGTGCGCGTCGCCGGGTTCGCCGGCGAGGAGCGCGACGCGGTGCCGGCCGAGGAGAAGGCGCAGCTCCGGCTCGCAGTTGCCGATTGAACTCCCGCTCGGGTCTGCGAAGATGGAGCGGTGGACCGACTGACCGGACTCGACGCTTCCTTCCTCCACATGGAGCGCGCCGGCGCCCATATGCACGTCGCGTCGGCGATCCTCTTCGACGGCTCCCCTCCTTCCCACGACGAATTCCGCGACCACATCGAGTCGCGCCTGCACCTCGTGCCCCGCTTCCGCCAGAAGTTGCGCTTCGTCCCCTTCGACCAGGGCAGGCCGGTCTGGGTCGACGACCCCTTCCTCAATCTCGACTACCACGTGCGGCGCACCGCGCTGCCGGCGCCGGGCTCCGAGGAGCAGCTGCGCAACCTCGCGGCGCGGATCTTCTCCCAGCAGCTCGACCGGACCAAGCCCCTCTGGGAGCTCTGGCTCGTCGAGGGCCTCGAAGAGGACCGCTTCGCCGTCGTCGGCAAGAGCCACCACGCGCTCGTCGACGGCATCTCCGGCGTCGACATCACGACCGTCCTCTTCGACGTCGAGGAGGAGCCCGACCATCCCCCCGTGCGCCCGCCGAAGTGGGCGCCCCGGCCCGAGCCCAACGACCTCGAGCTGCTGGGGGACGCCTTGCGCGAGCGGGCGACCAGCCCGCGCGAGATCGTGCGCGGCATGCGCGCTGCGCTGCGGGGGCCGCGGCAGGTGCTGCGTGGGCTCGCCAACACCGGCAAGATGCTCGAGGTGGCGACGGCCGCGCCGAGCACGCCCTTCAACGTCGAGATCGGCCCCCATCGCCGGCTCGCCTTCGTCCGCGCCGACCTGGGTGATTTCAAGCGGGTCAAGAACGCCCACGGGGGCACCGTCAACGACGTCGTCCTCTCGGTCGTCGCCGGCGCTCTCGGCAACTACCTGCGCGCCCGTGGGCACGAGACCGACGAGCTGGAGATGCGCGCGATGGTGCCGGTCAGCGTCCGCGCCGAAGAAGAGCGCGGCGCTCTCGGTAACCGCATCTCGGCGATGATGGCGCCGCTGCCGGTCTCCTCGCAGGACCCGATCGAGCGCTTGCGCCTGGTGACCGAGACGATGGGTGACCTGAAGGGCTCCGGTCAGGCGGTCGGCGCCGAACTGCTGACCAAGCTGACCGACTTCGCGCCGCCGACGATCGCCTCGCAGGCGGCGCGCCTGCAGCCCGCGCAGCGCTTCTTCAACCTCGTCGTCACCAACGTCCCCGGCCCGCAGTTCCCGCTCTACCTGATGGGCCGCCGGATGAGCTCGATCTTTCCCCTGGTCCCGCTCGCTCGCCGCCAGGCGCTCTGCGTCGGGATCATGTCCTACGACGGTCAGATCGACTTCGGCCTAGTCGGCGACTACGACGCGATGGCCGATCTCGAGAGCTTCGGCCTCGACCTCGAAAAGGCGATCGCCGAAGCAGTCGCCACGGCGCCGCCAGCGGGCGACGACGATCAGCGCACGGCGCGGGCCAGGACCCGGAACGGCGCGGTTTCGGTCAGGTAGTTCCAGTCCAGCCGGCGGGCGTCGAAACCCTCCGCTCTGGTGTCGGCGTTGATCACGACCGCGGTGATCCGCCGGAAGCGACCCGGTCGTCCCAACCGCACCGTCATCCTGCCGCCGCCTCGCCTGAAGCGCAGCTTCGAGACGACCCTGCCGCTGCGCTCGCCGCCGGTCCGCCCGACCAGGGCTAGGCCGGCGGCGACGCCCTGCGGCGCGACAGCGCGGGCGACGACCGCATGGGCGCCGCGGGCGTGGACGCGCAGCAGCTGGAAGGTGGCGTGGTTGAGCGTGCGTTGGAGCGGGCGGCCGTTGCGAGGCAGGCTTCCTTGGCGCGGCACGTCGGGGTATCGACGGCCCTCGTGGAATCGCCCGCCGGTGCGCCACTCGGCGACGTCGCGGGCAAAGCGGGCGAGGTCACGGCTCAGCTCGGAGCGCCCAGCGGCGCGAATCGCCGAGTCGTAGCTCGAGACCGAGAAGCCGCCCGGCTTGGTGTGGAGGGCGCGCGCCCAAACGTTGCGCAGGATCGTGTCGCCGTAGCGCTCCGTCAGCCAATCGTTCCAGACCGCCGAGCCGTACTCGCGGATCGAGTTGGCCGTGAGCGGCGTGCGGTAGAGGCGAACCCAGCGGCGCACGTACTGCAGGTAGTCGTCGATCCCGTCGTAGACCTGGTCCTCCATCCAGACCGCCGTCGACTCGGCCATCCAGGGGTCCTGATAAGCGTCGTATCCCATCTGGAGGATGTGGCAGTACTCGTGGGCAAAGGTGACCGCGAGGGCCGCCCGCGGCTTGCTGGTCGGGTACTGGGACCTGCCGTAGTCGTTGTCCAGGACCAGGTAGCCGTACAGGCGGCGGGGAAGGAGGTCCCCCTTCGGAGTCTGGCCTTCGTCGGGGCTGGCGTAGCCGAAGAGCAGCTTGCCCAGCTCCTTCAGGTAGACGTCGGTCTTGCCGCGGCGACCGCCCCGTCTGCCGTCCGAGCGGGGCTCGCGCCAGCCCAACTCGCCGTTCTCGACCCTGCGGACGTGCGCGCCGATCGCGAGCACCCGCTCGACGTAGTCGGGCACGCCGTCGCCGTCCGCGCTTCCGTTGGCATCGGCGTCGGCGGGTGCGTCGATCCCCTCGGCGACCCAGTGCACGCAGAAGTGGCCGGCGCAGGCGGGAGACCGCGGCGCCTCGGGCACGGCATAGGCGAGGCGGGTGGGATTCGGGCGATCCGTCGGCCTGGCGAGCGGCTGGCGGAAGGTCCACTGATCCCCGGCGTCTGCGCCGCTCGGAAGTGCGGCAAAAGCGGAGAGCAGGGCAAGCGAGGCGCAGAGCAGCCGTGCCGAGAAGGGTCGGGGGCGGGCTCTGAGCCGCAGTCTTGCCCGCATCGGTTGCTCCTATGTCAAGCCACCGCCGCGATTTGCGGGGTCAGCTTGCCTCTCTGGGTGTCGACGGTGGTCATGGATATCTCTCTTTTGGAATTGACCAAAAGCTTCCAAACCCGGCGTGCGAGGTGGC
>JBEVMR010000069.1:0-17334 GCA_040508545.1 Solirubrobacterales bacterium
CGGGCGACACAACCGATGGTGGTCAGACCTCCGGGTCGACAGCCAATCTAGGAGTCAGCCCGTCGCCTTCCGAGAACCAACCGACCGGGTCGGACGCAGCCGCCGACCGTGGGCCGACGATGACAGTGAGCGCCAATCTACAGGCAGCCAAGGCGCTGCCCGCTCGCTGCGAAGGCGATACTTCAGGCGTGAACCCGCGGAGGCCCGTTTGCGCGTAGCCCTGGCCCAGATCAACCCGACTGTCGGCGATGTCGCGGGCAACGCGACCAAGATCGGGGAATGGATCGGCCGCGCCGAAGCCGAGCGGGCGGACCTGGTCATCTTCCCCGAGCTCTGCCTGCCCGGCTACCCGGCCGAGGATCTCTACCTGAAGCGCCATTTCGTCGATGCCAATCGGGCCGCGATCGAGGAGCTTGCCCGGGGCGTCGGCGATATCGCGGCCCTGGTCGGCTTTGCCGAGCCCGTTGCCGGCGGCGGTGATTACCGCCACGCCCACAACTCGCTCGCCCTGCTTTCCGGTGGCGAGGTGAAGACGATCTACCGCAAGAACAGGCTGCCGAACTACTCGGTCTTCGACGAGCAGCGCTACTTCGTCCCGGGGCGCGACGCGGCCACGGTCGAGGTCGCCGGGTCGAAGGTCGGCCTGACCGTCTGCGAGGACATCTGGGAGCAGGGACCGCCGGCCTCGCTCGAGGTGGAGGAAGGCGCGGCGCTGATTGCCAACCCCTCCGGCTCCCCCTACCACCGCGGCAAGGGCCGGGAGCGGGAAGCGATGTTCGCCGAGCGCGCCCTTGCCTACGGCGCCCACCTCGCCTTCTGCAACCTGGTCGGCGGCCAGGACGAACTGGTCTTCGACGGTCAGAGCTTCGTCGTCGACCCCAGCGGCGCGGTGATTGCCCGCGCCGCCCAGTTCGAAGAGGAGCTGTTGATCTGCGAGATCCCCGCGAGCGGCGGCGCAGGGCTCGCCGAGCCGCTCCCCGACCTGGCGGAGGTCTATGGCGCCCTCGTCCTCGGGCTGCGTGACTACGTCGCCAAGAACGGGTTCCGCCATGTCGGCCTCGCGCTCTCGGGGGGAATCGACTCGGCCCTGGTCGCGTTGCTGGCCGCCGATGCGATCGGCGCCGCCAACGTCAGCTGCGTGGTCATGCCCTCTCCTCATTCCAGCGATGAAACCCAGGCCGACGCCCGAACTATCGCCGCCAACCTCGGCGCCGAGGGGCTCGAGATCCCGATCGACGCGGCGATGGACGCGTATGCCGATGCCCTGGCCGGCTCCTTTGGCGCTGACCGCGACGGCGCCGAAGCAGCCGAGGAGCCGCTGCCGCGCGACCCGACCCGACCCTCGGAGCCCGACCTCGCCGCCGAGAACATCCAGGCGCGGATCCGCGGCAACTTGATGATGGCGCTCTCCAACCAGCACGGCTGGCTGGTGCTGACGACCGGCAACAAGAGCGAGATGTCGGTGGGCTACGCGACCCTCTATGGCGACATGGCGGGCGGCTTTGCCGCGATCAAGGACGTGCCGAAGACGCTCGTCTACGAGCTGGTCCGCTACCGCAACGAGAAAGCCGGGCGCGAGCTGATCCCCGCCTCAGTGCTGGAGCGTGAGCCCTCGGCGGAGCTGCGGCCGGACCAGCTCGACAGCGACAGCCTGCCGCCCTACGAGCTGCTCGACCGCGTGCTCGAGGCCTACGTGGAGCGCGACCTGGGGCGCGAGGAGATGGTCGCCGAGGGAATGCCGGGCGAGGTGGTCGACGAGGTCGTGCGGATGGTCGACCGCTCGGAGTACAAGCGACGCCAGGCGGCGCCGGGCATCCGGATCACGCCGCGGGCGTTCGGGCGGGACAGGCGTTTGCCGATCACCAACCGCTTCGGCGGTTAGTCGCGTTCAGGCAGCGGTCTGACGGCAATGGTCATTTGCGCGAGAGCGCAAAGTTTTTCGTCGGCGTTGACCACTTCGGCATCCCAGACCCAGGTCGTGCGACCGCGGTGGCGGGCCTGCGCCTTCACTTCGACGTAGCCCTCGGTGACCGGCCGCATGAAGCTGACGCTGATCGACTGCCCCATCGCCGCCATGCCGTCGTCGAGCACCGCGAGCGCGGTGGCTCGCGAGCAGACGCTCTCGATCAGCGACGACATCACACCCCCGTGCATCAGGCCGACGGGCTGGCGCAGCTCGTCGCGCGCGGGAACCCGCGCGCGGGCGTGGCCAGGGTCGTCGTCCAGCCACTCCGTGCCGATCAATGCGTCGAAGGGAGAGACCAGGCCGCGTGGGTCGTCCGCCATCGGCGCGACCCTACCGCCTGGGGCAGGCACCCTCGTACATCTGGCGTTAATGCGGGTCCCATAGTCTTCCGCGCGGGATGGCCCTCAGCGATGACCAGAGAGCGCTGCTCCGGCTGCTCGCCAAGCGCGAGGACGGCTACGAGGACATCGCCGCGCTCAAGGGCCTCAGCGTCGAGCAGGTTCGAACCGAGGTAAAGGACGCCCTAGCCGAGCTGGACGCGACGGGCGAGGCCCCCGCTCCCGCGCCGGCCGCCAAGCCGCCTGAGCTCGGGCCACGGGCGCAGGCCAGCAAGCCGGCGCCCACGTCTCGGTCCCGCTCCCGCCCGCGCCCCTCGGTTCCGGCAGTGCCCGCCGAGCGCCGCCGCCTCCTCGTCCTGGCTGGGGGTGCGCTTGGCGTCGTCGCCGTCGTGCTGATCGCGATCGCGCTCATCGGCGGCGACTCGGATTCGGGCGGCGAGAGCACGACCGTCTCGAACTCTGAACCGACCGCTGCCGAAAGCGACAAAGTCACTCAGGCTGTGCTCTCCGCAGCCGATGGCAGCGATGCGAGCGGCCGCGCCGTCTTCGGCCGGATCGGCAAAGAGGAAATCGTCCTCCAGCTGACGGCCGAGAACCTCGAGCCGACCGACGAGGGTGAGTCCTACACCGTCTGGCTCTACCGCTCGCCCAAACTCTCGCTGCGGGTCGGCAGCGCTCCGGTGAGCGACGAGGGCCGCCTCGGCGCCCAATTCCCGATCCCAGCCGAACTGCTTGCCTATATCGCCGGCGGCGCCTTCGATCAGATCTACGTCTCCCGCCTCGACAACGCTGCCTACAAGCAAGAGGTCGCGCGCGCAAAAGCGAATAAATCGCTGCCGCGCTACTCGGGCGAAACGATCCTGACCGGCGAGATAACGGGCCCGATCGCGAAAGCGGCAGCCCAGGCCGAAGGCGGCTAGTCCCCCGGGATCAGCTTGCCTGGATTCATAATCCCGGCCGGATCCAACGTTTCCTTCATCGCCCGCAGCGCCTCGATCCCCAACTCCCCCACCTCAGCCTTCATGTATGGGGCGTGATCGCGGCCGACGGCGTGGTGGTGGGTGATCGTGCCGCTGCTGGCGACGATCGCCTCGCAGGCGGCGCGCTTGACGGTCCGCCACTGCTCGATCTCCTCGCCGTGCCGGGCGCGGGAGATGAAGGTGAAGTAGAGCGAGGCACCGTCCGCGTAGGCGTGGGAGAGATGGCAGAAGACCAGCCCGGGAGTTCCCTGGGCGCCGAGCGCGGCGCGGATCGCATTGCCGACCGCCGTGTAGAGCTCCCTCAGCCGCGACCAGGTGTGCGAGGTCTCCAGCGTCTCCACCATCGCTCCCATGCCCATCAGCGTGTCGCGCAGATAGGGGCCCTGATAGCGGCCGTGCTCCCAGGAGCGCCCGGCGGCTTGCCCGAGGTAGGCGGCGCCGCCTCGGCGCAGGGCGCGAACGGTCAGAGCGCGGCGGCGGGCGACTGACTCCTCGTCTCCCTCGAAGCCGACCACGACCAGGGCGCCCCCTCGCCGTTTGCGCAGGCCGAGGTAGCCGCCGAAGAGCGTCCCCGCTGCGCCACGCGGGCCGGAGAGCGCCAGCGAGACCTCCGTCTCCTCCTCGTCGGAGATGCGGATCACGTCGGGCAGGCCAGGCCCCTGGGCCAGCGCCCGCACGATCTCGGCGCCTGACTCGAAGCTCTCGGCCATCCACGCCTCGTAGCGGCGCTGCCGCGGCTGCGGGCGGACCCGCACGGTTACCTCGGGGATGACTCCGAAGGCGCCCTCGGAGCCGACGACGAGCTCGCGCAGCGACGGCCCTGCGGCCGTGTGCGGGGTCTCGAGCGTGCTCAGCTCGCCGGCCGGGGCGGTCAGGCGGACGGCGGTCACCAGGTCGTCGAAGCGGCCGTAGCCGCTCGAGGCCTGGCCGGCTGAGCGCGTCGCCGCAAAGCCGCCGATCGTCGCGTACTCGAAGGACTGCGGGTAGTGGCCGAGGACGACTCCCGCGGCGCCCAGTGCGGCTTCTGCCTCGGGCCCGCGTAGGCCGGCGCCGAGGCGGGCGGTGAGCGAACGATGGTCGACCTCGACCTCGCGCAGGCGGCCGAGGTCGAGGCTGACGAGGCGTCCGTGCGACCCGCACAGCGGCTCGACCCCGCCGACCACGCTGGTGCCGCCGCCGAAGGGCACGACCGCGACCCCCTCCGCGGCGCAGACCTCGAGGACGCGGCGAACGGCGTCGGCGTCGGCCGGCAGCAGCACGGCGTCCGGCGCGGCCTCGAGCCGGCCGCCCCGCAGCCGCGCCAGGTCGGCGTAGCCGCAGCCGGTCGCGTGGCGGACGCGGTCCTCCGTGCTGTCGAAGACGTTGGACTCGCCGACGGCGTCGATCAGCGCCTGCGGCAGCGGCTCGGCTTCGGGGAGCTCGAAGCGGTCGAGCTCAGCCGCCAGCGGCCAGGGCTCCAGGTCCCCGATCCGCTCACGCAGAACCGCCAGCGCCTCGCCGTCGAGCTCCGGCTCGATCGCCGGGTCCCCCCACCCCCACCACTTCGAGTCTCGTCGTGGCCCCTGCATCACGTCAGCGCCGCTTCGATCCCGTCGAGGGCGGCGTCGAGGATCTTTCGCTGGCCGCCGCGCATCATCGGGGAGCCTAGCCGCGACATGCCGCGCAGCTTCTGCTCGGAGGCGAGGCTGACCTCGGTGGCCTCCCCCTTCTCGCGCAGGCCGATCTCGACCACCGAGCGGCGCAGGTGCCGCTCGAATGGGCTGCCGGCGAGCTGCTGCTCCCAGACGTAGCGCTCGCCCTCGGCGGCGCTGAGGCAGCGGTAGTCGGCGCGAACGCCGCGCCCCTCAGCGGTCTCCAGGACCTTGGTCCACTGGCTGCGCTTGCCGCCCGGCTTGCGGTCGACGCTCTCGACCCGGCTCGTCCGCGGCCACCAGCGGGGCAGGCTGTAGGGGTCGGAGACGAACTCCCAGACGTCGGACACGGGCGCGGCGATCGTCCGTCGGCGGGTTACGCGGGGCACTGGCGCGGCCGTCTAGTCGCCGGCCAGCCGCCGCAGGTCCCTGACCAGCAGCAGGTGCTTGAGATGGCTGACCGTCGCTGCCAGGCTCTCGAGGCTCTCCAGGGCCTCCTTGCGCCGCTCCGGGTTGCGCGAGCGCAGCGAGGGGCCGAGCAGCGCTTCGAGCAGGTTGGCCTCGCGATCGGCGGAGGAGCGGAAGACGCGCAGGTTGCGAGCGCCGACGCCGACCCGGGAGAGCTCGTTGGCGGTGCGGACTATCTCCCTGTCGGTCTCGTCGTAGACCGTCTTGCCGTCCCGTTTCTCGGGTTGGACGATGCCGAAGTTCTCCAGCTCGGAGATCAGCTCCGTCCGGGCGCCGGTCTCCTCGATCACCTCGTCCAGGCTCAGGTAAGCGCTCGAGGTGTTGACGAGGATCGCCCGGCGCACGGCGCCGGCGGCCGGCCGGCGGTCGGTGCCGGAGCTGTTGCCGCCGAGGTCGATGTCGCCGCCCGCGGCGAGCTCCTGGCGGATCACCCGCAGGGGCAGGAACTCATCGCGCTGCAGGCGCAGGATCGTGCGCAGCCGCTCGACGTCGGACTGGCTGTAGAGGCGGTAGCCGCCCTGCGTGCGCCGCGGCGTCAGCAGCTTCTGGTCCTCGAGGTAGCGGATCTTCGAGATCGAGATGTCGTCGAACTCGTTCTCGAGGATCTTGCAGACGGCGCCGATCGTCAGCGCCTTGCGCGGCCGTGAGTCACGCTGGCGGGTCTGTTGCTCGGAGACTGCCACGATGCTCCTTACTTCTCCAGGTAGCTCAGCTTGTACTTGCCGACCTGGATCTCGTCGCCGTCGGCGAGCCGGTGCGACTCGATCCGGCGGCGGTTGACGTAGGTCCCGTTGAGCGATCCGAGGTCGTCGATGTAGAGGTCGTCGCGGCGCCGGACCAGAAGCGCGTGGTTGCGCGAGACGGTGACGTCGTCGAGGAAGACGCCGGCATCGGGGCTGCGGCCGATGCTGATCCGGTCCTCGGTCACGGTAAAGCTCTCCCCCGCCCGGCCGCCGCCGGCGCGGATGACCAGCGCCGCACCGCTCGCCTCGACGACCTGGTCGATGTCGATCGGCTGCATCTCACCGGTGTCGTCGACCGTGTAGGTCATCGTCGTCGGCTCGTCCTCGCCGTCTTTCGGCCCGCCGAGGTAGGCGCCGCACTTCTGGCAGTAGTTCGCCCCCTCCGGGTTGACGATGCCGCACTCCGGACAGTGGATTGCCATCACGCCCTCCGGCCTCAGGCGGCCGCGTCGTCCTCCGGCGGGCTCTGCTGCGCCTTGCCCGCGAGGATGTCGGTCAGCTGGGCGACGTCGTCGCCGGAGATCAGCGAGTCGCCGCTTTCGCGTTTCTGCCGCAGCCGGTTGACCAGCTCGGCGCGCAGGATGTCGATCTTGCCGTGCAGGACCCGGCGTTTGTAGGAGATCTCGTTCTCCTCGCTGGTGAGCTTGTCGATCAGGTCCTTCAGCTCTTCGTCGCTGAGCGAACCGAGATCGGGAAAGGTGTCCTCCATCTCGCTCCTTGATTGAGGAGGCTTCGCCTCCGGTGGCCGCTGCCAGGGATTATAGGTCGCTCGGCCAAAGGTTCAACTCTAGGTTGAAGGTTATGGAGCCTGGGCGGTCGCTTGCGCCCTCTGGGCACGCACGGCTCGGATCCCGGTACGGGCGTAGAGAACGGTGGCCAGTATCGCCAGGGCGACGCCGACGATCAGCAGCGCCGCTGGCACCCAGCCGGCGAAGACGAGGGCGAAGAAGATGCCGCCCATGATCGGGAAGACCGAGATCCGGCCCGGCCAGTTGACCGCGATCTCGACCCCGTGGCGCAGCCCGTACTGGGCCAGCACGAGCATCGCGACCTCGCGGGCGACGAGCAGCGCCAGCGCCCAGCGCGGCAGCAGCTCGAAGTGCCAGCAGACGACGGCGCCCGAGAGGATCGTGAGGCGGTCGATCAGCGGGTCGAGCATCGCCCCGAGGCGGCTGTACTGGCCGGTGACGCGGGCGAGGAAGCCGTCGAGGTAATCGCCGGCGGAGATCAGCCAGAAGAGCGCAGCCGAGGAGACGCTGCGACCATCACCCGACTCGAAGGCGAGGTAGAGGAAGACCGGCAGGCCGGCAAGGCGCAGGTAGCCGACGAAGTTGGGCAGCGTCCAGGGATTGAGCGGTTCCCCCTCGCAGGTCTGCCGCGGCGGCGGGCCGCTGCGGTCCAGCCCGAAGAGGCGGCGGATGCGGCCGCGACCGAATGGCGCCGCGTCAGGCATCCTCGCCCTGGAGCAGCGCGAGGGCCCGCTCGGCGGCCTCTGCGACCGGCAGCTCGTGCTCGGCGCCGCCGGTCCGCTCGCTTGCCTCGACCACTCCCTTGGCGAGGCCGCGCCGCCCGACCACGACCCGCAGCGGGCAGCCGAGCAGCTCCGCATCGGTCAGCTTCTCGCCAGGACCGGCGTCGCGATCGTCGTAGAGAACCTCCGCGCCGGCTGCGCGCAGCTGCTCGTAGAGGTCGTCGGCCGAGTCGCGCTCCGCCTCGCCGGCCTTGGCGAGCGAGACCAGCTGAACCTGCCAGGGAGCGAGGGACGCGGGCCAGACGATGCCGCGGTCATCGGCGCCCTGCTCGATTGCCGCAGCGATGATCCTTGCCGGTCCGATGCCGTAGCTACCCATCACGATCGGCCGCTCCACCCCACCCTCGTCCAGGTAGGTAGCGCCGAGCGGCTCGGAGTAGCGCGTGCCGAGCTTGAAGATGTTGCCGATCTCGATCGCAGGCTCGATCGCGATCGTGCCGCCTCCCGGCGCGGTGTCGCCGGCTTCGACGGTGCGCACGTCGAGCTCCTCGAACTCGAAGTCGCGGCCGGGCTGGATGCCGCGCAGATGGGTATCGGGCTCGTTTGCGCCGCTGACGTAGGAGTCGCCGTCGATCGCGGCGTCCTTGACGATCGGGTGCTCGAGGCCGACCGGGCCGATGTAGCCGACCGGGCCCACCTCGGCCTCGATCTCCTCGGCGCTCGCCTGGCGGAAATCGGCGCCGAGCGCATTGCGGAGCTTGATCTCGTTGAGGCGGTGGTCGCCCCGCAGCAGGACGATGACCATCCCCCTCTCCTCGACGATCACCGGAAGCGTCTTGATGAAGGCGCCGCGCGGCAGCCCCAAGTGCGGGGCGACGTCCTCGACCTTGCCCATACCGGGGGTGCTCACCGGCTGCGGGCTGGCCAGCGGCTCCGGCAGCTCGACCGGCTGCGCCTGCGCCGAGGCGATCTCGACGTTGGCCGCGTAGCCGGGTGCGAGCGCAACCTCGTTCTCGCCGGCGGAGCAGGGCGCCATGTACTCGTGGGCGCCGGACCCGCCCATCATCCCGACGTCGGACTCGACCCGGTACCAGCGCAGGCCGCAGCGGTCGAAGATCCGAGCGTAGGCCTCGCTCTGCAGCTCGTATGAGCGCGCCAGGCCCTCCTCGTCGCGGTCGAAGGAGTAGGCGTCCTTCATCGTGAACTCGCGCGTGCGCAGGACGCCGGCGCGCGGGCGCGGCTCGTCGCGCTCCTTGGTCTGCAGGTGGAAGAGCATCAGCGGCAGGTCGCGGTAGGAGCGGACCTCTCGGGCCACGTGGGAGGTCACGCACTCCTCGTGCGTCATCGCCAGCACCATCGGCGCGCCCTTGCGGTCCTCGAGCTTGAACAGCTCGTCGATCGCGTAGCGGCCGGTCTTCTGCCAGGGCTCGGCCGGCTGCAGCACCGGCATCAGCATCTCCTGGCAGCCGATCGACTCCATCTCCTCGCGGAGCACTGCTTCCACCTTGCGGAGCACACGCCAGCCCGCGGGCAGATAGGTCCACAGGCCGGCTCCGAGTTGGCGGATCAACCCCGCTCTGACCATCAGCTTGTGAGAGACGGCCTCCGCGTCGGAGGGCGGATCCTTGAGCGTCGGCAGGAACGTCTGACTGAGTCGAGTCACTGCGGGAAACCTATCCACTAGTCGGGCGGACGGCGTCCGACAGGAGATTTCGGCCGCCGGCGCCTAGGCCCTGGTGAAGCGGCGTCCTGCCGTGGGCGAAGCCTCCTCGTCGAGCAGGACCTTGTCCGACTCGCCCCGTTCGACCGCTTCCTTCTCCATCCGCGCGATCTTCTCCGGGGTCAGTTCACCGGCATTTTCCTCCTCGATCTTGGCCAGCCACTCGGCGCCCTCGCGGGATTCGGCCTCGTCGAACTCGACTTTGCCGCCGCGATCGAGGGATTTATCGATCTCCTCGAACAGCGTGTCCACCAGTTGAGCTTGCGGCACCTTTCGCAGCGGCTTCCCGTGGGCGTAGATCAGGCCCTCGTTCTTGGCGCCGGCGATGCCGAAGTCGGCGTGGCTGGCCTCGCCGATGCCGTTGACCGCGCAGCCCAGCACCGCCACCTCGACCGGCTCGGCGTAGCTTTCGAGGCGCTGCTCGATCTCGGCGACGACCGAGTCCATGTCGAACTGGAGGCGGCCGCAGGTCGGGCAGGCGATCAGCACCGGGCCGCGCTCGCGCAGCTGCAGCGCCTTGAGGATCTCCCAGGCGACTTTGACCTCCTCCTCGGCGTGGAAGGTCGAGAGGCTGATCCGGATCGTGTCGCCGATGCCGTCGGCGAGCAGGGTTCCCAGGCCGACGGCGGATTTCAGCGAGCCGGCCCATTTCGTCCCCGCCTCGGTGATCCCCAGGTGCAGCGGGTACGGGATCCTCTCGGAGAGCAGCCTGTTGGCGGCGATCGTGTTGGGCACGTTGGTCGACTTGATCGAGACCTTGAAGTTCTCGAAGTCGAGGCTCTCCATCAGTTCGGTGAACTCGATCGCGGCGGCGACCAGGGCCTCGACCGGCTGCTCGCGCTCGAGCTCGTGCAGGTGCTTGGGCAGCGATCCGGAGTTGACCCCGATCCGCATCGGCACGTTGGCGGCGTTCGCCTTGGCTGCCACCTCGGCGACTTTCTCGCGCCCACCGATGTTGCCCGGGTTGAGGCGGATGCAGTGAGCGCCGGCGTCGATCGCCTTCAGCGCCAGGGTGTGGTTGAAGTGGATGTCGGCGATGACCGGGATCGGAGATTCCTTGACGATCGTCTTCAGCGCCTCGACGTCGTCGTCGCGCGGCACCGCGCAGCGAACCAAATCCGCCCCGGCGTCGGCGACCTTGCGGATCTGCTCCATCGTCGCCTTCAAATTGGCGGTCTCGGTCTTGGTCATCGTCTGCACGACGACTGGCGCCCCGCCACCGATGGGGACGCCACCAACGAATATCTGCCGCTTGGAAGCCATGCCTACAGGCTATCTGGGCGCTCCCTGCCGCCTGGTTATCGGGCGTTGAAGCCTTCGCCGGTGAGGCGGCCGATGTCGTTGGTCAGGCCCAAGAAGAAGAGCATGATCACAAGCACGAAGCCGATTGCGCCGGCACGCTCCATGACCCGGAAGGGCACCGGCTGGCCGCGGACTTTCTCGACCAGGCTCCAGAAGATGTGGCCGCCATCCAGCGGCAGGAAGGGAAAGAGGTTGATCAGGCCGAGCGAGAGACTGACCACCGCAAGCAGGAAAAGCGACTCCTTGGCGCCAACGTCGATCTGTTCGTTGGCCACCGAGCTGACGCCGACGACCCCGGAGACTTCCTTGCGGCGATCCTCTTCGAAGAGGTTGGCGAAGACGGACACGGTCCTGCTCGCGACCAGCCAAATCATGTCGGCTGCGCGTCCGGCCGCTGATCCGGCGCCGAGCCCGGCTGGTTCGTAGCCGTAGCCGAAGCCGACCAGCATCCGATCGGCATCGGGGTCGTACTCCGGGCGGACGACCACCTGGCTGACTTCGCCATCGCTTCGCACGGTCAGCGTCACCGGCGTCGCCGCTTGGCATCCATCGACCTGCTTGCCGGCGCAGCGATGTGCGCCGACGTCATCCTGGAAGCGTTCGAGGCGCGCCGTTCCCTCGAGGTCCGCGTGCCGCTCGCCGTCAACGGCGAGGATTTCATCACCGGGCTTCAGGCCGGCGGCCGCTGCTGGGGTCTCCGGGAAGACCTGGCCGACGGTCTGGTTCGGCTGTTCGGCGCTCAGCGCCAGGACGAAGAGGATCACGAAAGCGAGCACGATGTTGACGGCAGGCCCGGCTCCGATCACGACGATCCGCTTCCAGACCGGCTGGTCGTAGTAGCCGCGCCCCTCGGCCTCGGGCGGCAGCTCCTCGTCCGGGTTCATGCCGCTGATCTTCACGAAGCCCCCCGCCGGGATCGCGCCGATCCCGTACTCGGTCTCGCCACGTTTGATCGAGACCAGCTTTGGCGGGAAGAAGAGGAAGAAGCGCTCGACCCGCATCCCGGTCGCCTTGGCGGCGAAGAAGTGGCCGGCCTCGTGCAGGATGATCAGCAACGAGAAGCCGAGGAAGATCAGCACCCAGTTCATACCTTCGCCAACCCCCCGACCTGCTCTTCGGTGCGGCGGCGGGCCTCCGCGTCGGCTGCGAAGAGGTCGTCGAAGTGGGTGACCGGCTGCGCCGGCATCTCCCCCATGACCCGCTCGATCGCGGCGCCGATCGCGGTGAACTCGATCCGTCCGTCCAAAAACGCCGCCACGGCCACCTCGTCGGCAGCGTTGAGCACGCACGGCGCCGTCCCCCCCGCCCTGCCGGCCTCCAGGGCCAGGCGCAGGCAGGCGAAGGTCTCCAGGTCGGGCTGCTCGAAGCTCAGCTCACCGACCGCGGCGAGGTCGAGCCGCGGCACGTCGACGTCGGCGCGCTCCGGGAAGTGCAGGGCGTAGGAGATCGGGACCCGCATGTCGGGGTAGCCGAGATGGGCCAGGGTGGCGCCGTCGACGAGGTCGACAAGCGAGTGGACGATCGACTGCGGGTGGACGACGACGGCGATCCGCTCGTAGGGGACCGCGAAGAGGTGATGCGCCTCGATCGCCTCGAAGCCCTTGTTCATCAGGGTCGCCGAGTCAATCGTGATTCTGCCCCCCATCTTCCAGGTCGGGTGCGCGAGGGCGTCCTCGACGCCGACCCCGGAGAGGTCCTTGCGGCCGCGGAACGGCCCGCCTGAAGCGGTCAGGACCAGCCGCTCGACGGTCCCGGGCTGCTCGCCGCCGATCAGCTGGAAGAGCGCCGAGTGCTCGGAGTCGACCGGCAGCAGTTGCGCCCCCGTCGCCTCGGCCAGCGCCGTGGTCAGCTCGCCGCCGATCACCAGGCTCTCCTTGTTTGCAAGGGCGACGTCGATGCCCTCGCCGAGGGCGACGATGGTCGGGCCGAGCCCCGCCGCACCGACCATCCCGTTCAGCACCAGGTCGGCGCCGGAGCCGGCGACCAGGTCGCGCACGCCCTCCTCGCCAGCCAGCACCTGCCCGTCCCAGGCGGAGCGCGCTCGCTCGGCTGCGTCGGAATCAGCCAGCGCGACGGTGGGCACGCCGTGCTGGTGCGCCTGCGCGACCGCCTGCTCCCAGCTCGAGCTCGCCGCCAGGCCGACGACCTGCAGCTCTTCGGAGGCAGCGACGATCTGCAGCGCTTGCACGCCGATCGAGCCGGTGGATCCGAGTATCACGACCTTTTTCACGGAGAACGGAGCATAGGGACCGTCGAGACTGCATTTGACCTCGGATAGCAAGGCCGAATGCAGTCTCGCCCTCCTAATAGACCAGCTGGACGGAGAGGTAGTAGCCGACCACGATCGTGAAGAAGACGGCATCGAGGCGGTCGAGAAGGCCGCCGTGCGGGCCGAAGAGCTTGCCGGTGTCCTTCTTGCCCAGGTCGCGCTTGACCATCGAGGCGAAGAGGTCGCCGATCGGCCCGACCGCGGCCACCGCCGCGCCGATGATCAGGGCATCGACTCCCGAGAGCCAGTCCTGGTAAAGGCCGGCGAACCAGAAGGCCATCGTGCCGATCAGGAAGCCGCCGACGAGGCCCTCGATCGTCTTGTTCGGCGAGAGCTCCGGTGCGATCCGGTGCGATCCGAACATGCGCCCGGTCGCGTACGCACCGGTATCGGTGGCGAAGGTGCCGACGAGGACGTTGATCATCAGGGCGGCGCCGTGGTCGGGCAGGTCGCGCAGGAGCACGGCGTGGACCAGCGGCAGACCGACCCAGACGGCGCCGAGGACGGTCACGCCCATCGAGCCGACGATCCCATCCCGGGGCCGGCGGCGGGCGCCGAAGACGAAGAGCAGCGGGAACGAGACGGTTGCCAGCAAGAGGACGTTGAAGGCCGTGCCGAAGTAGGCGGCTGCGATCATCGCCGGCACCGCGAGGTAGGCGGCCATCTGGATCGGGCGGAGCTCCGCCGTCATCAGGAAGTACTCGCGCAGGCAGAGCAGCCCGATCCCGACCATCGCCAGGGCGAAGACAGGGCCGCCAAGCACGACGATCGCGATCGCGAAGGCGATCCAGGGAATCGCGACGAGGATCCGTCGCGGCGTCTCGCCGCGCAGCGCGGAGCCGGCGCGGCGGCGGGGCTCGCGCGGCGGTCGCTCCGGCGGCGGCGGGTCCTCCGCGAACATCTCGTCGTCGAATAGGTCTCGAACCATCAGATCCGCTTTCCGAATCGGCGGCGGCGGTCGTCGAACTCGCGCAGGGACGCCTCGAACGCCTCACGGCCGAAGTCGGGCCAGAGCTCGTCGCGAAAGACCAGCTCGGAGTAGGCGCACTGCCAGAGCAGGTAGTTGGAGAGCCGCTGCTCGCCGCTGGTTCGGATCAGGAGGTCTGGATCGTGCATCTCGGCCGCGTAGAGGTGTCGGCGGAACTCCTCCTCGGAGCCCCCCTCGAAGTTTCGCGCCGCGTCGACGATCTCCGCCCGGCCGCCGTAGTTGAAGGCGACGAAGAGCGTGATGCGCTCGTTTCCCGCGGTCTTCTCCTCCGCCCACTCCATCTTCTCGACCAGCTCGGGGTCGACCCCTTCGCGGCGGCCGACGAAGCGCATTCGCACGCCTTCGGCATCGAGCTCCGGGGTCTCGGCGTCGATCCTCTCGCCGAACATCCGCATCAGCCCCGCGACCTCCTCCGCTGGCCGCTCCCAGTTCTCGGTCGAGAAGGAGAAGACGGTCAGCTCCTCGATCCCCAGCTCGGCCGCGTCCCGAAGCCGCGCCTTGACCGTGTCCGCCCCGGCCCGGTGCCCCTCTACGACCGGCAGTCCGCGCTGCTCTGCCCAGCGCCCGTTGCCGTCGGTGATGATCGCGACGTGCCGCGCGGTGGCGGTCACACCTCCAGGATCTCCTCTTCCTTCCCCTTCAGCGCCTCGTCGATCTCGGCGATGGCCTCGTCGGTCTGTTTCTGCAGGGCCGCCTCGGCGCGACGCTCGTCGTCCTCGCCCGCTTCGCCCTCTTTCTTCAAGTCGCGCAGGTCCTGCATCGTGTCGCGCCGGATGTTGCGGACGGCGATGCGGCCATCCTCGGCGACCCCGTGCACCACCTTGACCATCTCTTTCCGGCGCTCCTCGGTCAGCTCAGGGACCTGAAGGCGGATCACGTTGCCGTCGTTGCTCGGCGTCAGGCCGACGTCGGACTCCTGGATCGCTTTCTCGATCTCCCCGATCGAGCCCTTGTCGAACGGCGTGACGGTTAGCAGCCGAGCGTCGGAGGTCGCGACGTTGGCGAGCTGCTTCAGCGGCGTCTGCGAGCCGTAGTAGTCGACCGAGATCCGGTCGAGCAGGTGGGGTGAAGCGCGGCCGGTGCGCACCGTGGCCAACTCGCCGCGGTTCGACTCGACCGACTTCTTCATCCTGTCTTCGGCATCCTTGAGCAGCTCGTCGATCAGCTCCACTGGGTCCTCTCTCCCGTCCTCAGGCACCGCTGGTGACCAGCGTGCCCACCCTCTCGCCGCCGACGATCCTATCTATGTTCGTCTCGTCGCCCATGTTGAAAACGTAGATCGGCAGGTCGTTGTCCATGCAGAGGGAGAGTGCGGTCGAATCCATCACTTTGAGGCCTCGCTCGATCGCCTCGCGATGGCCGATCTCGGGGATGAACTTGGCATCGGGGTTGGTCGCGGGGTCGGAGTCGTAGACGCCTTCCACGCCGTTCTTCGCCATCAGGATCGTTTCCGCGTGGATCTCCAGCGCGCGCAGCGCCGCTGCCGTGTCGGTGGTGAAGAACGGGTTGCCCGTGCCCGCGGCGAAGATCACGACGCGGCCCTTCTCGAGGTGCCGCATCGCGCGCCGGCGGATGTAGGGCTCGGCGACCTCCTTGACGTCGATCGCCGACATCACGCGGGTGTGCTCGCCGATCTTCTCCAGCGCGTCCTGCAGGGTGAGCGCATTGAGCACCGTCGCCAGCATCCCCATGTAGTCGCCGGTTGCGCGGTCCATCCCTGCGGCCGCCCCCTGCAGGCCCCGGTAGATATTGCCGGCGCCGACCACGATCGCCACCTCCACCTGGCGAGCGCGGACCGCCGCCACCTGTTGCGCGATCCGTTCGACCTCTGCCCCGTCGGTGCCGTGATCCCGCTCCCCCATCAGCGCCTCCCCCGAGAGCTTCAGGAGGATGCGGCTGAATTTGGGCTCTGCGGTCAATCCCCGACGCGGAAGTAGGCGAAGCGGGCGATCCGGATGTTCTCGCCGGTCTTCGCGGCGAGCTCCTGGCGCAGCTCCTCGATCGACTTCGAGTCGTGCTTCTCGGCGTTGACGTGGGCCTGGTCGAGCAGCGCCACTTCCTTCGCCCACTTGGCCAGCTGTCCCTCGACGATCTTCTCGACCACGTTGTCGGGTTTGCCGTCCTCGCGGGCCTTCTCCTCGAAGACGCGCTTCTCGGCCTCGCGCTCCTCGGCGGGAATCTCGTCGATCGTCACGTACATCGGCGCCGTGGCGGCAACATGGAGCGCGACCTCGTAGGCGAAGGCCTTGAAGTCCTCGTTGCGGGCGACGAAGTCGGTCTCGCACTGGACTTCGACCATCGCCCCGACCTTGTCGTTGGCGTGGATGTAGGAGGCGACAACGCCCTCGCTGGTGCCGCGCCCTTCGCGCTTCGCGGCAGAGGCCTGGCCCTTGACCCGCAGGATCTCGATAGCCCGATCGACGTCCCCCTCGGACTCCGAGAGCGCCGCTTTGCAATCCATCATCGCGGCCCCGGTCCGCTCCCGCAGCGCCTTCACGTCGGCAGCAGTAACGCTCATTTGGCGTCCCCCTCTTTCGCAGCGGGACCCTTCTCAGCGTCGCCCGGAGCTTGCTCAGGCGCCGGAGCAGCTTTCTCTTCGGCCGGAGTCTCCTTTGGCGCCTGGGCGGTCTCCTCTTTGGCCGGAGCCTCAGCCTGAGGCGCCTCTGCCGCGGGTGGCGCGGTAGGGGGAACCACCCCCGAGGAAGCTTTAGCTACCGGAGGGGGTGGTGGGTCCCCTGCCGCGACAGGACCCGCGGCCTTAGGGGCCTGAGCTTTCGGCGCCTGAGCCTGTGGCGGCGCTTTCGGCTGGACCGGCGGCGCTTCAGCAGCTTTTTTCGCAGCAGCTTCTTCAGCAGCCTTTTTCTTCGCCTCCTCCGCTTCCACGCGAGCTTTCTCTTCCTCCTCGCGCTTCTTCCGCTCTTCCTCCTCCTTTTTGCGCCGTTCCATCTCCTCGGCCAAGCGCCGCTCCTCCTGCACCCGCCAAGCGCCGGCACCCTCCTCGACCGCGGAGCCGATCGTGCCGATCACCAACTGGCAAGAGCGGATCGCGTCGTCGTTGCCGGGGATCACGTAGTCGATCTGGGTCGGATCGCAGTTGGTGTCGACCAGGCCGATGATCGGGATTCGCAGGCGCACGGCCTCGCGCACGGCAATCTCCTCGGTTTTCAGGTCGGTGACGAAGACGGCGTCGGGGAGGCGGTCCATGTCGCGGACGCCGCCGAGGTTGTACTCGAGCTTTGCCAGCTCGGCCTGCATGCTCATCCGCTCCTTGGTCGGCAGCAGATCGAGTTTGCCCTCCTCCTGCCAGCCGGTCAGCTCGTGCAGGCGGGAGATCCGGGCCGAGATCGTGTTGTAGTTGGTCAGCAGCCCGCCGAGCCAGCGCTGGTTGACGTAGGCATCTTGCAGCGTTCGGCCCATTCCTGGACGGGCCCGCGCGCCTGCTTCTTGGTGCCGACGAA
>JBEVMR010000071.1:0-71767 GCA_040508545.1 Solirubrobacterales bacterium
ATTGACCACACCTGAGCTGGGTCAATGTCGGATGCGCGCAAACTCGCCCCTGGCAGGTCTCGCCCAGCCCGCAAAGTCGGCAGGAACCTGCGGCGCTGGGTTGAACCGGGCGTCAATGATCGAGGCGTCGAGAACCCTGATGAAGTCCGAGCCGGAGCTGGCTGAGCTACTGGCCGAGGTCGAGGGCGTCGAGGTGACGATGGCCGAGAAAGGCTTCGGCACCCGGGTCGAGATCCGCGCCGATGAGCGCTCTGGCCTCGAGGTGGCCGATCTGGAGCGCTTCCTGGATCACCTGGCAGAGCCGCAGAAGCAGCCCTTCGCATAACCAAGGAGAAGACCGACTTGAAGCAGCTGAGCAAGCACCTGACCTTCGCCAACGTGATTTCCTGCATCGCGCTCTTCATGGCGCTCAGCGGCGCGGCCTTCGCGGCCAAGACGACGCTCGGCAACAAGGTGGTCAAGACCAAGAACCTGGCCAACGGCTCGGTTACGGCGCTCAAGCTGGGTAACGGTTCGGTCACGACCCTGAAGCTGAAGAACGGCGCGGTGACCGGTCCCAAGATTGGCCCCGGCGCGGTCGGCTCGAGCGCGCTGGCCGGGGGCTCGGTCCGCTCGGCGCAGCTCGGTGGCGGCGTGGTGACCGAGGGCAAGCTGAAAAACGGCGCCGTGACCGAGGCAAAGATCTTCAATAGCGCCGTCACCAACTCGAAGCTCGGGCCCAACTCGGTGGCGACCGGCAAGGTCCAGGACGGGGCGATCACTGCCGCGAAGCTCACTTCGAGTCTCTATGCGCAGCTGATCAAGAACGTCTCCTATGAGACGAAAGAAAGCACGAAAAACGACGACGGAAACTCAAAGACGATCACCGCCGTTTGCCCCTCCGGCAAGCAGGTGATTGGCGGCGGCAGCCGCGTCCTCGGGCCCAACACGAAAGTCGTGATTTCCGAGTCTGCGCCGTCCGCCGCCGACAGCAGCGGCAAACGCGTCGGTTGGGTGGCTTCGGGTCGCGAGATCGAACCTGAGACCGGCGAATGGTCGGTCGAGGCCTACGCGATCTGCGCTGAACTCTGAGTTTCTCGCAGTCAAGCCCAAGCTCGAAGGGCCCGCTGAGGCGGGCCCTTCGCCGTCTCAGGGCACGGCTCGCCGTCCCGAAATAGACTGCGGCGCCTTCCATGCGCGAGAAGAACCCGATCACCCACGAGGAGAAGCTCGCCTACCTGCGCGAGCTGCGCGAGGCGGCGGTCCACTCCGCCTCCGAGGAGGCTGTAGAGAAGCAGCACGCCAAGGGCAAGCTGACCGCCCGCGAGCGGATCGAGAAGCTGCTCGATCCCGGCTCCTTCGAGGAGCTCGACACCTTCGTCCGCCACCGCACCTACGACTTCGAGATGCAGAAAAAGCGGCCCTGGGGCGACGCCGTCGTCACCGGCCACGGCACGATAGATGGCAGAACCGTTTTCGTCTTCTCCCAGGACTTCACCGTCTTCGGGGGCAGCCTCGGCGAGGTGATGGCGGAGAAGATGTGCACGGTGATGGACCAGGCCGCCGCCGTCGGCGCGCCGGTGGTCGGCATCAACGACTCCGGCGGTGCCCGGATCCAGGAGGGGGTCGTCTCGCTCGGCGCCTACGGCGACGTCTTCGTCCGCAACGTGCAGTGCTCCGGCGTGATCCCGCAGATCAGCGTGATCATGGGCCCCTGCGCGGGCGGCGCCGTCTACTCGCCGGCGATGACCGACTTCATCTTCATGGTCAAAGAGACCTCGCACATGTTCATCACGGGCCCGGAAGTGATCAAGACGGTGACCGGCGAGGAAGTCGAGTTCGAGGAGCTCGGCGGGGCGATGAGCCACAACAGCAAGTCGGGCGTTGCCCACTTCGCCGCCGAGGACGAGGAGAGCTGCCTCGAGGACGTCCGCTACCTGCTCGGCTTCCTGCCCTCGAACAACCTCGAGGCGCCGCCCCGCTTCACCCCCGACGACGATCCCGAGCGCGAAGACGAGGAGCTCGAAACGATCGTCCCCGACGATCCCTCCAAGCCCTACGACATGCGCGACGTGATCGCCCGCATCGTCGACGACGAGGAATTCTTCGAGGTCCACGAGCACTTTGCCAAGAACATCGTCTGCGGTTTCTCCCGCCTCGACGGCTTCCCGGTCGGCATCGTCGGCAACCAGCCCGCGCACCTGGCCGGCGTCCTCGACATCGAGGCCTCGGAGAAGGCGGCCCGCTTCGTCCGCACCTGCGACTGCTACAACGTCCCGATCCTCACCTTCACCGACGTGCCCGGCTTCCTGCCCGGCACCGACCAGGAGTGGAACGGGATCATCCGCCACGGCGCCAAGCTGCTCTACGCCTTCACCGAGGCGACCGTGCCGAAGCTCACCGTCGTCACCCGCAAGGCCTACGGCGGCGCCTACGACGTGATGGCCTCCAAGCACATGCTGGCCGACTACAACGTCGCCTGGCCGACCGCCGAGGTCGCGGTGATGGGGCCGGAGGGCGCGGTCAACATCATCTATCGCAAGGACATCGCCTCCTCGCCGACCCCCGACGAGCGCCGTCAGAAGCTGATCGACGACTACAAAGCCCACTTCGCCAATCCCTACTCGGCGGCGGAGCGCGGTTACATCGACGACGTGATCGAGCCCAAGGAAACGCGCCCCAAGCTGGTCAAGGCGCTGCGCATGCTGCAGTCCAAGCGGGTCGATCAGCCGAAGCGCAAGCACGGCAACATCCCGCTGTAAGCGCCGCTACCGCTTGGGTGGTCCCTGGGCCGCCGCGGCACGACGCGCCTGCCAGGTAGCCAGCGGGGCGGCGGCCATCTCCTCCCAGGCGGCGTCCTCGCCGAAGTACTGCATGGCGACGAAGTGGAGCAGGCCGGGGAGCATCTCGGGGGCACGCTCGGCGTCGCCGTCCAACAGCTTCGCCGCCAAAAGGGTGTCGATCGCCCCTACAATGAAGTCAGACGTAATAGGAGGTGGAGCTTGGCGAGAGGGGATCTCGCGGCGTGCGCTGTCCAGCGCACGGGAGAGGCGCTCCATCAAATCGCGCCGCTGGGCGAGCGACTGCTCGCCGGCCGCGTGCACCTCGACCAGCAGCGCCTTGGCGATCGCCGGCTGGTTGGCGCAGAACTCGAGCAGCTCGGCCAGGGCCGCCCGCATGCCCTCGCGCCAGGAGGGCTGGCGCTTGGCGGCGGCGATCAGCCGCCGGTAGAGCCACTCCCCGGTGTCGGCATAGGCCTTCGCGAAGCAGTCCTCGCGGTCCGTGAAGTGCTTGTAGAAGGTGGCCCGGCTCGTCTGTGCGCGCTCGATCACGTGCCTGACGGCCACCTGGTCGTAGCCGATCTCGCCGCTGGTGGCGAGCATCGCCTGCAGGATTCGCTCGCGGGGGGGACGACCGCCGCGGGCGCCTGGGAAAGCGAGGACGATGCCGCTGTCGTTATCCGAAAACATACTCCTTTTGTCTAGGTATAGCAGCTTTTAGAAACGAGGATGCCTAGAACGTAATGTTTTCTGTAGAAAAGGGAAATAGACATCAGATGTATGTTTTGGTACCGTCTTGGAATGGCCGACTCGCGTTCGCTCTCGGAACGCCTTTCGAAATTGCCCCCGGGGCGCCACCTGATCCCGCGCGACTTCGTCTCCCAGAACCAGCGCGAGCGGATGCTGCTGGCAACCGCCGAGCTTGTCGCCGAGCGCGGCTACCAAAAGACGACGATCGAGCTGATCGCGAAAACGGCGCGGGTCGCCCTGGTCACCTTCTACGAGCACTTCGCCAACAAGGAAGAGTGCTTTCTCGCTGCCTTCGACGAGAGCGTGGCGGCCGCCGGCGAGGTCTTCGCCGAGCTGGTCGACCTCGAGCAGCCATGGGTCGACCAGATCTCCAGTGGCCTCGAGGTCTTCCTCGAGATGGTCGTCGCCGAGCAGGCGCGGGCCAAGCTCTGCATCGTCGAGAGCCAGGCGGCCGGGGGGGAAGCCCTGGCTCGCTACCAGTCGATGCTGGAGAGCGTCGCGCCGAAGCTGCGCGAGGGCCGCGAGCTGAACCCGCGCACGAGCCGGCTGCCGGACGGCCTCGAGGTGGCGATCGTGGGTGGCTTGATGTGGCTGGTCCACCAGCGGTTGATCTCCGGCCAGGTCGACGATCTCAAGGGCCTGCTGCCGGAGATGCTGCAGGTGACGCTGACGCCCTATGTCGGGGAGGTCGAGGCGGCGCGCGCTGCGGAGGCTGCCCAGGCCCGGGCAGCGGCTTAGTGGCCGCCAGTCGGGGGCGGCAAAGCGCGGGGAGTTGGGCCAGGACGATGTGAGCGGCCCGCACAGAGGACGCGATCCGGCGCGGGACAGGATCGCCGCCGCGATGATCGAGATGGTTGCCGAACACGGCTTCGCGGCGGTCGACATAGAGACGGTCTGCCAGCGGGGCCAGGTGGGCCCCGGCCACTTCGACCGCTGCTTCGCCGATCTCGAAGACTGCTTCCTGACCGTCCACGACGAGGTGATGGAGGAGCTCTGCGCGCGGGTCGACAGCGCTTGCAATGGTCGCGAGGCATGGCACGACAGGATCTGGGCGGCGGGCGTGGCGGCGACGCGCTACCTGCAGGAGGACTCGACCCGTGCCCGCTTCCTCGTCGTCTCCGTCAACGGCGCCGGCGGCGGCGCCCAGTCCCGCCGCGACCGGATCGTGCAGCGGATCGCCGATTTTCTCGACGGCGGCAGGGGCGAGGTCGACGGAGAGCGGCGGATGTCCCGTTGCACCGCTGAAATCACCGCCGGTGCGGTCTACGGCACGATCCTGACCAAGGTCGAGACCGGCTCGATCGAACGCGGCGAGGAGTTTCTCCCGGAGCTGATCTACCTGGCGACGATGCCTTACCTCGGCGCCCGCGCCGCCGAGGACGAGCTGCTGGTCCAGCCGCTGCGCTAGGAGGGGCCGCAAGCGCTCGTGACCGCCAGGCTCTGGGGTATCGTCGGCGCGTGGCGAAAGGCAAGGGGAAAAAGGGCGAGGAGTCGACGGCCACTGCGGCCGACTCGCCGCGGCTGCCCGCCGGGCGCCACGGCCTACCGCGCGAGTTCATCGTCCAGAACCAGCGCGAGCGGATCGTCACGGCGTTGGTGGACACAGTCGCCGAGCGCGGCTACAACGCCACCACCGTGGCCAACATCACCAAGGCCGCGTCGGTCTCACGCCGCACCTTCTACGAGCACTTCGCCGACAAGGAAGCCTGCTTTCTCGCTGCCTACGAGATGGTCGCCGACCACCTCGCCACCGCCATGCGCGCTGCGGCCGAGTCCTTCGAGGAGTGGCCGCAGAAGGTCCGGGCGGCGCTGGCGACGATGCTGAGCTTCCTCGCCGGCGAGCCGGAGCTGGCGCGCATCTGCATGATCGAGCCGGTCGCCGCGGGCGGTGAGATCGCCGCCCGCCACCGCGCCTCGATGCAGGGGCTGGTCGAGATCCTCAAGGCCGGTCGCCCCCAGCACAGCGGCGAGCACCCGTTGCCAGAGGCGACCGAGGAGACCCTGGTCGGCGGCATCGTCTCGCTGATCGTGCGGGAGATCAGCGCCGGCCGCACCGAGCAGCTGGAGAGCCTGCTGCCTGACCTGGTCGAGCTGACGCTGAGCCCCTACGTCGGTGGTGAAGAGGCCGAGCGGCTAGCTCGCCAGTAGCGGGAGTCCCCCTCCTAGGGAACGGCGGTTGCCTCGGCCTCGACCGCCCCGCCCTTTGCCGTCGCGGCACCGCCTTCCTCGCGGGTTAGGCGATGGGCGAGGTAGACGGGGATGATCGAGATCAGGATGACGATCACGGCGACCGCGTTGACGATCGGCAGCTGATTGGGACGGAAGAGGTTGCGGAAGATCCAGATTGGCAGCGTTTCCTCGCTGGCGCCCAGCGTGAACGTGGTGACGATGATCTCGTCGAAGGAGAGGGCAAAGGCGAGTAGGGCGCCCGCCGCCAGGGCGGTTTTGAGGCTGGGCAGCGTTACGAACCGGAAGGTCTGCCAAGAATGGGCGCCGAGGTCCGCCGAGGCTTCCTCGAATGAGGTCGAGACGCGCCGCAGTCGGGCGACGACGTTGTTGTAGACGACGACGATGCAGAAGGTGGCGTGGCCGACGATCACGGTGAAGAGGCCGAGGTCGATGCCGAACACCTGGGTGAAGGTGTTGCTCAGGGCGACGCCGGTGACGATTCCCGGCAGGGCGATCGGCAGCACCACGAGGAAGGAGATCGTCTCCCGGCCGAAGAAGCGGTAGCGGGCCACCGCCAACGAGGCAAGCGTGCCAAGCACCATGGCGATCGCGGTTGCCGCCAGCCCGGCCTTCAGAGAGGTGAGGAACGCGTCGCGGGCAAACTCGTCGTCGATCGCCTTCGGGAACCAGTCGAGGGTGAGGCCGGGCGGCGGCCACTCGAGGATGTTGCTCGAGTTGAAGGCGTAGATCGCGACCACGATCAGCGGGATGTAGACGAAGGCGAGGCCGACGCCGACCGCGAGGCGAAGAAGGAGCGCGGCTCTTTTGGAGAGTCTCATCTGGGGTCTCCGGCCATCTAGATGTGCTCGAAGGCGCCCAGGCGGCGGGCGACCAGCAGGTAGGCGATCATCACGACGATCGGGACCAGCGCCAGGGCGGATGCGAACGGCAGGTTGTTGGTGATGTTGTTGAAGATGACGTTGCCGATGAACTGGTCGTTGGAGACCAGTTTGGGCGTGATGTAGTCGCCGAGGGTCAGCGCGAAGGTGAAGATCGAGCCGGCGACCACAGCGGGGAAGGCGAGCGGCAAGATCACCCGCCGGAAGGTGGTGAAAGGCGAGGCGCCGAGGTCCTCCGAGGCGCTGATCAGCGAGTTCGGGATGCGCTCGAGCCCGGCGTAGATCGGCAGCACCATGTAGGGCAGCCAGAGGTAGCTCATCACCAGCCAAACGGCGGTGAGGCCAAAGCCCGGGCCGTGCAGCCCGAACGGCGCCAGCGCCCAGTTGATCACGCCGTCCTCCTGCAGCATCGTCCGCCACGAGTAGACCTTGACCACGTAGCTCGACCAGAGCGGCAGCAGCACGGCGACGACGAGGATCGCTTTGCCGCGACGGCTCGCCAGCTTCGCCATGTAGAAGGCGATCGGGAAGGCGAGGACCGCGTCGGTGAGGGTGACGAGGGCGGCGATCAGGATCGTCCGCCCGACGATGTCGCGGTAGACCGGTTCGTCGACGAGGGTTTCG
Organism: Solirubrobacterales bacterium; assembly: GCA_040508545.1. GTDB lineage: Bacteria > Actinomycetota > Thermoleophilia > Solirubrobacterales > 70-9 > VRUE01. The sequence continues at coordinate 7,202 of JBEVMR010000071.1, forward strand.
AAGTTTTCTAGGCCGAAGCCGCGGACGACTTCGCCGCTGAGCGGATCGACCGACCAGAAGCCGGCGATCAGCAGGACCGCGAGCGAGCCCAGGTAGCCGACGACCAGCCAGCCGACGGGCCCGGCCAGCAGGGCGCCGACCTGGAGGCGACGGCGGCCGTGGAAGAAGTCGGCGAGCCGATGGCCCACCGACCTCCTCTCCACGACCGCCTCAACCGCCATCGGTCAGAGGCCCGCGATCAGCCCTTGATCGAGGTCCAGGCCTGGACCCAGTCGTTGTAGTCCTTGCAGTCGCTGGACCCGTTGCCGCAGTCGGCGAGCGGGGTTTCCCAGAAGTAGACGCGCTTCCAGAAGGCCGCATCTTCGGCGTGGTATTTGTCGCAGAACCCTTTCTCCGCGGTCTGTTCGCAGGCCAGGCTCTGCGCCGGCGCCTCGCCGAAGAATTCCGCCACTTCGGCGTTCACCTTTGGCGAGACGATCCAGTCCATCCACTTGTACATGCAGTTGGGGTGCTTGGATTGGTTGCTGACCATCCAGGTATCCGACCAACCGGTGGCGCCCTCGGAGGGGAGGAAGCCCTGGCTCGCCGGGCTCGCCGCCACCGGTTTGCCTTCGCCCGTCAGTTCGAAGTACTGGTACTGCCAGGTGGTGCCGACCTGGACGTCGCCACCGGCAAATGCCGAGATCTGCTTGGCGGCTTCCGACCAGTATTCGCCGACGTTGGGACGCTGTTCTTCGAGCAGGTTCACAGCCGCTTCGAACTGCTCTTCGTTCAGCTCGTAGGGATTTTCGATCCCCAGGTCGGGCTGGTGCGCCTTCAGGTAGACGGCCGCGTCGGCGATGTAGATCGGGTCGTCGTAAGCGCTGATCTTGCCCTTGTATTTGGCGGCTTTTTCGGGATCGAGGATGACGTCCCAGGAGGTTGGCGCCGGCTTGACGTCGTCGGTGTTCCACATCAGCAGGTTCGCGCCACGGCCATGTGGGATGCCGTAGTGGGTGCCGTCGAAGGTGTTGTAGGGCTGGTCCTTGAGTTCGTCGAAGATCGTCTCGTAGTTGGGGACGAGCTCGACGTTGACCGGGTCGACGTCGCCGCCGTCGACCAGCCGCGCCGAGGCGTTGCCGGAGGCCGAGACGCCGTCGTACTGGCCCGTGCGCATCAGCTGGACCATTTCGTCGGAGGTGCCGGCGATCTTGTTACTGACTTTGCAGCCGGTCTTCTGTTCGAACGGCTTCGTCCATTCCGGTTCGACGTAGCCGGCCCAGGAGATCAGGCTGAGTGCGCCCTCTCCCTTGCCGACCTTGGTCAATTCCTCGCCGCTAGTGTCGTCGTCGCTGGAGCCGCAGCCGGCGAGCAGCAGCATGAATGCGAGCAGTCCGGCGACCACCAGCCAGGCCACCTTTACGGGATGTGCGTTTTCTTTCCTCACGGTCGATCCTCCTCTTGCTTGGTTGTCTGCGGGACCGACACCGCGTATTCCGGCCGCCATCCCACCAGCACCTCCATCCCCTGCTCGGAGGGAGCGTCGTCTGAGCGCCCCTCCGCGTTCTGCCTCACTAGTTGAAGCTCCCCGCCGGCCTCGAGCGCGACCGTGTAGCGGGTGACCATCCCCACGTAGGCGACGGCGACGATCCGGCCGCGCTCGGTCCGCAGCCCGTCTGTCGCCGCGGCGGCATCGAGCAGCTGGATCTTCTCGGGCCGGATCGTGAAGCGCGCGCCATCGCGCTCGAGCAGATTGGAGACGCCGACGAAGCCGGCGACGAATTCGGTCCCCGGCCGCTCGTAGAGCTCGACCGGTGAGCTCACCTGCTCGATGCGGCCTTGGTTGAAGACCGCGATCCGGTCACTCATCGTCAGTGCCTCGTCCTGGTCGTGGGTGACGTAGACGAAGGTGATCCCGACCTCACCTTGGATCGTCTTCAGCTCGCTCTGCATCTGCTCGCGCAGCTTCAGGTCGAGGGCGCCGAGCGGCTCGTCGAGCAACAGCACCCGCGGCCGGTTGACGATTGCCCGCGCCAGGGCGACGCGCTGGCGCTGGCCGCCGGAGAGCTCGGCCGGCTTGCGCTCGGCGTAGCGGGGCAGGCGGACCATCTCCAGCGCCTCGTCACGACGACGAGCCCGCTCCTGCTTCTCGACGCCGGCGACCCGCAGCCCGTAGGCGACGTTCTCGCCGACGGTCATGTGGGGGAAGAGGGCGTAGTCCTGGAAGACGGTGTTGACCGCTCGGTCGTACGGGGGAACCCCCGACATGTCCCGTCCGGCCAACTCGATCGTCCCTCCGCTGGGGTCCTCGAAGCCGGCGATCATGCGCAGCGTCGTCGTCTTGCCCGATCCCGAAGGGCCGAGCATGGTGAAGAACTCACCCGCCTCGATCTCCAGATCGATGCCCGCAACCGCCTGCACCTCGCCATAACTCTTGGTGAGGTTGCTTAGGCGGATGTCAGAAGGCGCAGCTACAGAGAGAAGTTATCCGAGCAGTTCAGGAAAGCAAGGACAAAACCACCCCGGCCAGTTGGCCGGGGTGGCCTACGGGACCCCTGCCCCGAAGTTCTCTTAGTAGCCGGCGGGGTGGCGCGCGACGAAGCCGGCGCCGTCACGCACGTCTTCGTGCCAGCTCGGACCGGTTTTGCCGTCCGTGTTGCCGGAGGTGTCCCAGCGATAGCCGGCGATCACCGCGTAGGTGTGGCCAGGGTTGGCGTAAACGGTGATCCAACGGCCTTCGCCGCTGATGCCCCAGCTTGCCAACGGCCCCGAGGGGGTGGGGCTGGTGAGGAAGTTACCGCCTCGCAGGGCGTAGCTGACCGAGCCCGAGCAGTCGTATCCGGCGTCCTCCCAGCGGCGGTGGCCGCCGCCGTAGATGTAGGGCTTGTTGCGGATCCTGTTGGCGAACGCGATTACGCGCTTGACCCGTGGCGGAGCCGATTCGGGCGGGATCAGCATCCCGTTGGGGAGCAGCCGCGCTTTCGGCGTCGGCGTGCACATGTCGACCGCTGCCGAGGTCAAACCGCCGCCTTCGCAGGCAGCGGATGCGCCGGCGGGCATGAATGCGAGCGACGCGGGTATGACTAAAGCCACCAACCCCGCTCTGAGCTTTGCACTGTTCTTGGGCAAACCGATTCTCCTTCGTCTGCCTACGGGGTTAGCTGTCGGGCTGGCGCGAAAGGAGCTTGCGCCCCCGCCCAGATGGGCGAGTTAGCCCCGAAAACGTGGTTCCCCCGTTCCCGCGTGGCCAGGTGGCTGGCGGGATTAGGCGTTTCGGTTGTTCGGAACGGCGAGCAGTGTAGACGATCCTCCGGGTGGATGCTCATGAAAAACAAACATTTTGTGGCCTTTCGCACTTGCATCTCGGATTCCTGTCGGCAGTGCGGGTGGTAGCTTGCGGGCTGGGATGGAACTTGCCGGCAAGAAAGCCCTGCTCACTGGCGCCACCGGCGGCCTCGGCCGCGCGATCGCCGCGGCGCTGGCCGCACGAGGGGCGAGCCTGGTCCTCAGCGGTCGCAATGCCGAGGCCTTGGAGTCTCTGGCTGGGGAGTTGCCGGGCGAGGGGCACAGCACGGCTCCCAGCGACCTGGCCGAGCCCGGAGCTGCGGAGAAGCTCGCAGCGGAGGTTGGCGCCGTCGACATCCTGATCGCCAACGCGGGACTGCCTGCAACCGGCCGCCTGACCGACTTCTCCACCGAGGAGCTAACCGGGGCGCTGCGCGTAAACCTCGAGGCTCCGATCCTCCTCGCCCGCGCGCTCGAGCCGGCAATGCTCGAGCGTGGCTCGGGCCACATGGTCTTCATCTCATCCCTTTCCGGCAAGTCCGCAACCCCACTCTCTTCGATCTACAACGCAACCAAGTTCGGCCTGCGCGGCTTCGCCCTAGGCCTGCGTGCCGACCTGAACCCGCAGGGAATCGGCGTGTCCCTCGTCTCTCCCGGCACGATCCGCGAAGCGGGGATGTACTCAGACTCAGGCGCCCCCCCGATCCCCGGCCTAGGCACGGGTACGCCAGCTCAGGTAGCCAGCGCGGTAGTCAAGGCAATCGAGCACAACAAGGTCGAGGTAACGGTCGCTCCCATCCAGCAGCGCATGCTTGCTCACTTCGCTCTCGCCACCCCCGGCATCTCAGTCAAGATCGCCAGCGGCGACGCAGGTCAGAAGGCCGCCGCAGCCGTCGCTGACGGCCAGTCGGATAAGCGCTAGCTGTAGTTCCTAACCACGTTGTTCATCCGGACCTCCTTGGAGGCTGGCGGTGTCGAAGCCCCAGCAACAAGGAGGAACCGGATGAAGCTCCACGCTAACGCGCCTCTCGGCCCGAAGGGGAGAGCGATCATGGTCAAGAGAGTGCTCGAGGATGGGGTCGCGCTCACGGAGGCGGCTGAGGCCGCCGGAGTGAGCGCGAGGACTGCCGGCAAATGGGTGCGCCGCTACCGCGCCGAGGGCGAGGCGGGCCTGCTCGATCGCAGCTCCGCCCCTCGCACCGTCCACAACGTCACCTCTCCCGAGCGCGTCGAAGCGATCGCCGCCCTGCGGCGCCTGCGCCTGACCGGCCCCGAGATCGCCGAGATCCTGGAGATGGCCACCTCGACCGTCTCCGCGGTGCTGAAGCGGATCGGCCTCGGCAAGCTCAGCCGCTTGGGCGTCGAGGAGCCGATCCGCCGCTATGAGCGCAAGCGGCCTGGCGAGCTGATCCACATCGACGTCAAGAAGCTGGGTCGAATCGGGCCTCACGGAGCCGGTCATCGCGTCACTGGGCGCAGGGCACGGCGGACCAAGACCCGTCTTGACGCCGATGGTGTCAACCGTCGCCGGATCGGCTGGGAGTGCGTGCATGTCTGCGTCGACGACGCCACCCGCCTCGCCTACGCGGAGGTCTTGCCTGACGAGAAGACCAAGACCGTGATCGGCTTTCTGCGCCGGGCTGCCGCCTTCTACCGCTCCCACGGGGTCACGGTCGAGCGGCTGATGACCGACAACGGCCCCGCCTACCGCTCCACTGCCCATGCCCTGTCCTGCCGGGCGATGGGGATCAAGCACATCCGCACCCAGCCCTACCGGCCTCAGACCAACGGCAAGGCCGAGCGCTTCATCCGCACGATGCTCAGGGAGTGGGCATATGCCGCCGTCTACGGCTCCTCGCCGGAGAGGGCCAAAGCTCTCTCCGGCTGGATCGAGCGCTACAACTTCAGGCGACGACACGGCGCCATCGGCCATCAACCGCCGGTTCAGCGGCTACGGGAGCTCGCCGGGAACAACGTGGCTGGCATCTACACCTAGGCGATGCGGCGGCTTCGGCCCTGCAGAGCGCCGCACGTCGCCTCGTCGAGCTGTTCCCCGAGAAGCGCTCCCCCATGGAGGAAGCTGCCGAAGGCAATCTGGAGACCATTCGAGGATTGAGAGCTGACCTTCAGGAACCCAGCCGGGATCAGATCGCTGCCCTAATCGATCTTGGCATGCCTGCAGAAGGGCTCTCTGACCTCGCCCTCAGCCCAGACCTCCCGAAACAGGCCGTGAACCATCCGCTCGAGCTCTTCGAGGTATCAGTGCGCGCGAACAGTGCGTCAAAGCGACGTCTTGCTGAAGTACTCCGGTCCGGGGCGTTGTTGGGAGTTACTTAGTCGCTCCATAGATCGAGGCAGGAGAAGGCGCTAGAGGTCTAATCCTCCCTGCGCCGCCGCCTTTCGCCTAACGCCGTCAGCCAAGCAGTTTGCGTCAGGGTCAACCCGAGGAAGAACGGGCGGAGAATCGGGGGTAGCGCGCAGTCGGTCGGGATAGTCGGGCTCAAATGACGACGCGCGACTCTGGGCCGTGTCGCTCAGCAATTGAGTTCATGGGCGATCCCAAGACGTGAAGCAGCACAAATTCGCGGCCCCCGGCATGCAAACGAGCGACCTAGCGGAAGAAGACTTAGGCAGAGGGCGCTGGCGCGAGGGCAAGGTTCTCCCAGGCGAGCCTTACCGACCTTTTGATTTCGCGCCGGGTGGTCGTCCGGGGGTCATACATGCTTGACATTCCGCTATTGACGACGAAACCGGAGAGATAGAAGACAAAGATCCAAACCGCCCACAGCAAGCGTCCTCCGTAGGAACGAAATGGACAGCGCTTGGCGATCAGCCTATCTTCGCCGCCATAGGCGAGATAGGCGAAGGTGACGCCCCATCCCGCAAGGAACGCAAGAACGACAACGGCAACGGCGTTCTCTGCAATTTCCGCGCCAAGCGCTGGGGCTGAACTGTCGAGCCATCGAACTAGGTACACAGCCAAGACTGCGATCAAGAGCTCGCGCAAGAACCTCATAGGACAAGTCTAAGCCGGCCCGACGGGTAGTCAACGGCAGCTCATAAGGCACGAAGGGGCAGCTCGGTCCTCCCCAATACAGCGGGTTGACCTTCGTGTAGGTCCAGCCTTCGCGCGCGGCAATCTCCTTGTAAGAAATCAGCCGATGGGCGCTGATCGGTCGAGTCTGCTTCGAAAGGAGACGGGGGGCCGCGTCAGCCGACGACATCCCCTTCCGCTCTCTGATTAGGGAACGACGCCCCTAAAAAGAACCTTTTGCTGACCGGAGGGGGTGGGATTTCGAACCCACGAGCGCCCAAAGGGGGCCAACGGTTTTCGAGACTGCCCGTTCGACCCCTCCGATCCCTCCAAAACCGAGCCCTTGATCGCTGCCTCGTCAGATAACCGGCTTGATGCCCAAATGTGGTGCCCACGGAAACCAAGCTGACGATTCGACGTCAGTCGTGGCCGCGGTATCCGGCGTTAGGGTGGGATTGCCGTCAAACGCCCCCGGCTGGATTCGAGCCAGCGACCCACGGCTTAGAAGAGGCTAACGCCCTCGGTTAAGCAGCCTCGGGCTGGCGGCATTGGTGCCCCAACTGATTTCGCGACCATTCGTTTCGAACTTGTCCGCGATCTCCCCCAGCGGGGATCTAACCGCGGCAGGAGAGGGCTTCATCGAGGTGGCCAAGGAGGACATCGGCGATCTGTGGATCGAAGTGAGTACCTCTACCCTCTCTGATTACGGCGACCGCCTCATCCAGCGGCAGCGCCAGCCTGTAGCTACGATCGCTGAGCAGAGCATCGAAGACGTCGGCGATAGCGACTATGCGGCCCTCGAGTGGTATTTGCTCCCCGACCAGCCCTTGCGGGTAGCCACCGCCGTCATAGCGCTCGTGATGGGTGAGGGCGATCGTCGCAGCCATACGCGATAGATCGCTCTGGAAATGGGCGAAGATCTCGTGGCCGATCACCGTGTGGCGCTCCATCTCCTTGCGCTCCTCAGCGCTCAGCGGTCCGGCCTTGCGGAGAATCTCAGCCCGAATGCCGATCTTTCCCACGTCGTGCATTGGGGCCGCGGCGCGCAACAGCTGAACGCGGCCGGGGTCAAGATTCAACATGCCTCCCAAGAAAGCGGCGATCGCCGCCATCCGGTCGACGTGCTCGCCGGTCGCGGAATCGTGAAGGGAGATCGCCTTGGCAAGCCCCCCTATCGTCTCCTGGCGAGACAGCTGCAGTTCCTCGATCGCCTTCTGTTGATTGGCCGCCAGCTCCTCGCTCAGTCGAATCGCCTCGTTCTCAGCCGTGATATCCGCTGAGATGCCACCGACGGCGGTGATCTGGCCCTCCTCTCCAAGGAGAGGGAACTTGACCGTCTTGAAGGTTCTCTCTACCCCGCCGACCTCCACGATCTCATCTGCTTCATAGATCGTTCCCCCCTCCAGGATCCGACGATCGATTTCATTAGCGATCCTCGCTCCGTCGGGGGGCATGATCGCCTCGTCGGTGAGGCCAATCAGCTCGCCTCGCGGTAACCCGGCGAGATCATCGGCTTTCGTATTCGCAACGACATAGCGATAAGAAGCGTCCTTGGCGTAGATCGGCATCGGCGCCATATCGATGATCGTCTGCCGCTGGTCCTTGAGGTTCTGGCTGTGTGCTTTCTCGATGATCTCCAGCTCGCGCCGTCGCAGCGCGCTCATCACCGTGATCAACAGCTGTCCGGGCCAAAACGGCTCGACCAGATAGCCGAACACGCCGAGAGCAAATGCCTGCCTTGCGGCCTCGGGATCGTCATCCCCCGTCATCAGGACAACGGTGGCCGTGTCGGGGTATGCCTGGACGATCTCCTCGGCGAGGGCTAGCCCCGTTTCGCCCGCGGCGTCGATGTTGCATATGACGAGTTGGAAGCTGCCGGAGGAGAGCTTGTCGTGGGCCTGCTCGACATCGCTCGCGAACTCGCACTCAAAGCTATCCCCTAGAGCGCGATCCATCAGTTCGAGCATCTCGGGCTGATCGTCGGTCACCAAGATTCGAACGGCGACATCTTGGCTCTCCTTCGGTGGAACGAGCTCCGTCGGCGCATCGGCCTTGACGAGTCCCGACGCAGGGCTCATCACGACGGGCCCCCGACGGCTGCGGCTGCGCCCGAGACCGTGATCTCGCTGATGGAGGGAACTTCTGCCGGTGCGCTCTTCAGGTCGGGATCGGGCCGGCCCAGGATGAAGCCCTGCCCTCCGTCGATCACCCGATCGTTCATGACCTCCATCTCGTGCGCCTGCCGAACGAAGGACAGGATCTGCTCGGACTCAATTCCCTCGGCGATGACGAAAGCGTCGGCCCGCCGTGCAAAGGCGATGATGGCCATCAAGAGAGCCTGGGCCTTCGGATCATCCACAGCGGCCGCAATCACGGACCGATCGATCTTGACGAAATCAACCGGAAGGTCCCGGAGCATCTCGAGGCCCGTGTTCCCGGTACCTACGTCATCGAGAGCGAGTTGGAAACCGAGCTGCCGCAGTCGTTTTGCGCTCGCAATCACATGGTCCAACCGTGCCGGCGAGCGCTCGGGGATCTCGAGCACCACGCGCTTCGGGTCGAGCCCCACCGCCTTCACGGCGCGCAGGAGGCGGTCGGCGTCGATCGTGCCGTGAATCAGTGAGTGGGGATTGACGTTGAGGAACAGCAGCACGCCCTCGGGCAGCTCGTCTGCTCGGGCAAGGGCGGCGGCGCGACAGACGGCGTCCAGCTCGTGCGCCCGGCCGATCTTCTCGGCGACGGCAAAGGCATCGGCTGGGCCCTCGAACCCGTATCCGGGCCACGGGCGGGCCAGCGCCTCAAAGCCGAGGATCTCATCATCCTGAAGCTTCCAAATCGGCTGGAACGCCGTCTCCAATCGAGGCTCCGCCAACAGCGTACGTAGTGAGTGGACCTTGTCAGGGGTAACGACCGAGAGCCGATCCGCAACGTCGTCAAACACCATCACGCGTCCCCCTCCGGTGCGCTTCCCCTCATAAAGGGCGGCGTCGGCCTGCTCCCAGAGAGCCGCAGGGTCGCCATCGATACCCGGCGTAATCACGGCGATGCCGGCAGTTAGAGACGTCGGGCTATGGCTGCTACTGGCCTTGACCAGGAGCCGCTCGAGAGCGATTCGCGCTCGTTTGTCGTCGCTACCTGGCATCAGCAGGGCGAACTCGTCACCGCCGATGCGGAAGGCGCGGTCCTCGGCCCTGCCTGACTCGAGTACCAGCGCGAACTCGGCCAGGACGTCGTCGCCCCGCCGATGTCCAAATCGGTCGTTGACGAGCTTGAAGTCGTCGAGGTCGAGCAGCGCCAACGCAACCGGCTCGCCGCGCCGCCCGGCAAATGCAACCGCGCGTGCCAGCTCCTCCTGAAACACGCTGTGGTTGCCGAGGTCGGTAAGCGGGTCGCGGCTGGCGCCCCTGAGCGCCTTGCCGTGTCGACGCACGAGGGCGCGACCGGCGATGAAATAGAACAGCACCAAGGCCACGATCAGCGCGATCGTGGAGAAGATGACGGTCTTGTCTCGCAACGCAGCAACCTGGGTGTTGAGCGCGCTCGCGTCCTGGTTGACCTCCAGCACGTAACGCCTACCATCGAGCTTCACCGGCACGATGAACTCAAAGCGCGAGGCACCTTCCTCGCTCTCGGTCTCGACCCCAGCGAAACTCTGCCCCTTGCTCAGTGCCGCGTCGAACTTGGGGTTCGGGTCGATCCGTCCGCGCAGATTGGAGTCGCGGGGCGCAACCACCTCCCTCATCCCGGCGTCAAAGAGAGTTGCCGAAACGATGTCGGGGCGGTCTCTCAGCGAGTCGACAAGATCGAGAGTGTCGTCCATCGCGTCGGCCGGGCCCGATCCCTCGCGATAAGCCTTTTCCAGTGCGACACCCTCGGCGCCGTAGTAACGCGATCCCTGATCGATCAGCTGTTGGGTAATCGCGTTGGTGAAGAAAATCTGACTCCCCACGACCAACATGGTCATGCTGACCATCAACGCCAGCACGATCCTCAGCGCAAAGGAGTAACGCCGCAGGCCGGAACCGAGCCGACGCAGCGCGTGATTGAAGAGACGCCTGCGCTTCGAGGGCGGCTCGTTGCCGTGCACTCCATCATCCAAATGCCCAGATCCCCCCCGATCTGAGTCGGTCTGGGCGATGCCGGTTGGAGGGGGAAGCGCGGCGGTCATTTTTTTGGCGAGTTCGAAGTGTTCGCGAATCAATCGACCAAACCCGAGCAGAACGTGAGTCTCGGTGGGCTGGCAGGTGCGGGGCTGCTCGTTCACCGCGACGAGCTCGCCTCGACTCCCGGCACCTCGAGTGCCTCGTCAACGTGCTCGATGAAGCAATCGAGCAAGGCGGGATCGAAGTGGGTACCCCTGCCCTCGTGCATGATCTCGAGCGTGCGCTCCAGCGGTAGCCGCGTCCGGTAGGGACGATCGCTGATCAGCGCGTCGAAGACATCGACTATCGCAACGATGCGCCCGGCCAGCAAGATCTTCTCGCCGGGCAAGCCTGCCGGATAGCCATTTCCGTCGAAGTGCTCATGGTGGGTGACAGCGATCTCCGCGGCAAGGTCGAGCAGGGGAGAGCCTGAGTAGGCAAGGATGTCGTGGCCGATCTGAGCGTGCCGCCTCATCACCTCGCGCTCGCCGCGATTCAGCCCCCCCGGCTTCAACAGGATCGCGTCGGGAATCGCCACCTTGCCGACATCGTGCATCGGGGCGGCCAAAGCGATAGCGCGCACCGCCTCCTCCCCCTCGACTCCACAGGCCCGGGCGAGCAACGCGGAGTTGCGGCCTATGCGACGGATATGGGCGCCCGTCTCCAGGTCTCGCTTGCCGACTGCCTCACTCAACCGTCGCAGCATCTCGGCCTGCTGGTTATCGATCAACCGCTCGCGCTCCGCAACATCCATCAGTGCCTCCTTCACCTCGGTTGCCCTCTTACGTGCCTCTGGTAGGGAGTGATTGCTGAGATGCCGTTGATCGCGGCGGCGGCGCGACTGTTCAAGCGCACAGTCGACATGGATCAGCAGCTCATTGCGACTGCAGGGCTTGACCATGTAGCCGTCCGCCCCCCGCTCGCTCGCCAGATGAGCGATTGCCGGGTTGTCTTCGCCGGTCACCATCAACACCGCAATCTCGCGGTCGGATTTGTCGAGCTCCTCGAGGAGAGTCATCCCACTCTCGCCGGGCATGTTTAGGTCGCAGATGACCAGGTCGTAGCGATCTGCGTCGAGCACCTCGCGGGCCCCGGGAACGCTCTCCGCGGTAGCGCACTCGTATCCGTCCGCAACCAGGGCACGCGAAAACGTCTGGCGCAAGGACACCTCGTCATCAACCAGGAGGATCCGCTCGCCTGACACCGGTTACCCGTCACTTCCGCTGCCCTCGGTGGCGCCTACTCCTGAGTCGAGCAGGCCGCGGACCGCCTTGAGCAGCTGGCTGGCGCTGAACGGCTTCTCGATGAAAGCACCAACCCCCTGCCCCGTGAGTGCCTCCGGTGTCAGCACCTCGTGGCTGTAGCCGGACATGAAGATGACCTCCAGCTCCGACCGGATCGCGTTAACCTGCTCAACCAGCTCGGTACCGAGCATCTCCGGCATGATCACGTCGGTGAGGAGCAGGTGGATCGGCTGGTCCACTCGCCGGCAGACGGCGAGCGCCTCCTCACCGCCGCTGGTGCCGATCACCGAGTAGCCGCCCTTGCCGAGGATGCGCTCGGCCATCCGTCGCACGTCGGGCTCGTCCTCAACGACCAAGACCACCTCGCCGCGGCCGGCCGGCCGCTCCTTGGGTTGGGCATTGTGCTTGCTGGGACCAACAGAGCTGGCGGGAAAGTGAATCTTTACGGTGGTACCCATTCCGGGCTCGGAGTAGATGTCGATCCGGCCACCCGCACCAGTGACGATGCCATACACGGTCGCGAGGCCGAGACCGGTTCCTTCAGCCTTTCCCTTGGTGGTGAAGAACGGTTCGTAGGCTCGCTGGATGGTTTGCTCGTCCATACCAACCCCGGTGTCGCTGACCTTCAGCCGAACGTAATCACCCGGCTCGGTGTCGGGATGCATGTAGGCGTACTCGTCGTCGAGCTCGGCGTTGCATGCCTCGATCAGGAGGCGACCCCCGTCGGGCATCGCGTCGCGAGCGTTTACCGCAAGGTTGACGAGCACCTGCTCGATCTGGCCGGGATCGGCCTCGATCGCCATCAGGTCCTCGCCGAAGAAGGTCTCCATCTCGACCCGCTCGCCCAGCGCCCTGTGCAGGAGGTTCTCGACCCCCGAAACGACTCGCCGCAGATCGAGAACCTCCGGCTGGACGACCTCACGCCGGCTGAAGATCAGCAGCTGCCGGGTCAGCGCGGCCGCACGCTCAGCAGCGCGGCGGATTTCCTCGACGTCGTCGAACGCCTCGGAATCAGGCTCCTGCACGTCGGCGACGAACTCGGCGTAGTTCATGATCACACCGAGGATGTTGTTGAAGTCGTGGGCGATGCCGCCGGCGAGCTGGCCAACGCTCTCCATGCGCTGCGCTTGGTGCAACTGCTCCAACAGAGTTCGCTCGCGCTCACTCTCGGCGCGATCGCTGACATCGCGGACGGCAACCGTGGCGAGGGTCCCCTCCTCGGTATCGATGCTCGAGAGGCTGATCTCCGCGGGGAACTCCGATCCGTCTTTGCGCATGGCGTAGAGCTCGACACCGGCGCCCATCGGCCGCGTCCGCGGCTCGTGGAAATAGTCGGTCCTATGGTTGGGATGGACCTCGCGGAAGCGCTCTGGGACGAGCGACTCGACCAGCTTGCCGATGAGTTCGTCGCGGCTGTAGCCGAAGAGCGTCTCCGCCTGCTGGTTGACCAGGACGATCTCCCCGGTGGGCATAACTCCCACGATCGCGTCCGGCGCAAACTCGAGGAACTGCTCGAACTTCTTCTCCGCTGCCCGCCGCTCGGTGACATCGCGGATAGCTGCAATGACCAGCCGACCTTCCTCGGCCTCGATCGAAGACAGCGAGATCTCCGCTGGAAACTCGCTGCCATCCTGTCGCCGTCCGCACAGCTCGAGCTTCGCGCCCGTCGACCGCGGCGCGGGTTCGATGAAGTAACTCTCCAGGTGACGCGGAAAGAAGTCACGGAAGCGATCCGGGACAAGCACCTCTACCTCCTCGCCGACCAGAGCCTCACGGGAACAGTCAAAGAGAGTCTCGGTCTGACCGTTGACAAAGACGATCTTGCCGTCGCCGTCCACCCCGACGATCGCGTCTGGCGCGGCCTCAAGCAACTGCTCGAAGGTCGAGTTGGCGGTTGCGGAGCTGGCTGGCTCAGGGCTCACTGGCGTCGTCCTAGCGAATCAGTAGCTGTCCGCCGTCCCAAGGCCCACTAACGTCGCTGCCTGGGAACTGCTCACGGGCACCAGCATTAGACCCAAAACGAGCAGAAGACTCTGATTGAACCCAGCCTCATACTACCCTCGCTTCTTTTGCACCCCCTGGGCCCCAATAGGACAGAGCCCAGGGAGCTGGGCTAATGGCGCGGGATCGACACACGGGAGGCTGTGATGAATTGGTCGAATTGCCGGGCCGCCTAAGCCGCACTATCGAAGCTCGACCCAAAGAACACAATCCCCCGAATATATGAGGCGGTGCGAATATCCCCCAACGAAGCTACCCAAAAAGGTTGGGATTGATGCGCGGCTATATCTCCCAGGTGATCTGCCCTGTCACCAACGCGATTGCCACGGCATGTGCACGCGTGTGCGCCCCGAGCTTGCCCAGCGCGTTATGAACGTGGGACTTGACGGTCTCCGGGGAGAGAAACAGGCGCTCCGCAATGTCACCGCTCTGAAGCCCCGACGCAACCAAAGTCATGACCTCGCGCTCACGCTCGGTAAGTGGTAGCCGGCCAGTCCCCTCTGCCACCACCGGCGCCCAGGTCGCTTTGCTGGCCAGGGCCTTCGTCGCCTCAGCAGATGCCTCCTCGGGTGGGATGAAGACAGAAAGGTGGCGGGCAGGCAGTACGTTGGCGGTGGCGCTGAACTCGACTGGCACCGGTCCGCGGTCCGGAACATATAACTGGTACCACCCCTCCGCCCCTCCACTCGCGAGGAACGCCGCCCATTGTTCCTCGAGTTTCTTACGCTCGTTGGGAGACGTGAACTCGTCCATCGTTCGCCAGGGAATCTCCTCCCAGCTGATTCCCAGCAGGTCACACGCAGCAGTGTTCCCGGTGACCCAGCGTCGCTGGTCGTCGGCGATGAGCATGGGGTGTCGCGACCGCTCAAACGCCGCCCGCAAGCGCACGGCTGCCTGGGAACCGGTCTCGCCCTCCAAAAAGAGCGAGCCATTCTCTCCCTCACCAGGAAGGTCAGGAGAAGCCATTACGACCTCGCTCGTTTCTAGACCTGGAGTTGCCGATTACTCTATTTCGTACGATAAGACGCAAGACCTTGCTGATGCAAGGCTTGGCCCAAAACATAGCCATCCTCGCCCTGCGCGGCTGTCAGGTACTAAGGGGTACCCCAAGTAAAGGGGCAAACCGCCAAGTGGCCCCTTTGGGGGATTCCACAGCGCTTTCCCACATCCGGGGGATTGTGCTCGCCCACAGAAGCCCTGATAGTGAGCACTCAGTGGCGGCTGGTAACGGACGACCGCCGTCAGCTGATCCATGGCAGTTATCTCAGGCCCCCTAGGTCCCTCCCCTGCCGGACCTAGGGGGCTTCAACGAAAGTCCTACGCGGTCGGGATCGCGATCAGACTGCTGAAGTTGGCCGCCCCGTTGGCCACCAGAACACTGCACTGGACACTCAGCACGGTCGGCGACGTCGTCGTCGTAGTCACCGCTTGCAGCGAGGCCGGGATCGCGGCGAGAGCAGGCAGCGTCTTCATCGCGATCTGATCGATCGTGGTGGCGCCTGCCTTCAGCGTGCATTCGACGCTGTCTCCGGCGCCGGTGTGAGAGAGCTGGGTCTTTGCCAGGACGACATAGTTGCCCGCCGGAACTGCCAGTTCGACCACAGTGGTCGGGGGACTGGCAGTGGGAAGCGGAGTCAGTCCTTTCGTCGCCGACAACGGGGCGACCGTGCCGTTGGTTCCGTTGTTGCCGTTGGTTCCGTTGATGCCGTCAACTCCGTCAATCCCATCGGCGCCGTCGGTTCCATCGATGCCATTGGCGCCGTTCGGACCGTTGGCCCCGTTGCTGCCTTTCGCTCCTTCGGCGCCGTTTGCGCCGTTGGCCCCATTGGCACCGTTGGCCCCATTGCTGCCGTCGATCCCGTCGATGCCATTGATGCCGTTGGCACCGGCGACGCCGTTGCTGCCGTGAGCCCCGTCGATGCCGTTAGCGCCATTGGCACCGTTCGGACCGTTGGCCCCGTTGCTGCCGGGGGTTCCACCGGGGCCCGTGGCACCCTGCGCACCAGCAACGGCCTGGCCGCCTTCCAGAAACGCCTGCATGCTCGCACTCAGGTCCCTGGGTTGGACCGCACCATCCTTGATCGCCTTGCTGGCAACCGCCCCCGGCGCGATGTCGGCGGCGTGGATGAGGCCGTTTGCTGCGACCGCCGATCCGCCGAGGACGACAAACACGGCGGCTCCAGCGAGGAGGATCGAGGGGGTCGGCCACCACCGCCGCTCTCGGTTTCCATGGCTTCTTGCTGCACGGTTCGTCATTGGTACCGCTCCTTTGGATAACCGCTTTGCTGGAGCGGTACAGGTGGCGAGAGCGATTGCCCTCGCTACTGGGCCATCGACGGACCAACGGTCGCACATGAGCCTTTTGCTACATGCGGACGTTAAGGCTGCGGCGTGAGCGGATCGCCTGACATCTCGGGACTACATTTTGGACCTACCGCTCCGCCGGGGCCTCGCCTGCGAGGACTGGATCGGCCGTTGGATCGAGGCCCGGGGCGGCACCGACGTCGACCCCGCCGGGCAGCAATGGGCCAAACCCCTTGCGCGTCATCTCCCCCCAGTGCTGCTTACGACGCATCAGCGTGTACCACGAACGCATGCGCACGACCGCGAGCAGCTGACGGTAGCCGACGTTCTCGGCGACAGCGCAGAGGGTCAGGCGAATGAGGTCGCTCCAGCCCGGATAGCGGCGGAAGGCGCGCTCCTCCATCAGGATCACGAGAAAGCTCAGCACGAGGCTGTAGGTCAGGGAGACGGCGAAGAACGCCAGCGCAAACGGGAGCGAGACGAGCCCGAGAACCAGGGAAAGTGCGAACAGGGTGTAGCCGAGGCACTCGATCGTGGGGCCGAGCAACTCGAAGAAGATGAAGTACGGCATCGCGACGCAGCCGATCCGCCCGTAGCGGGGCCGCAGCAGCATCTTTCGGTGGCGGGCGATCATCTCGATCAGGCCACGCTGCCAGCGGTCCCGCTGGCGCACGAGCGTGCCGAGATCCTCCGGGCACTCCGTCCAGCAGATCGGGTCGGGGAAGAACGTGATCCGACAGGGCTTCTGGCGCTCGCGCTGGTGGCGATGCAGCCGCAGCACAAGCTCGGCGTCCTCGCCGACGGTCGTCGGGTCATAGCCGCCGACCTCGACGCACACGTCGCGCCGAAAGAGCCCGAAGGCCCCCGAGATGATCAGCAGCATGCCGCTCTTCGACCAGCCGATACGGCCGCCGAGGAAGGCCCGCAAATACTCGATGATCTGCAGGTTGGCGAGCAGGTTCCGCGGCGTGCGCACTCTGGCAAGGCGTCCGTCCTCGAACTCCGATCCGTTGACGATGCGCACTATCCCGCCGACGGCGACCGTCTCCGGCTCTGCCTGGAACTCCCAGACCAGACGCGACAGGGCGTCAGCGTCGAGGATCGTGTCAGCGTCGATTGCGCAGAAGAGCGGGTAGATCGCGTGGTTGATGCCGGCGTTCAACGCATCGGCCTTGCCGCCGTTGACCTTGTCGATGACAACGACGTGCGGCTCGAGCGGACTCGTGTACACACCGCGGACCAGCTGCGTAGGAATGTTGGAGCGCGGGATGCGGCCGACCTTGACGAGACCGAAGGCATCCGTCAGCGCCGCCATCGTCCCGTCCGTCGAGCCGTCGTTGACAACGACGATCTCGAACTCGACGAACTGCGACGTGAGCAGCGAGCGCAGCGAGGCGACGATCGAAGGAGCCTCGTTGTAAGCCGGCACGAGGATCGAGACGGGCATGCTCATCTCTGACTCGGCTACAGCACGGTAGTCGCGCATCGGCCGCCGCTCGACGTAGTCCTCGATCGCCCGCCAGCCCACGATCGCGAGCACGGTGAAGGTCAGCTGCAGCACGACGAAGTAGCCCAGCGTGAAGACGTTGAAGCCGTGCAGGATCTGTTCGAGCAGGCCGATCATGCTGCTGCGTGCTCCTCGATCACCGCGTGCAGCGCAAGCTGCTCGCGTGCCCGGTCAGCCGCGTAGCGATCGTCGTGCTCCAAGGTGCGCTGGAGTGCCTCAATTCCCGGCTCGCCGAGATCGCGCAGCGCACGCGCCGCATTCGCACGCACCCACCAGGCCTGGTCAGAGAGACATCGCTCCAGCGGCTCCAAGGCGTCAGCGGCGCCCAGTGCGCCAAGCGACTTCGCCGCCTGGGCGCGAACCGGCCAGTCATCCGATTCCAGGGTGGCGATCAGGGCCGGCACGCATGCCGCCCCACCGACCCGCCCGAGCGCACGTGCCGCGGAGATCCGCACCTCCACCGAGTCCCTGTCCAGCAGGGCGGCGAGCGCGGTTGCGGCGCGAGGATCGCGAGCGAGACCCAAGGCGCGCGCGAGGCTCGCGTCGAGCTCGACCTCCTCACCGCGCGGTGCGACACCGGTAAGGACTTCTGAGACCGGGGTGGGGCCCTCTCCCAATGCGACGAGAACGGTCTCCACGGCCCAGGGCGCTCCGAGCCGCTCGATGATCCGCTCAGGTGGCAGCACGTGGGCCACGAGGCCCCAGATCAGCGCCTCGGCGGCATCTGGGGTAGCCGCACGGGCGAGTCCAGAGCAGGCGACGAGACGCACGTCCGGGTCGGGGTCACCCAGCAAGGGGACGATCTGCTCGACAACCGCCGGCACGCCGGGTCGCGTGAGCAGCAAAGCGGCGCGGGCACGGGTGGTCGGACGACGGGATCCGAGGTCCGCGCTCAGTCTCTCGAGCAGCTCGGAGGCCTCCATGGCGTGGCGGAGAGCGCTGAGCTGCGAGCGGGAGAGCGTGGCGTACACCGCGTCGATAGCGACCGCGAGATCGACCTGCGCAGCGGCGCTCCAAACGTCGCCGCAGATCGCGGCGATGGCGGCGGAGTCCTCGTCACGGAGTGCCGCCGCGTAGCGGGCGCGGCGCTCGCCCGATCGCAGCTCTCGACGATCACGCAACAGCTTACGAGTGACAGCGAGACCGACGAGCGCTATCCACAGCAACAAACTCGATCCCACCAGCACGATGAGACCAGTCAGGGAAGTCATCGTCACCTGCCTATCGACGGTCCCAGTGCCCACCTAAAGCGTGCCGGCGACCTCCCAACTCAAGTCCGCGACCAAACGGTCGATGAACGCATGTCGTTCCCCCTCACCTACGCAAGGACTCTCTATGTCGCTTCGCCCTCGTCGTTTGCTGACCCCTTTGATCCTCACTGCTGCGTTCGCAGCAATAAGTGTCGTTCCGACCGCCGGTCCTGCCGCCGCCGCGTCAAGCACGCCGTCCAAGACCGCGTCCTCGGTTCAGGCAAACGGCGCGAAGAGCGCTCAGCGCCTCGGCGGGCACGTTCGGCGTGCCTGGCCAGCGACGAAGGCGCACCGCCCGAAGAGGGCGATCACGCGATGGCTGGCCCGTCAGGTCGGCCCGCGCAAGCCTGTCGCGTGCGCAGAGCGTCCCGGAAAAGCACGCGGCCGCTGCATCGCTCGTCACCGCAGAGGACAAGCATCGGCCTCAGTCGCGGCGCCAATCGAGATGCGCGCTTCCGTGGCGCGGCCCGGAACGAAGTCCTCGCAAAGCGAAAACGTCGCACTTCGCCTTTCGACCGGCACCCGGATCACGTCCCTGCAGCTGATCCGTTCGTTCGACATCCCCACCGATGACCCGTCTTACGAACGCCTGCTCAACTGGTCCTGGACGTATGACTCCGCAGTCACGGCTACCGCATTCGCATCGGTCGGCCTCCAGGATCAGGCCGGTCGCCTGCTTGACCAGCTGGCAGCGCTACAGCGCAAGAACGGCTCGATCGAATTCGCCTTCGATGTCCGGACCGGCGAGAGCAGCGGCACCGTTCGCGCCGGCTCGGTCGCATTCAGCGCGATTGCCTTCAGTGACTACGACTCGGCGTTCGGCAGCACGCTCTACCTCGACAACTCCCGGCGCGCAGTCGACTACCTCCTGTCGCTGCGCAACGAGGAAGGCCTCGTGCGGGGCGGCCCAGACGTCAAGTGGGTCTCGACCCAACACAACATCCTCACCCTGATCGCGCTCATGACCCTCTCCCAGCAGCTGGAAGAACAGGGTGACGAAGGCACCGCGACCGCCTATCGCGAGGCCGCCGCGGGGATCACCAAGAGCATCGACTCACAGCTCATCGTTCGCGACGCAGGGCTCGCGCACTTCCGCCAGGGCGTGGGCGACGAAGTCATCCCGCTCGACACCCAGGCGCTCGGCATCGTCTATGCCCGCTTCATCGGCGACGACGACCTGGCGAAGCAGGTCTACGAGTACGCCCAGCAGAACTTCGCCATCGACGGACGCTCGATCGCGCTGTCGAACGAGGCGGCGAGCTACAACATGACCTACGAAGCCAAGGGGCCGTTCAGCGGCTACCGCCCCTACATCGGCAAGGGGGCGCCTGATGTCCTCTGGTTCGAGGGAACCGCAGAGATGCGTTTCGTCTCGAGCTTCCTCGGCCAGTCGACCGAAGCGCTGGACGCGAGCATGAGCTCCTGGTGGGACGTGACCCGCAAGCAGGGTCTCGCCCCGCTCGGCGCCGACCGCACCATCACCGACAACCCGTACAACGAGTACCACGTCTGGCCAACCGCAGCCGCCGGAGCCTGGACGGTCCTCAGCGGGGCGGCGCAGGACACCGACTGGGCGAATCCGTCAAGAGCGAGCGAGCAAGCGGTCCTCGAACTTCTGCGCTGACCTGGCCGAGCCGTTTCACATTGGATTCGCACGATGGGTCGGGCGGGACCAAACCTGCGCTCCACGGATTGTGAGTCCCCCTGCAAAGCGGAGCGGATGAAATTCGGCCCATGGGCGCCCAAACGCCCCCGGCTGGATTCGAACCAGCGACCCACGGCTTAGAAGGCCGTTGCTCTGTCCAACTGAGCTACGGGGGCGGGTCCGCCTAGATTACGGCCCTGGCAAGCCGCTTTGCGTAGGATCGCCTCGATGCCAAGCATCGATGCGGGAGGCACCGAGCTTCACTACCTGCGCGCTGGGGCGGGCGAGCCGATGCTGCTGATCCAGGGTATGAGCGCGACGCACATGGCCTGGGGGCGGGCCTTCCTCGGGCCGCTCGAGCAGAGCTTCGAGTGCATCGTCTTCGACAACCGCGGCATGGGCCTGTCGGGGCAGGCGCAGCTGCCCTTCGAGATCGCCGACCTGGCCGCTGACGTCCTCGCCCTGCTCGACGCGCTCGAGCTCGAGCGCGTCCACGTCCTCGGCATCTCGATGGGCGGGATGATCGCCCAGGAGCTGGCGCTGGCCCACCCGGGGCGGATCCGCACGCTGAGCCTGGGCGCGACCTACTGCGGCGGCCCGCAGGGCAAGCTGATGGCCGACGAGGATCTGCGCATGCTGGGGGCGGCGATGGCCTCCGGCGATCGCGAGCAGGTGCTGCGCGCGATGTGGGAGATCAATCTCTCGCCCGGCTTCCGCGCCGAGGAGAGCCGCTACGAAGCCTTCCGCGAGATGGCGGTCGCGCTGCAAGCGCCCAAAGACGTGGTCCTCCAGCAGATGCAGGCCTGCGCCGCGCACGACACCAGCGCCCGCCTCGCCCAGCTCTCCGTTCCGACCCAGGTCATCCACGGCACCGCCGACCGCCTGCTCCTCGCCGACAACGGGATCCAGATCGCCTCGCTGCTCGCGGTCGAGCCGCAGCTGCTCGAGGACGTCGGCCACATGTTCTGGTGGGAGCGGCCCGAGCGCTCAGCCGGGCTGGTCCGCGACCACGCCCTCGCCGCTGTTTGACGTCACTCGCCGACGTCGGCGCAGGTCTCGTCGAGCTCGCCCTTGACCTTGAAGACGTAGTCGGGCTGCGGGGTGATGTCGGGCTCTTCGAGCACCAGTTCCAGCGCCGGGTCGGTTTTCAGCCAGGCGTAGACCGGATACCAGTAGTCGGCCTCGGGCATGTCCTGCGTCGCCTTGCTGGTGATCAGGAAGTCGTAGTCGCCCTCGTTGACCTGGTGGCGGAACTGGCGGCAGGTCGTCGCCAGGCGGTACTCCCCATTCGGTCCCTCGACGCCGATGTACTGGACGTAGTTGTCCAGGTTCTTGCCGTAAAAACCGTACTGGCCGAAGAAGATCTCGCCCGACCCGGCGAGGCCGATCCGCGCCCCCTCACGGTTGTGGGCGAAGGTGTAAGCCTTCCGCGGGCCGCCGTCCTGCAGGAAAGGCAGCGGGTTCTGGTAGTGCTGCTTGTAGTACTGGACCTCCTGGGCACGCCCGAGGACTACGGCTAAGAGAAGAACGACACCTGAAGCCACCATTACGTAGGCGCGGCTGACCCGGCGGCGCCCACGCAGCAGGCCAAGCGCCGCGGGCGCCCAGACCAAGGCCAGGGTGAGGAAGACCGTGCCGACTATGTAGTCCGGGTACCAGCGCGGGGTGGTCAGCACCGTGATCGCGTAGACGCCGACCAAGAAGAGCAGCGTCTGCCAAGCACGCGAATCGGGGGCCCGCAACGGCCGCGCAATCGGCACCAGGGTCAGCGCCAGGAGCAGGCCCGGCATCAGGTAGCGCGTGTTGGTGAAGAAGCCCGTCGGCGAGCCTTCCTGGCCGGCCGCGGTGAGCGGCGTGAAGAGGTAGACGACCGCGGTCAAAAGCGCGGCGGCGGCGACCACCCGGAGGATCTGGTTGCGCGAGCGCACCGCGATGAAGACCGCGGCGGCGACGGCGATGATCAGGATCAGCGGCCAGAGCGGGCCGAGCGCGTCGCTCAGGTCGGGGAAGAACCAACGCCGGTAGATGGTCGGGTCGGTGAGGTAATCGGCCACCGCGAAGCGGGGCCGCGGATCGAGTGGCAGCTGGTCTGGCCGCGGCAGGTTAAGCGGCCCCCATTTCGACTGCGGGATCGGGTTGCCGCCGGTGAGGATCGCCGCCCGCACGTACCAGTAGCCACCGACGACGAAGGCAGGTATCCCGATCGCCGCCGCCGTCACCATCCTGCGCCCGGCACCGCTGACCACGACCATGCCGACCGCGATCGCGCCGACCGGCGCCAGCAGCGGCAGCTTGACCGAGATCGCCAGCCCGGCGGCGACGCCGGCGAGGATCAGCGGCCCCTTGTCGAGCAGCGGCGCGTCGCGCTCGGGCGCGTCCTGCACCGCCCCCGCCTCTGGCGCGCGGCGCTGGTGGCCATTGATCAAGAAGGCGGCGAAGGCGAGTAGGAAGGCGAGCCCCATGATGTCGTTGCGCCCCTCCCCCGGCTGGGTCTCGATCATCACCCCGGCCGAGAAGACGAGCGCGCCGGCGACGAGCGTCGCCGGGCCGACCTTGTAGGGGCGGCCGACGCACCAGGCGGCGAGCAGGGCGATCGAGAGCCAGATCATGTTGATCAGCGGCGAGAGCCAGTCGCTCTTGAAGAGGACGATGCCGCCGGCGTGGACCAGCTCGGAGCTGCCCGGGTAGAACCAGGCCGCGAGCCGCAGCGGGTCGGTGTAGTGGAGCGGCAGCGTCGTCCCCTCCTGCGCGATCCGGCCCGAGAAAGGCATGTGGTACCAGGTGGTGTCGCCGCCGAACATGCCGTGGTCGAGCGCGAGCTGCGAGGGGAAAGTCCACTCGGCGACCACCCAGGAGGCGACGCCGAGCGCGATCAGCAGCGCTGCCGTTTGCACCTGCGGGGCGCTTACCTCGCGGCTCTGCGGGGGCGCCATCTTCCAGCCGAGCGCCGCGGCGCCGAGCCCGATCGCGATGCTGACGACGACCGTCCAGCCGACGGTGAGGATCTCGAGCGAGCCGAGTAGCTGCAGCGCCAGGATCAGCAGCGCGACCGCGAGCGTCGCGTCGGCGAGGCGAGCCAACGCGCCGGAGAACTCGGGCACGATCCAGCGCCGCAGCCAGTAGCCGCCGAGGGCAAGCGCCGCGACGATGCCGATCGTCGCCAGGCAGCCGCCGATGTAGGAGCCGAAGGAGGGGGTCACGATCGCGGGATGCTATTCGCCGCCGCGGGCGCGCGAGCTGCTTAATCCGCGGTGGCAGCCGGGATGCGGCAGGAGACGCCGGTGCCGGCCAGACCGCAATAGCCGTTCGGCACCTTGTGCAGGTACTGCTGGTGGTAATCCTCGGCGTAGTAGAAGGGGCCGGCCGGCTCGACCTCGGTCGTGATCGGCTCGTGGCCGGCGGCGCGCAGAGCCTCGTCGTAGGCCTCGCGCGCCATCTCCGCGGTCGCCTTTTGGGCGTCGCCGGTGAAGTAGATGCCCGAGCGGTACTGGGTGCCGACGTCGTTGCCCTGGCGCATTCCCTGGGTCGGGTCGTGCTCCTCGAAGAAGACCTCGAGCAGGCGCGCGTATGAGACCTGCCTCGGGTCGAAGACGACCAGCACCGCCTCGGCGTGACCGGTTTGGCCCGAGCAGACCTCCTCGTAGGTGGGGTGCGGGGTCGTCCCGTTCATATAGCCGACCGCCGTCGTGTAGACGCCGTCGAGCACCCAGAAGAGCCGCTCGGCCCCCCAGAAGCAGCCGAGCGCGAAGTAGGCCGTCTCGAGCCCCTCCGGGAACGGCGGCGCCAACGGCGCGTCGAGCACGGCGTGGCGCTCGGGCACCTCGAAGGATGGCTCGCTGCGGCCCGGAAGCGCATCCTCCGCCGCCGGCTTCTCGCTCTTCTGACGGTTCCAGAGCACCAACAGAGGGTAGCGTTGCGTAATCGGCTGCCTGGCTCTTCTCTTCGCCCTGATCTCGCCACGCCTGGCGCTCTTCGTGCTGTTCCTCTTCAGCGACCTGCTCAGCCGCGCCTTCGACAACTGGCTCGTGCCGCTGATCGGCTTCTTCCTCCTGCCCTGGACGACGCTTGCCTACGCGGTGATGTGGTCCTCGTCGAACGGCGTCCTCGGCTTCGAGTGGTTCATCGTCATCGCCGCCTTCCTGATCGACGTCGGCGCCTTCGCCGGCGGCAAGCGGCGGCGCGAGCAGACCAGCTATTAGGAGGAACTCCTAGCGGTCTTCGCCGACGGGGTAGGCGAGCCTGACGTGCTCCTTGGCGAGGACGATGAAAGCCCGCTGCACCGCCTCGCCGCCGGCCAGGGGCGTGATCTCGACGTTGAGCAGGGGTATGAAGGCCACTTCGGGCCGGTTCACCGCGTCCGAGAAACGGCTCTGGTAGCCCTCGGGCGGCAGGGTCACGTCACCGACGATGAGATGCCGGTCGGTTTCGAAGACGACCCGTTCCCGGCGCCGCGGGCTTCCTGGATGGCTCTCCATGGCCGCCATATCGGTTATTTCCAGGGAATTCGTGAATGGACAAGCGTCCAGCGTCAACTGCCCGCCGCAAGCCAGTCGACGATTCCCGCCACGCGGTCCCAGTCTTCGCGGTCTTTCGCCTCGACAAGGTCGCGCAGCACTTGCGGCTCGACTGCCATCAACAGCTCGGAGCCCGCAGCCGCCCAGCGGACCAGGGCGTAGTGAACGAGATCCTCTACCGGGATGCCCGTCGTGTCCGCGAGCACCGCAAAAGTCGGCATAGGGTCTTGCGCTTTCGCCGCTGCGACCTCGTTCGCAAAAGCTCGATGCTCAGCTGGAACGGTCATGGCAAAGCGATTATCGCCACACGACCTGAAGGTGTCAGCGAGGCGTCTCCTCGCCGGCGGGCAACAGGATCGCCACCACCAGGGCAACGCCACCGGCCGTCAGGCCGGCGGTGGTGATGCTCAGTTGCAACTGGTTCGAGCTTCCCTCGGCGAGGGCCCAGAGCGCGACCGCCTCGCTGAACACCAGCGCGAGCAGGGTCGCGGCCGCATAGATGGCTGCGACCAACCGCGCCCGGGCCGGGTCCCGAAAGAGCAGGCCCAGCATTGCGGGCGGCTGGCGAGTCGGCGAGAAATAGCGAAGCTCGATCGCCAGCGCCAGGATCAGGATCGGGATGATCTGGGCAACCGCCTCGAAGTAGGCGATGCCGGCATGACCCTGCACGAGCACCGAGGCGACCAGAAAGGCGATCGGGGGCAGCCCGAATGCAACCGACGCGACGGTGATCCCGAGCCACTTCAAAATCGGGGCGGCTGGATTCGAACCAGCGGTCTCCTACCCCCAAAGCAGGCGCGATAACCAGGCTTCGCTACGCCCCGAATCTGCTTGAGTCTAGCCATGTGTCCTTGAGACAATCGGTCCAAGCCTGCATTGCCTCACGGAAATACGTGTCGTCAGCGGTGACGGTCAAGACTCCGTGCTTGGATCGCCAGGTTCGCGTCCCCAGCTGACCACTGTTCGACTTGCGCTGAAGCCGAATGTCCCCAGGGGCAATAGCAAGCTGGGCGCCCCAAAAGGCCTGAATCTCAGCCAGCCTCTGGTCAGCGTGGTACTGAACGGAAAACGTCAGATGGTTCGCAGACAAAATATGCATCCATCGGGCCGCGAGCTTCACAACCGCGGGGTCTGAGTTAGCGATCGACACTCTGTGACGAGACCGTCGATGACCCTCGGTGATGAACAACACGAGGAAGTCCCGAAAGCTCGGAAGCTCACAGAGATGAACGTAGAAGAGAAGCGCGTCTTCATAGGCAGCTTCGCGAAGGTCGCGATACTTCGCTTGCATCCTCCGGGTGCCTTTGCTGCGGGCTGACTCCGGCCAACCGCAGTTTGGCTTTCTCGAAATCTCGATGTCGCGCACCCAGCCGAAGATCGTCGTCCTCGGGATCGCGAGGCGCTCGGCAAGCTCGTCGATCGTCAGCTTCTTCTCAGTGCGAAGCTGCCTTGCCTTCTCCCTGATGTAGGCCGGATACGCCATTCCTTACCCGAACGTATGTTCCCATCTGCATCGGGGAAGTAGGTAGTCAGAGCACGTACAACTTCCCGCCCGATCCGCTCTAGCTTCCTCGGCGACAACTGACAAGCGGCCGGGGCACCGCTGACACGGCCCCCGGCCTGGCACCAGGAAACGAGGTTCCCGATGCTCCCTCAGCCTAGCCACGGCTCGGACCGCGGCTGCGATTTGCCATCCACCGAAGGCGACGATGCACGCGCTCAGCGCGCCGTTCTCGATCTTGTGCTGGCAGAGCACCCAGCCCAGCTCACGATCTGTGAGCTGGGCCGCGAGATCAACCAGGGCGAGGACTTCGCCGCCACCGATGCAGTCGAGCGGGCGATCCGCGATCTGGTCGGCGTCGGTGTCCTACGCTGCCAGGGCGTCGCCGTCGTGCCGACCCGTGCCGCCATGCACTGCGGTCGGTTATGGCTATAGCCGTCGCTCGGCGGTTCGGGGAGAACCTGCTCCGCTGTCGGAAGACGGCCGGCCTGTCGCAGGAACAGCTTGGCCTACGCGCTGGCCTTCACCGCACCGAGATCGGGCTGCTGGAGCGCGGTGCGCGTGTGCCCCGCGTTGACACGCTGATGAAGCTCTCTGCCGCCCTCGACATCTCCCCCCACGATCTGCTCGACGGGATCACTTGGGAGCCTGGCGATACCCAACGGGGCCACTTCGAGCTTTCCTAGGGGCCGTGAAAACAAGGACCCCACCGGAACAAACAGGCGGGGTCCTTGGTCGATACTGATACGATTTACCTGTATTAGGTACCGACCCCGCACCGACCTAGCTCCGGTCAAAGGTCTTGGTCGGTGCGGGGGGTTTAACGTCGCCCGCCGCGCTCGGCAACCACTAGAGGGCAGGTCGACTTAGCTCCTCCTCATGCATCCTCCGCGCCGCCGCCGGAACCGCTGTCCGGCACTGAGTAGATCAGGTTGAAGGTCGCTTTGGCGTAGGCAAACCAGGCATCCCGGTCGGCCGTCGAAAACGCGGGTTTTTCGTTGTGGTCCTCGAACTCCGGGAGGGACTGGACGAGGGTCACGACGGCGGGATGCAGCCCGGCGAACGGATCGGCGGGCGGAGGCGGCGGAGGCGGAGTGTCTTCCGGCTTGCCGCCGTTGTTGCCTTTGCGGTTCGTTCGTTTGCGTCGCCCGCCGGCGCCAGGCCGCGTCGATTTGAAGCGCGGGCTTAGCTCGATGTCGGTCTGCTTGGCGGCGCTCAAATAGAAAGCGATGGCCTTACGCACGGTGTCGCCTTCGATGCCGAACTCGCGGAACTTCTCCTCCAACATCGCCTGCGTTGCGCCGTTGCCCAGCGCGACGATCGTCGGATAGGACTCGCGCAGGATCTGCCCCAGCAGGGACCCCCGATCCTCGGCGGTTACGAGTTCGCGCATGCGCTCGGTCGGCTGCTCGGTCTCCTCCTCCATCAGCCCGAACACGCGACAGGCCCGCAGGAACTGGCTCTGGTCACCTCCCGACTTCCCGACGAGGACACTGCGGTCGATCTTGTCGGGCAGCCCCGTTGCCTTGAGCTGGTCGAGGATGCCCTCGAAGGTCGACCAGGACAAGTAGGGCGGTTGGAAATCTGGCTGTTGTGGCACGGTGTTCATTCTGGCACGCTCCGGTCAGTTAGCGTCTTGAGTGGCAGACCTTACCACTTCTGCCACTCGGAGGTAGATTTGTCCAGATTTTCTGTTGGCAGACCGAGTGGCACGGGGTAGTTTGAGGTCATGGAATCTCTTGCGAAGGGCACCCAGATCGAGGTCACCGACGCCTTTGGCGATCACCGGCTGAAGCGGGTTCTTGAGTGCGTTGACGGCGGGAAGTTCCCGGCCGTGTGGGCCTGCTCAGACGATGAGTGGGCATCGGCCTTGGCGGAAGGACGAGAGCCTGAGCCTGAGCCGTTCCCTTGGCCACTGGATTCAGCCCGCCCTAGAATGCACGCATGAGCCCGGCACGTAAAAGGACCGAGAAGACCAGGCCCACGCCGCCGGCAAGCGATGTGAAGCAGGACCCCAGCCATACCGAGGCCGACTTCCTACGAGACCTCGGCAAGGCGACCTCCAATAGAGCTAGGAAGAAACTGGGGCTACCGTCTTCTGGACGCGGTTGAGGATCGCCCAGAACATCGGCTCCCGCGACTTTCGCCGGTTGTAGCGGAAGGCGTACTCGTCTAGGTAGGCCTGTAGGTAGTCGGTGCTGATCGCGTGGTAGACGCCGCGCACGCCGGTCTTGAACAGGCCGAAGAAGCCCTCGACGGTCTGGGTGTGGGTCTCGCCTATCGCGTAGATCCGGGCTTGGTGTTTGATCCTATGGTGGCCACGGTAGTCCCGGCCGATGCTCTCGTAGATCGTGAACTCGTCCGTGAACAGCATCGAGGACGGTAGGACGTGCTCGCGCACGACGCGGCCAACCGTTCGCCCGCCCCGGTCCGGTACGACCAGCGGCCGGACCCGCCCGCCGCGCTCGACCATCGCGAGGATCGTCGGCCGATAACTTTTCCGCATCATCACCTGGCGGTGGGTTTCGCTGGCGCGGGGCTGACCTCCATAGGCCGACTCGTCTACCTCGACATCGCCATCGAGCGGCCCGTCTTCGTCGGCCAGGAGCGTGCGGATCTGCTTGAACATCCGATGGGCGGTCTTGTAGGTGACGCCGATCTCGCGCTCCAACTGCTTGGCGCTGATGCCGCACCGGGTGCTGCTCATTAGGTAGATCGCAAAGAACCAAAGCTGGAGGCTGACGGTGCTCTTGTGAAAGATGGTGCCGGCGGTCGGGTAGACGTGGTGGCCGCAGAACTGGATACCAGACACACGTACGAATGTCGCCACGCCTGTACTTGCTTCGGCTACATACTTCCCCTGCATCGGACGGCCGGAGTCGTTAGCGTGCCGCCCCAATGGCCGACGTCCGCCCGATCCATGCGACCCACTACGACCTCGGCGTGGTCGGCTCGCTCCAAGAGGTCGCGGCGCCGCCCTACGACGTGATCGATGGCTCGATGCGCGAAGAGCTGCTCGAGCGCTCCCCCTACAACGCGGTGGCGATCGACCTGCCGAAACCGTACGGCGAGACCGGCCCGCAGCAGACCGAGGATGACCCCTACGAGCGGGCGGCGCAGCTGATGGACGAGTGGCGCGGGGCCGGAGCGCTCGTCGCCGACTCAGAGCCGGCGATCTGGGCGATGACCCAGGACTACACCGGCCCCGACGGAACGCCCCGCACCCGCCACGGCATCCTCGCCCGCGTCCGCGTCGAGGACTTCTCCGCCGGCCAGGTCCTGCCCCACGAGCGGACCCTTCCCGGCCCGAAGAAAGACCGGCTCGACCTCACGCACGCCACCAAGCACAACCTCTCGCCGATCTTCTCGCTCAGCACCAAGGACGCCTGGCCGCTGATCGCGCCAGCGGTGGAGTCCGAGCAGCCCTGGGGCGAAGCGACCGACGAAGGCGGCACGGTGACCAAGGTCTGGCGGGTCGGCGACCCGGCGATCCACGCCCAGGTGACCGAGCTGCTCGGCGGCGCCCAGCTGCTGATCGCAGACGGCCACCATCGCTACGAGACGGCGATCGCCTACCGCGACGAGGTCGGAGGCGAGGGCGATCACGAGTTCACGCTGATGGCGCTGACCGGGCTCGACGACCCCGGGCTGACCGTCTTCCCCACCCATCGCCTGCTCTCCGGCCTGCGCGAGGACCCCGAGCGCCAGCGCCGCCTCGGCGAGGGCCTGCGCGAGATCTTCGACGCTACCGAGGTGCCGCTCGACCAGCTCGACCCGCTCGGCGAGGAGGGCGCCGGCGTCTTCGGCCTCTACGACTCCTTCCATAAGAAAGCGTTCCGGCTGCGGCTCAAGGACAGCGCCGTCGCCGCGCTCGACGAGCAGCTGGCCGGCAAGCCCGAGGCCTACCGCCGGCTCGACGCGGCGATCCTCGAGACCCTGGTGCTGAAGGGCATCGCCGGCCTCAGCGAAGACGACATCCTCGCCAAGCGCGGCCTCGGCTACTCGAAGAGCGTCGAGGACTCGCTCTCCCTGCTCGAGGCAGGCACCTACGACGTCGCCTTCATCCTGCGCCCGATTCCCGTAGACCAGGTCAAAGCGATCTGCGAAAGCGACGAGAACATGCCGCCGAAGTCGACCTACTTCTTCCCCAAGGTCCTGACCGGCCTGGTTTTCAACCCCGTCGGCTGACCCGCGTCGTTCACGGGCCCCGCCCGCGTAGGATGACCACCCAGTGGTCAAGATCTACACCAAGAAGGGCGACGACGGCAGCACCTCGCTCTGGTACGGCGGCCGCGTGCCCAAGCACCACGGCCGCACCGAGGCCTACGGCGCCCTCGACGAAGCCTGCTCGCAGCTCGGCGTAGCCCGGGCGCTCTGCGGTCCCGACATGGCCGAGCTGGCCGCCGACCTGCTCCGCCTCCAAGACGACATCTTCGTCGCCGGCGCCGAGCTGGCGACCGCGCCCGAGGCGGCCGAGCGGCTCGAAGACGGCATCAGCCGCACGACCGAGGAGATGGTCGCCGAGATGGAGGAGGCGATCGACCGCTACATGGAGCGGGTCGAGCTGCCGCCCCAGTTCGTGATCCCCGGCGGCAACCAGCTCTCGGCCCAGCTCGACGTCGCCCGCACGACGATCCGCCGCGCCGAGCGCCGCATCAGCGCCCTCAACGAGGGCGGCGAGATCGCCAGCGAGACCGTGATCCACTTCGTCAACCGCGCTTCCGACCTCGCCTACGCGATGGCCCGCTTCGCCGACGTCGACGATCCGGCTCTCTTCGAGGGCCGCCGGAAGACGTAGGCGCGATGAAGGTCGTCGCCCGGCGCCGGGAGGGATACGTCCACGACGTCGAGATCGAAGGCGGCCGGCATCGGCTGGTCGTCGACGAGCCGATCGTGGCCGGCGGCACCGACGCCGGCCCCGCCCCCACCCGCCTGCTCGCCGCGGGCCTGGCGAGCTGCATCGCGATCACGATCGAGATGTACGCGGGGCGCAAGGGGTGGGATGTCGGCGCAGTGGAGGTCGAGGTCGAGGTCGCCTACGAGGGCTTCACCCCCACCTCGTTCGCGGCGACGGTCCGGCTGCCGGCCGGGCTGAGCGAGGAGCAGCGAGAGCAGCTCCTGGTGATCGCCGGCAAGTGCCCCGTCCACAAGGTGATCGCGAGCGAGACGCCGGTCTCCGACCGGATCGAGGACCAGCCCGGTGCATGACTACGTGATCGTCGGCGCTGGCTCCGCCGGCTGCGTCCTCGCCGCCCGCCTCAGCGAGGACCCCGCGGTCAGCGTGCTGCTGATCGAGGCCGGCGGCAGCGACCGCCACCCCGACGTCAAGATCCCGGCTGGGTTCCAGAATCAGTTCAAATCGAAGCGGGACTGGGACCTCGGCACCGAGCCCGAGCCGCACTGCGACGGCCGCTCTCTGTACATGCCGCGCGGCAAGGGCCTGGGCGGCTCGAGCTCGATGAACGCGATGCTCTACGTGCGCGGCCATCCGCTCGACTACGAGCGCTGGGCCGCCGACGGCGCCACCGGCTGGGACTGGGACGGGATGCGGCCCTACTTCCTCCGGGCCGAGGACAACGCCCGCGGCGAGTCCGAGCACCACGCGACCGGCGGGCCCCTGCGAGTCGAGGACGAGCGCTCCCCACGGCGGCTGACCCACCAGTTCCTCGATGCCTGCGCGGCGGCGGGGATACCGCGAATCGCCGACTACAACGGCCCCGAGCAGGACGGTGCCTCGCTCGCCCAGGTGACCCAGCGCAACGGCCGCCGCTGGAGCACCGCGGACGCTTACCTGCGTCCAGCGCGCAAGCGCAAGAACCTCACCGTGATCACCGGCGCCCACGTGTTGGGTGTGGACGTTCGGGACGGCCGTGCCACCGGGGCCCGCTACCGCCGTCGCGGCCGCGAGCATCTCGCCGCCGCCCGGCGTGACGTGATCCTCTCCGCCGGCGCCCTCGCCTCCCCCCAGCTCCTGATGCTCTCCGGCATCGGCCCCGCCGAGCAACTCCAGGAGCTGGGCATCCCCGTAGCGGTCGACCTGCCAGGCGTCGGCGCAAACCTCCAGGACCATCCCTACCTGACCCTGACCTGGGACGTGCCCGCAGGCGGTTCGCTCGCCGACGCGGAGAGCCCCAAGGCGATGCTCGAGTTCCTGCTGCGGCGCACCGGCCCGCTCACCTCAACCGTCGCCGAGGCGCTCGCGTTCGTGCGCAGCAAGCCAGGGCTCGCCCAGCCCGACCTCCAGTACCACTTCGCGCCCGGCTACTTCGCCGACAACGGCTTCGCGGAATACGACGGCCACGCGGTGACCTTCGGACCGACGCTGGTCGCCCCCCGCAGCCGCGGCTGGGTGCGCTTGCGCTCGGCCGACCCGGCGGACAAGCCCAGGATCCTGACCAACTCGTTGGCCGATCACGAAGACGTCGCCGCGCTGCTCGCCGGGACGCGGTTGACGCGGGAGATCGCGGCTGCCGAGCCATTTCGGTCAGAGCTCGGCCGCGAGCTCATCCCGGATCTGAGCAGCGACAGCGACGAGGACCTGATCGACGACCTGCGCCGCCGGGTCGAGCTGCTCTTCCACCCGGTGGGAACCTGCCGCATGGGCTCTGACGAGGACGCGGTCGTCGATCTCGAGCTGCGGCTGCGCGGGGTCGCCGGGCTGCGCGTCGTCGATGCCTCGGTCTTCCCGATCATCCCCAGCGGCAACACCAACGCGCCGACGATCGCCGTCGCCGAGCGCGCGGCTGACCTGATCGCGGGTAAGCCGCTGCTCGGTGGAACCGACTCCGACAGCCAGGCAGCGACCCCCTAGCGCGATGGATCTGGGACTGAAAGGACGCGCCTGCGTCGTCACCGGCGCCAGCCGCGGCATCGGCCAGGAGACGGCGCAGCTGCTCTGCGCCGAGGGCGCGCACGTGCTGCTGGTCGGCCGCGACGAGGAGCGGCTTGCAGCTGCTCGTGGAGCGGCGGCTTCCGCCGGCGCCGAGGCCGGCGGCCGAGCCGAGGCGCTCGCCCTCGACGTCACCGACGCCGATGCGGGCGAGCGGATGCTGGTGACCGCGGTCGAGCGCTTCGGCGCGCTCGACGTGCTCGTCAACAACGCCGGCGCCGCCCAATGGCGCCATCTCGACGACGTGCCCGACGAGGACTGGTACGCGCAGTACGAGCTCAACGTGATGGCGCCGCTGCGGGCGATGCGAGCCGCCGCGCCGGCGATGGCCGAGCGCGGCTGGGGCCGGGTCGTCAACGTCTGCTCGACCGCCGGCAAGCGCCCCTCGGCGGCGATGCCCGAGTACTCGGTGGCGAAGGCGGCCGAGCTCTCGCTCTCGCGCCTCTTCGCCGACCGCTACGCCAAGCAGGGCGTGCTCGTCAACGCGATCTGCCCCGGCCCGGTCGAGGCGGAGATGTGGATGGAGCCCGGCGGCCTGCTCGACCAGTCGCAGCAGATGTCGGGCGCCGAGAGCCGTGAGGAGGCGCTGGCGGAAGCCGGCGCCAAGCGCCCAATCGGCCGCCTCGCCGAGGTCGGCGAGATCGCCGCCGCGATCGTCTTCCTCTGCTCCGAGCGCGCCTCCTACGTCAGCGGCGCCGCCTGGTCGGTGGACGGCGGCACCGTGCAGGTCATCATTTGAGGCCCTGGCGACTTATCGACCTTTTACGGGGGGTAAGTCGCCAATGACCGACGCCGCTGTCCTGCTGCCCCTCTACGGCTGGCCCGACGAGCCGGGCCTGGTCTTCACCGAGCGGCGCGCCGACATGCGGCGCCACGCCGGCGAGATCTCCTTCCCGGGCGGCCGTAAGGACGAGACCGACCTGGATTTCGCTGCCACGGCACTACGCGAGGCGCACGAGGAGATCGGCCTCGATCCCTCCCAGGTCGAGATCGGCGAGCAGCTGCCGACCACCGGCACCTTCGTCACCGGCTACCGCATCCACCCGTTCGTCGGCCGCATCCCCCACCCTGGCGAGCTGGACCTGGAGCCCAACCCGGCCGAGGTCGAGACCGTCCTCACCTACTCGCTCGACGTCCTGCGCGAGGGCTACGCGATGCGCCGCCTGGTCCGCCGCGGCGTCCCCATCCACACTCCGACCTACGAGGTCGAAGGCCAGATGATCTGGGGAGCGACCGCGCGGATCCTCGGTCACCTCCTGGAGGCGGTCTAAGGCGGCGTAGCCAAGCCTGGCTAGGACGCAGGGAGGCTGACAAGGGGAGCGCACATCAGTGCGTGACCCGCCGGCAGCCGACCGAGGACACCGCCAGGCGCCGGCTACGGCGTCTTAGACGGTTGGGGGACGATGCGGATGTACGGGCGCGGCTCCTCCCAGCCGTCCGGATAGATCTCTTTCGCCTGGTCGTTGGAGACCGAGCCGGCGATGATCACGTCATCCCCCTGCTGCCACTGGGCCGGCGTGGCGACTTTGTGGTCGGCGGTGAGCTGGAGCGAGTCGATCACCCGCAGCACCTCGTCGAAGTTGCGCCCGGTCGTCATCGGGTAGACGAGGATGAGTTTGATCTTCTTGTCGGGTCCGATGACGAAGACGTTGCGCACGGTCTGGTTGTCGACCGGCGTACGGTCCTCGGCGTTGCCCGAGACGTCGCCCGGCAGCATTCCGTAGAGCCTGGCGACGTTGAAGTCGGTATCGCTGATGATCGGGTAGTTCGGCGCAGTGCCCTGCGTATCGGCGATGTCCTTCGCCCACTCTTCGTGCCTGTCGAGCGGGTCGATCGACAGCCCGATGATCTTCACGCCGCGCTTCGCGAACTCCGGCTCGATGCTCGCCATGTAGCCGAGCTCGGTGGTGCAGACCGGGGTGAAGTCCTTCGGGTGCGAGAACAACACCGCCCAGGAATCGCCGATCCAGTCATGGAACTTGATCCGCCCCTCGGTCGTCTCGGCCTCGAAATCGGGTGCTACGTCACCTAGCTGCAGGCTCATCGGAACTGCTCCTCTCGGAAACTCGCTTTCAGCGCATTTACCTTAATTCCCATCCGAGTTTAGCTATATCGGTTTGCGGGCCTGCGACGGTGACCGGGATGCGCCAGCGCTCGCCGGCGGCGCGCACGATCGAGCTCCCCCGCTCCAAGATCTCGCGGTCGACGCTGCCGCTCGCCTCGTAGACGAAGCGCCGCACCGGGGTTTCGACCAGCCGCTCGAGCAAGCGCTCGAGCCGGGGGCCGTGGATCGCCCCGAGGTTCTCGGCCGAGCCCTCGGCGGAGCCGAGCAGCCAGTACACCGCGGCCACGTCGCCGACCAGGTCGAGCACTGTGCTCGGGTTCTCGGGGTCGGCGAGCGCAGCCTCGATCCCCGCCGCCTCGATCGGCGCCAAACCGCCCTCGCTTCGACTGGTCCCGCGGACAGCCCAGCCCTCCGCCAGCAGCTGCTCCCCCAATGCGCGGCCACGGCAGCCGCAACCGACGATCAGCGCCCGGGCCACCCTCTCCCCCTCAGCCCGCGAACGGGTCGCCCCGCCGCAACCGCTCCAGCTCCTCCTCTTCGACCTCGGCGCGCAGCGCGCTTTCATCGAGCTCCGGGGCGCCGCGGCGGCGGCGCATCTCGTTCTGCGCGTCGAGCATCTGCTGCAGGTCGTCGATTTCGTTCTGCGCCTCGACCTCAGGGCTGCGCGTCGGCTTCCAATCGACCAGGTCGGCGCTGCTGCCCTGGTAGAAGTGGCCGATCAGCAGCAGGACGCCGACGATCAGCGCCAGCATGCCCAAGGTGAGGAAGATGAAACCCATGCGCCGAGGATACGCCGCCAGCCCGTGTCGCATTTAATGGTTGCCCATGGCTGACGCCTACCTGGTCGACGCGGTCCGCACGCCGATGGGTGCCTACCGCGGCGCGCTCTCGACTGTCCGCCCCGACGACCTCGCAGCCCACGTCATCAGCGCGATCGTCGAGCGAACCGGGGTCGACCCGGCGGCGATCGTCGACGTCTACTTCGGCGCCGCCAACCAGTCGGGCGAGGACAACCGTGACGTGGCGCGGATGGCGGCGCTGCTCGCCGGCCTGCCGGACAGCGTCCCCGGCGCCACCGTCAACCGGCTCTGCGCCTCGGGCCTCGAGGCCGTCAACGCCGCCGCCCGCGCGGTCAAGCTCGGCGAGGGCGATTTCTACCTCGCCGGCGGAGTCGAGTCGATGAGCCGGGCGCCCTGGGTCGTCGGCAAGCCCGAGCAGGGCCTGCCCCGCGGCGAGCAGACGATGCACGACACGACCCTCGGCTGGCGCTTCGTCAATCCGCGCATGGCCGAGCTCGGCGTCTCGACCGAGTCGATGGGCGAGACCGGCGAGAACGTCGCCGAGCGCTACGGGATCAGCCGCGAGGACCAGGACGCCTTCGCCCTGCGCAGCCACCAGCGGGCGGTCGCCGCCGCCGAGGCCGGCCTCTTTGCCGAGGAGATCGTCCCGGTCGAGGCGCCGAAGGGGCGCCGTGAGACGGTCATGGTCGAGGCCGACGAGGGGCCGCGCCCGGATGCCTCGCTGGAGAAGCTGGCCTCCCTGCGCCCGGTCTTCCGCGAGGGCGGCACGGTCACCGCCGGCAACGCCTCGACCCTCAACGACGGCGCCGCCTGCCTGCTCGTCGCCTCCGAGGCCGGAGTAGAGAAGCTCGGTGCCGAGCCGCTGGCGCGGGTTCTGTCCAGCGGCGTCGCCGGGGTCGACCCCGCATACATGGGCATCGGCCCCGCCGTCGCCATCCCCCGCGCCCTCGACGCCGCCGGCCTCAGCCTCGACCAGATCGACCTGATCGAGCTCAACGAGGCCTTCGCCTCACAGGTGCTCGCCAGCGCCCGCGAGCTCGGCATCGACGAGGACCGGCTCAACGTCAACGGCGGCGCGATCGCCCTCGGCCACCCGCTCGGCTGCTCCGGCGCCCGCCTCACCACCACCCTCGTCCGCGAGCTGCGCCGCCGCAACGGCCGCTACGGCATCGCCACCATGTGCGTAGGCGTAGGCCAAGGCCTGGCCACCATCTTCGAAGTCCCCTGAATCGCCAGATGAAGCCTTGTGGCCCCTATAGGGGGTAGAAACCTTCATTTTGGCGGGGAGAGTGCGCCCGGCGGATCGCATGCCCCGAATCGCCTCAGGTAGCCTCGCCGACCGATGGTGAACGAGCTCGCAAGCGTCGACGGACAGGTGACGCCCACCGCCGAGGCGATGGTGCCGATGAAGGACGACGGCCTCTACCGCGGTGACGGCGCTTTCGAGGTGATCCGGCTCTACGAGGGGCGGCCGTTCGCCCTCGACGACCACCTCGACCGCCTGGGGCGCTCGGCCGCAGCGATCCAGCTCGAGTTCGATCGCGCCGCGCTGGAGCGAGAGATCGATGCGCTGCTCACCGCGGCCGGCGAGCCCGACGGGCAGCTGCGCCTGATCGTCACCCGCGGCGGCCGGCGAATCGCCGCGGTCGAGCCAATCCCGGCCCACGCCGAGAGCTTGAGCCTCGCCACCGTTACTTACAACCCAAGCGTGATCCTGACCGGCGTCAAGTCCCTCTCCTACGCCGCCAACATGCAGGCGACCCGGCTGGCGCAGGCGCAGGGGGCCGGCGAGGCCGTCCTCGTCACCCCCGACGGCACCGTGCTCGAGCCGCCCACCTCGGCGATCTTCTGGGTCTCCCCGCAGGGGACGCTGCGGACGCCGGCCCTCGACGTCGGCGTGCTCGAGTCGATCACCCGCGACCGCCTGATCAAGGCCCTGCAGGTCGAGGAGGGCGCCTGGCCGGTGGCCGATCTGCGCGCGGCCAAAGAGGCGTTCCTCGCCTCGACCACGCGCGAGATCCAGGCAGTCGCCGCAATCGACGGCACCGACCTGCCTGACGCGCCCGGCCCACGCACCCTAGAGGCGCAGCAGGCATTCGCCGAGACCCTCGGCCGCGAGCTTCGAACGAAGAACTAGAGAAGGAGCGAGATGGACTTCCAGTTGAGCGACGAGCAGCGCCTGATCTCCGAAGCGGCACGTGAATTCGCCGACAAGGAGATCGTCCCCCGGGTCAAAGAGAACGACCGTGCCGCCCGCTTCGACCGCGAGCTGGCGAGCAAGCTGGGCGAGGTCGGCTACTTGGGCGCGCCGGTCGCCGAGCAGTACGGCGGACGCGGACTCGACTACATGGGCTACGGCCTGATCGTCGAGCAGGTCGGCCGCGCCGACTCCTCCGCCCGCACCGTCGTCTCCGTCCAGACCTCGCTCGTCGCCGGCTCGATCGAGAAGTGGGGAACCGAGGAGCAGAAGCAGAAGTGGCTGCCGCGGCTCTGCTCGGGCGAGGCGCTCGGCTGCTTCGGGCTGACCGAGCCCGACACCGGCTCCGACGCCGCCAACCTGCGCACCCGCGCCACCAAGACCGACTCCGGCTGGTCGATCAGCGGCCAGAAGATGTGGATCTCGCTCGGCAACTTCTCCGAGGTGGCGCTGATCTTCGCCCAGACCGACCCCGAGAAGAAGCACCGCGGCCTCGCCTGCTT
This sequence comes from Solirubrobacterales bacterium, assembly GCA_040508545.1. GTDB lineage: Bacteria > Actinomycetota > Thermoleophilia > Solirubrobacterales > 70-9 > VRUE01. Next base: position 46,062 of record JBEVMR010000071.1, read on the forward strand.
CCTCGTCCCGACCGCCAGCGATGGCTTCACCTCGCAGGAGATCCACGGCAAGCTCGGGCTGCGCTCCTCCGACACGGCCGAGCTCTCGCTCGACTCGGTCGAGGTCGGCGAGGACGCGATGCTGGGTGAGATCGGCGACGGCTTCAAGGTCGCGATGAGCGCCCTCGACAACGGCCGCTACAGCGTCGCCGCCGGCTGCGTCGGCATCTGCGACGGCTGCGTCGACGCCTCGGTCGCCTACTCGAAAGAGCGCAAGCAGTTCGGCGTCCCGCTGGCCCGCTTCCAGCTGGTCCAGGAGATGATCGCCGACATGATCGTCAAGCGCGACGCCTCGCGGATGCTGGTCTACCGCGCCGGCGCGCTCAAGGACGAAGGGAAGCCCAACACCCTGGAGACCTCGGTCGCCAAGCTCCACGCCACCGAGGCCGCGGTCGAATGCGCCAACCTGGCGATCCAGGTGCACGGCGGCGCCGGCTACGTCGACGACTACCCGGTCGAGCGCTACCTGCGCGACGCCCGCGTGACCACCCTGTATGAGGGCACCTCCCAGATCCAGAAACTGATCATCGGCCGCTCCGCGACCGGGATCAACGCGATGACCCCCATGGAGGCGGGCAAAGGCTGATGGCCGAGCTGGTCGAGAGCTCGCGCGACGGCCACGTCGCCCTGCTGCGGCTCAACCGGCCCGAGGCGCGTAACGCCCTCTCGCCGGAGGTGATGGAGACGCTCGCCGCCGAGCTGGAGCGCCTCGACCCCGACCCCGACGTCCGCTGCATCGTCATCGCCGGCTCCGACAAGGTCTTCGCCGCCGGAGCCGACATCAAGGCACTGAGCGAACGCAGCTTCGCCGAGGCGCTCAGCCACCCCTCGGCCTCCTTCTGGCGCCGTGTCGCCGCGATCAAGACCCCGCTCGTCGCGGCGGTCTCCGGCTTCGCGCTCGGCGGCGGCTGCGAGCTGGCGCTGGCCTGCGACATGATCGTCGCCTCCGACACGGCCCGCTTCGGCCAGCCCGAGATAACCATCGGGATCATCCCGGGCGGCGGCGGCACCCAGCGCCTCGCGCGGGTGCTCGGCAAGCAGCTGGCGATGGAGTACGTGATCACCGGCCGCCAGTTCGACGCCGACATGGCTCACGAGATGGGCCTGGTCAACAAAGTGGCGAAGAAGAACCGCTGGTTGGAGGAGGCGATGGAGCTGGCGCGCACCGTTGCCGAGCGGCCGCCGATCGCGGTCCGCCTCGGCAAGCAGGCCGTGCTCGCGGCCGAGGAGACGGCGCTCTCGGCCGGGCTCGAGAACGAGCGCCGCCTCTACGAGATCGCGATGGCGACCGAGGATCGGGTCGAGGGCATGCAGGCGTTCCTCGAAAAGCGAGAGCCGAAGTTCGAGGGACGGTGAGGGCCGGCGTCGAGCGGGTCGGCGTCGTCGGCGCCGGCACGATGGGCGCCGGGATCGCCCAGATCGCGGCGCTGGCCGGCTACGAGACCCGCCTGCACGACCCAGCCCCGGCGGCGCTGGAAACCGGCATCGAACGGATGCGCACAGCGCTGGCGAAGGGTGCCGCAAAGGGCCTCTGGAGCGAGCCTGAGGCCGAGGAGGCGAGTGCCCGCGCCGGCGCCGCGGCCAGCCTCGACGAGCTCGGCGAATGCGACCTGGTCGTCGAGGCTGCGCCGGAGGAGCTGGGGCTGAAGCGACGCCTGTTCGCCGCCCTCGCGCGGACCTGCGGGCCGGAGACGATCCTGGCGACCAACACCTCTTCACTGCCGGTTACGGCGATCGGCGAAGGCGCGCCCCACCCCGAGCGCGTCGTCGGCATGCACTTCTTCAACCCTCCGGCCCTGATGAAGCTGGTCGAGGTCGTTGCCACCGAGGACTCGAGCGCAGCGGCCCTCGACGCCACCACCGAGGTCGGCCGCCGCATGGGACGGACGCCGATCCGCGCCAAGGACAGCCCCGGCTTCATCGCCAACCGCCTCGCCCGGCCCTTCAGCCTCGAGTCGCTGCGGATGCTCGCCGAGGGAGTCGCCGACGCAGAGACGATCGACCGAGTCGTCCGCGTGGGCGGCGGCTTCCGCATGGGTCCCTTCGAGCTGATCGACCTGATCGGCGTCGACGTCAACCTCAGCGTCGCCCGCTCGTTCTACCACCAGGGAGGAGAGCCGGAGCGCTGGCAACCGAGCCCGATCCAGGAGCGGATGGTCGGCGAGGGCCGGCTGGGCCGCAAGAGCGGCCGTGGCTTCTACGAGTACGGCGACGGGCGCCGGCGCCAGCCCGATTCCAACCTCGGCATCGAAGCCCCCACGCTGGATCCCGGCGAGCTGGAGAGGATCGACCCGGCGGCGGCGTCCATCCTCCCCCGCCTCTTCGCCCAGATCGCCAACGAGGCTGCCTTCGCCCTCGAAGAGGAGATCGGCTCCCCGGAGGACATGGATACGGCGATGCGGCTCGGCTTCAACTGGCCCCGCGGCCCGCTCGAGCTGACCGGGCTGATCGGCCGCACCCGCGCCGCCAGCCTGCTGGACGAGCTGCGCGCCCGGCACGGCGACGCCTACGCGCCAGCGCCGCTCCTGACCCGCGGTTAGCACCTCGTTCACCGCTCTGTATCGGCGCCTTTACCGCTCTGTATCGAGCTGGCAACCGGCCTTTAGCAGCAGGCCGATCGGCCGCTCATAGGTTCGCTGCGGATCCGACCGGATCTCGTCCGAACGAAAAGGAGAAACATCGATGCGAGGCAGAGCGAGGCACCTCGGGCTCTTCACCGTGCTGGTGCTGGCGGTGATCGTCGCCGGCAGCGCCGCCGCCGGCGCCCACCGCGGCTGGAGCGGCTGGGGAGACGACGACGGAGACAACTCGAAGGAGATCAAGCGGCTGATCGACTCCGACAAGCCCAAGAACGTGATCCTGCTGATCGGCGACGGAATGGGCGACAGCGAGATCACCCTGGCGCGCTACTACGGCGTTGGCGCCGAGGGAACGCTGAACATGGAGACGCTGCCCTTCTCCGGCGAGCTGATCGCCTACGGCCTCTCGGCCGGCCCCGGCCCCGAGTACCCGCCGAACTACGTGCCCGACTCGGCGCCGACCGCGACCGCCTGGTCGACCGGCAGGAAGACGATCGACGCCCGGCTATCGCAGGGCCCGAGCAGCGCCGAGAACATCCCCGGCTCCAACGCCGGCTACACCACCACGTTCGAGATCGCCGACAAACGCGGCATGCGGGTCGGCAACGTCTCCACCGCGGAGATCACCGACGCCACCCCGGCGGCGCCCTCCTCGCACATCTCCCAGCGCGCCTGCCAAGGGCCGGCGGACACCCGCACGATCTGCGCCTCAGAGGCCAAGGACGCGGGCGGGCTCGGCTCGATCGCCGAGCAGCAGGTCGACCACCTGCTCGACGTCAACCTGGGCGGCGGCCGCAACCGCTACCTGCAGACGCTCGACTCGAGCACCAAAACGGTGATCGACTACGCCCAGACGAAGGGCTACCGCTACGTGCAGACGGCGGATGAGCTGAGCGCCGTCGGCTCGCTGTCCAAAGGCCCGGTGCTCGGCCTGTTCACGCCGAGCAACATGACTACCGAGTTCAAACCGCTGGTCGCGGCGACGACGCCGGGCGCCGGCGGGCCGGACTTCCGCTGCGACGAGACCAACCGCCCGGCGAACGAGCCGAGCCTGGCGGCGATGACCGGCAAGGCGATCGCCCTGCTGGAGAACCGTAAGGGCTTCTTCCTCCAAGTCGAGGGGGCCTCGATCGACAAGCGCGACCACGCCTCCGATGCCTGCGGCCAGATCGGCGAGAACCTCGCCTTCGACAAGGCAGTCGGCGTTGCCCTGGACTACCAGGAGGAGCACGAGGACACGCTCGTCGTGATCACCGCAGACCACTCGCACACGAGCCAGATCGTCCCGGCCGCGCAGGACACGCCGGGCTTCTACGCGACGCTGAAAACGGCCGACGGGTACCCGATCCGGGTCTCCTACGCAACCGGCAAGACCCCGCCCGGCCAGAGCCACACCGGCGCCCGCGTCCCGGTCGCCGCGATCGGCCCTCAGGCCACGAACATCATGGGGATCAACGACCAGACCGACCTGTTCCAGACGCTGATCGGTCACTAGTCCGACCACCTACACCGACGACGAGGGCCCCGCAGCCGCGGGGCCCTCGCGCGTTGCGGAGTGAGAAACTGGGCGGCCGTGGAGGACGAGCGGGACTACGAGGAGGCGCGCCGCGGCCTGGTCGCGTCGTTCGACCCTCCGGTGGTCGAGGACGAGCATGGCCGCACAGTCTGGGACTTGCGCTCCTACGACTTCCTCGACGAGGAGCCGGCGGACACCGCCGATCCCAACCTCTGGCGGCAGAGCCGGCTGACCCGGATCGCCGGCCTCTTCGAGCTGGCGCCCGGCTTCTACCAGCTGCGCGGCTTCGACCTCTCCAACATGCACGTGGTCGAGGGTGAGGACGGGATCGTCGTGATCGATCCGCTGGTCTCGGCCGAGACCGCAGCGGCGGCGCTCGCCCTCTACCGCGAGCACCGCGGCGAGCGGCCGGTCACCGGGCTTGTCTACACCCATAGCCACGTCGACCACTTCGGCGGCGCCAAGGGCGTCGTCTCCCCCGAGGAGATCGAGGCCAGGCAGATTCCGGTGCTGGCCCCCGCCGGCTTCCTCCACCACGCGGTCAGCGAGAACGTCTTCGCCGGCACCGCGATGGGGCGCCGCGCCGGCTACATGTACGGAGCGCTGCTCGAGCGAGGCCCCGCGGGGCAGCTCGGCGCCGGCCTCGGCCAGACCACCTCGCTGGGGTCGATCACGCTGATCCCGCCCACGGTGGACATCGAGGAAACCGGCCAGACCGAGGTCGTCGACGGGGTCGAGATGACCTTCCAGCTCACCCCCGGCACCGAGGCGCCGGCCGCGATGAACATCTACTTCCCGCGGGCGAAGGCGCTCTGCGTCGCCGACAACGTCGCCCGCTCGATGCACAACATCCTCACCCCCCGCGGCGCCCTGGTCCGCGACCCGCGCATCTGGGCCCACTACCTCGACGAGGCAATCGAGCTCTTCGCCACCGACTCCGAGGTTCTCTTCAGCGGCCACCACTGGGCCTGCTGGGGCAACGAGCGGATCGTCGACCTGCTCGAGAAGCAGCGCGACCTCTACTCCTACCTGCACGACCAGACCCTGCGGCTGCTGAACAAGGGCCACACCGGGCCCGAGATCGCCGAGCTGATCGAGCTGCCCCCGAGCCTCGCTGGTGAGTGGCACTGCCGCGAGTTCTACGGCTCGGTGAGCCACAACACGAAGGCGATCTACCAGCGCTACATGGGCTGGTTCGACGGCAACCCAGCCCATCTCTGGGAGCATCCGCCGGTCGCGGGGGCGCGCCGCTACGTCGAGTTCATGGGCGGTGCTGAAGCGGTGCTGGAGAAGGCGCGCCGCTCCTTCGAGCAAGGCGACTTCCGCTGGGTCGCCGAGGTCGTCAACCACGTCGTCTTCGCCGAGCCGGAGAACGAGGCGGCGAGAGAGCTGCAGGCTGCAACGCTCGAGCAACTCGGCTACGGGGCGGAAAACGCAACCTGGCGCAACTTCTTCCTGATGGGCGCAAAGGAGCTGCGCGAGGGAATCGGCGGCACGCCAACCGCGGTCGCGCCCCCCGACATCGTCGCCAACCTCTCCGTGGCGCAGTTGCTCGACGCGATGGCGATCCGGCTCGACGGACCGCGCGCCTGGGAGAGCAACCTGCGAATCGACTGGGTGATCGCCGATCCCGACGAGGAGCACGCTCTGACCGTGCACAACGGGGTGCTCCACCATCGCCCCGGTCGCCATCAGGCCCCGGCTGACGCCGCCCTCCTCCTGGACCGCGAGGCGCTCGACCAGCTCCTGCTCAAAACCGCCGACGTCGCCGCGCTGGCCGAGAGCGGCCGGCTGCGCATCGAGGGGGACGGGGAGAAGATCGGCGAGTTGCTGGGCCTGCTCGACGAACCCGACCCCGGGTTCGCGATCATCACTCCTGATTGAGCCTGCCGACTACCTCGGCGGGGGCCTGAGCCGGAGCATCGCCTCGTCGACGTAGCACCAGCTCCAGTCCTCACCCGGCTCCGCCGAGCGAATCAGCGGGTGGCCGGTAGCCGCGTGGTGGGCGGTGGCATGTTTCCCCGGCGAGTTGTCGCAGCAACCGATGTGGCCGCAGCTCTGGCACATCCGCAGGTGCACCCAAGTCATCCCAAGCTCCAAGCACTCCTCGCAGCCGGCGATCTCGCCCGGTGGCTCGAGGTACTCGATCGAGTCGATGTGGGTACAGGTGGCCGTGCTCCGACCTTAGAGCATCGCCGTCGTAAATCCAGCTGTCTCAGACATCCGTCTACAAAGACAAAGAGTTACACTTGCGTATCCTACGCGTCGCACCTGGTTCCCTAGCCTGGAGAGATGGAGGCAATGAGGCAGAGCTGGACAGACGACCGTCTCGACGATCTATCCCACCGGATGGACAAACGCTTCGACCAAGTCGAAGGCGAGATGAAGAGCCAAGGCAGAGAACTGCGGGCAGGGATCAAGGGGCAGGGCAAGGAACTCCGGACCGAGATGGCCGGCATGGAAGCCCGGCTCCGTGCCCAGGCAAGCGAGCACTACGTCAGGACCGGAGAAGAGTTCGCCAAAGTGCGCGAGGAGATGCGTGACGACAAGCAGCAGCTGGTTGGCGAGATAGAGGCGCTCCAGCGCACGATCATCCAGATCGGCTGGACCGGCGCGATCACGCTGATCGCGGCTGTCGTGGGGATGCTGGTCGCCCAACTCTTCTGAGCTGCCGCATCGCACCCCCTTCACCGCATCTGCAAAGGTGCGCGGATGGGCAGCACCGATGGAGGCGGGGAGCCGATTACCGAGGAGGGGATCGTCGCCCTGCGCGAGGAGATCGAGCAGCTCGAAGGGCCTGCGCGGCTCGAGATGGCGGCCCGGATCAAGGTCGCCCGCGAGGAAGGCGACCTCAAGGAGAACGCGGAGTACCACATCGCCAAGGAAGACCAGGCGCATCTGGAGACCAAGATCAAGCGCCTGCGCGAGCGCCTGCGCACCGCGGTCGTGGTCGAGGTCGACGGCGACGCCGACCGCTTCAGCTTCGGCCGTACGGCCGAGATCCTCGACGAGACGAAAGGCGCGGTCAACACCTGGACCCTGGTCGGCTCGACCGAAGCCGACCTCAGCGCTGGTCGCCTCTCGGCCGAGTCGCCGATCGGCCAGGCCCTGATGGACGCCGAGCCGGGCAAGCCGGTCAAGGTCGAGACCCCGCGCGGCAGCCGCACCTTCGTCGTGCAGAAACTGCTCGACTAAGCGCGGTCTCCAGTCAGACCAGCAGCAGAACCCAGACCACCGCTGCCAGCAGCGAGGTGACGATCAGCCGAACTCCCAGTTCCTGGTTCTGCTGAAGCTGCGATAGGCCGATGATCAGCCCCGCCGGCGGCAGGACCACCGCAATCGCAAACGGCAAGATGGAGGACGCGTTCAAGCGCACCGACTCACCCTAGCCGCTCATCTTGACAGCGGTCATTGGGTACGTATATGTTTACGTCACTTAAATCAGACTCAGCGCGTCTATACGGGCTCCGCGAGCTGGTCGTGGGACACCAAACGCTAATCGTCCGGCGCGGTGGGACCTAAGATCAAGCAGGGGGAGATATGAAGTCGAAGCGCCTTACAAGGATGCGCGCCATAATCGGCGCCACGCTTGCCGCTACTGCACTGGCGGTATCGGCATCGGCGGCCCAAGCAGATACCCCAGCTCCGGGTTATGCCCAGTTCGCTGGTTGCCCCAGTCCGAAAACCGAAAACCCGGCGATAAGCAGCTGCGTACACGGCACCGTGAAGGGTGGTCACATCCGTTTCGGGAAAAAAGAAGTGCCGATTTCGGTCCCGATCGGGCTCAGCGGAGGCGTGGATGAAGTTTTCGGAAATTTCTCCGTCAGCGCTAAAGGTGGCCTCGAAGCCGTCAAACAACCGGTTCCCGGCGGTTTGATCGGCTCGACGAAACTCGATTGGCTGGCCGACAGCCTGAACCTAACTCAGCTGAAGCTCTACGCCGTAGCTGAGCCCGCTGGCATTCCCACTTTGGGAGTCGCGGATATACGCTTGCCAATCAAAGTGCATCTGATCAATTCGGTGCTTGGCAACAACTGCTACGTCGGATCGTTCGCGAATCCAATCGTTCTCGACATGACCACTGGCACGACCAGTCCACCACCACCAAACAAACCGATAACGGGGAAATTCCCCACCGTCGGCGTCAGCCCCCTGGAAGTCCTTTTGCTTTCCGGTGGAACTTTCGTCGATAACTCATTCGCGGTTCCTAGGGCGAGCGGCTGCGTGTTGAGCCTCTTCCGTGGCGCACTCAAAATCAACATTGACAACCTGCTCAACTCAATATCCGGACTCCCAGCCCCGGCGGGCACCAACGCGGCGAGCTTCGACATCGACACCGAACTAGTCGATGCGCGCCTCGTCTATCCGTAGCGATCTCTGAGTCGAACACGCTCAGAACGAGTGCGCGGTGGCAACGCCGCGCACTCGTTCCGAGTCCGTTCGCCGATACCTTGAAGGCCCGTCTTCTCTGGCCGCCTTCGGCCACGGAAGCGGAGCGCGACTGCGAGAACGCCCTCTAAGACCCTGGGGTCGGCGCGATCTCGGTCGGCTCGCCGCCGGGCATCCAGTGAGCCTCGGGGCTGGGCGGCGTGTCGCGCAGGTACCACTCGGCGTCGAGGGCGCCCATGCAGCCGGTGCCGGCGGCGGTGACCGCCTGGCGATAGGTGCGGTCGACGACGTCGCCGACGGCGAAGACCCCGGCCAGGTTGGTCTTGGTCGAGCCGGGCCGGGTGCGGATGTAGCCGTCCTCGTCGGTATCGATCTGATCGGCGACGACCTCCGAGCGCGGGATGTGGCCGATCGCGATGAACGCCCCTTCCGTGCTGAGGTCCTCGGTCTCCCCCGTCTCGGCATTGCGCAACCGCACGTGGTCGAGGTTGGCGCCGCCGTCGCCGGCGACGAACTCCTCGGGGATGAAGGGGGTCTTGAACTCGATGTTGGGCTGCTCGGCAGCGCGCTCATGCATGATCTTCGAGGCGCGGAACTCGTCGCGGCGGTTGACGATCGTCAGCTCGCTGGCGAACTTGGAGACGAAGATCGCGTCCTCCATCGCCGAGTCGCCGCCGCCGATCACGATCACCTTCTTGCCCTTGAAGAAGGCACCGTCGCAGACGCCGCAGGTGGACACGCCGCAGCCGCTCAGCTCCATCTCGCCGGGGATGCCGAGCCGGCGCGGCTCCGCCCCCATCGCCAGGATCACGGTCTTGGCCAGGTGCTCCTCGTCGCCGAGGAAAACCCTGTGCACGCCGCCGTCCTCGCTGAGCTCGACCCGGTCGACGTCGTCGGTGACGAAGCGGGTGCCGAAACGCTCGGCCTGGGCACGGAACTGGTTCATCATCTCCGGCCCCATGATTCCCTCGGGGTAACCGGGGTAGTTCTCGACGTCGGTCGTGTTCTGCAGCTGGCCGCCCCACTGAAAGCCCTCGAAGACGAGCGGCTCGAGGTTGGCGCGCGCGGTATAGAGAGCGGCGGTGTAGCCCGCGGGCCCACCACCGACGATGATCACGTTCTCGATCTTCTTTTGGTCTGCCATATCTGCCGCCGGAAGTCTAATACTTTACTTTTTATAGTAACCCCTAGGGCAACCCTTGTCACTCGGCCGCCGCGGGTTCCAGCTCCCTCTCCGGCGCCCTTCCGCGATCGATCGGGAGCCCCTCTGTTTCCCAGTGGTGCACCCTCGTGCGCAGCTGGAAGAAGGCGACGACGCCGAACGGGATCGGCAGCCAGAAGGCGACCAAGCGGTAGATCAGGATCGCCGGGAATACCGTCCCCTCGGGGATGCCGAAGAGGACGAAGGCGCCGATCATCCCCGCGTCGACCGCCCCCACTCCGGCCGGCGCCAGCGGGAAGAGGTTGCCGACCATGCCGAGGAAGAAGCCCTGGACGACGACCGCGAGCGGCACGTGCACGCCGAACGCCTTGAACGAAGCCCAGAGGATGCCGATGTTGGTCGCCCAGTAGCCGACGGCGCCGATCACCGCCAGCCCACCCCGGCCGGGGTGGATCAGCAGCCGGAAGCCGAACCTGACCCCCTCGCCCACCGTCTCCATCACCTTGGCCACTTTGTCGGCGACTGCCCTGGCGCGCGGGCGGTGCACGTGCGAGGTGAGCCGTTCGCGCAGGTCGGCTGGAATCAGAGCGGCGAGCACGCCGAAGATCAGGACCAGGCCCGAGACCGCGGCCGGGACGATCGTCAGCTCGACCGATGCCTTGCCGGGCATGACGCCAGTGCGAAGCAATACCCCGAAGACGATCAGCGCCAGCGGGTAGAAGACGTACTGGAGGGTGAGGAAGGCGACCATCCGCCGCGCCACCTCGTGGCGGACCATCCCCGCCCGGCGCAGCGCCCAGTAGGTGAGGGCGATGCCGCCGGCGCCGCCGGCCGAGAAGAGGCGCGTCGCCGCCACGCCGGCGAGGTTGATGTCGTAGGTCTCGCGCCAGCTGAGCCGCAGCACGTCACCGCCGACGACCGCCTTGAAGAGCGCGATGTAGGTGGCTATCGCCGCAAGCTCGAAGCCGATCGCGACGACGATCCAGATCGCCTCCGCTTCGCTGAGCTTGCTCATCGCGTCGCCGAGGCCGACCAGCTTCGGGAAGAGGAAGTAGATCCCGATCAGCAAGAGGAGGACGACGAGCAGCGTCTGCGCTACCCGCCGCCGCGTGAAAAGCGGCAGCTCGAAGCCGCCGTTTTCGCTCACCGGCTGCTCGGGAGACACGCCAAGGAAGCTACCCGTTCGCCAGGCGCTCCAGACCTTGCAGGCGTCGATTCACCGCCAGGACCGCCGGCTCGGCCAGCGACTCGCCCCGCTGCGCGGCGGCGACCAGCGCCGCCCCGGCGGCGAGGTCGGTGACGTAGTGCTCGCCCAGGTAGACGAGACCGAAGCCGAGGGTGAGGGCGTAGCCCCAGCCGGCGGCGCCGGCCGTGCGCCCCGTTTCGGTCAGCGATATCGCCGCCGACACCGAGGTCGCGAAGTGCAGCGAGGGCATCGCCGCCCAGGGGTTGCCGCCGAGCGCCTTGTACATCGCCGGCCAGGCGGATTTCCAGGTCTCCTTGCCGACCTCTTCCATGATCCGCCGCACCTCTTCCTCGCCGGTGTGACCCTGCTCGGAGGCCCACCAGGGCGGCGCGGTCGGGGCGGCGAAGTAGACCGCGCAGCCGCCGTCGAAGACCGCTGCCAGCCGCCGGGCGGCGCTTGGGAAGCGATCCGGGTGGCGCAACAGGATGAAGAGGAGCGCCGCGTAGGGCTCGATGAACCAGAGCCAGTGCACCCAGGTGAGGAAGCGGTTGAGCGTCCCGGCCCCGCGCCATCGGGCGAGCGCCCGCTGCAGGCGCACGTTGGGCAGCTGGCCGAGGCCGATCGCCCGGTCGGCGGCGATCGGGTAGCGGATCCGCAGCCGGGCACGGAGGCGGTCCGGGTCGTCGTAGGGCAGCTCGTGGACCATCGTGAAGGCCCACATCTGCAGCGCGTACATCGCCACGTCGCGCTTGCGCGAACGGGGGTAGAGAACGGCGAGGCCGAGTGGCCCAGCCGCGCAAGCGGCGACGGTCACCGGAGCGGGGATCCGAGCCCGGCGGCGCAGCAGTGGCACGGCGACCGCCGCTCCGATCGCCGCCGCCGCCCCAGCCCGCACCGCCTTCCTTGACGCGGGAGATGGTCGGCTCTTCTTCATCGGGCCGGCGAGTATAGGATGGCCGCGCTTTGACCCCCCACAGTCCTGGCACTGACCAGATCGACACCCTGTTCTGGATTGGCTTCGTCGCCGCGACGATCCTCGTCGTCGCGATCGTCGGCGGTTTGCTCTACGCCCTGCGTCGCTACCGGGCCGAGCGCGGCGCCGAGCCACGCCAAATCACTGGCGGCCGCACCATCCAGCTGCGCGTCGGCGGCGCCCTCGCGGTCTTCGCCGTCGGGATCTTCGTGCTCAGCATCGTCTACACCGACAAAGCCCGCGAGACGCCGGCAAACGGCGAGGCCAGCGGCCCGCTGAAGCTCTCGAGCTCGGAGTCGCTGAAGATCACGACCACCGGGCAGCAGTGGCTGTGGCGCTACGACTACCCGAACGAAGCCTTCTCCTATTACAAGCTCGTCGTCCCGGTCGACACCGCGGTCGAACTGGACCTGGTCTCGACCGACGTCGTCCATACCTGGGACGTCCCCGACCTGGCCGGCAAGCACGACGCCGTGCCCGGCAAGACCAACCACGTCATCTTCCGCGCCGACGAGGAGGGGACCTACCGCGGCCAGGCGGCGACCATGTCCGGCCAGGCCTACGCGGCGATGCGAACCGAGGTCGAAGTGGTCTCGCCCGAGGAGTACCAGGCCTTCGTCGAGGGCGCCAAGAAAGACATCCAGGCGGCGCAGGACCGCGTCGTCGGCCTGATCGAAAACGGGGAAACGCCATGAGCCCGAGCCAACGTCCCGAGCTGGTCGCCGACGGCTTCCCGCCGCGCCGCCCGCGCTGGGTCGAGATCGTGACCAGCGCCGATCACAAGGACCTCGGCCGGGTCCTGATCACCAGCGCCCTCGGCTTCCTCTTCATCGCCCTGGTCGAGCTGCTGCTGATGAGATTGCAGCTGGCGATTCCCGAGAACACCTTCCTCGACCCGGTCACCTTCAACCGGATGCTCTCGCTCTACGGCGCCACCGCGATCTTCTTCGTCGCCGTGCCGCTCGCGCTCGGCTTCTTCTACTACGTAGCGCCGCTGCAGATCGGCGCCCGCGGAACCGCCCTGCCGCGGCTCGGCCAGATCGGCGTCTGGCTCTTCGTCGCCGGCGCCACTGTCCTCTACACCGGCTTCCTCTTCACTCCCAGCGAGGCCGGGGTCAACCCGCTGCCGCCGCTCTCAGGGCTCGCCTTCCTCGCCAACAACGGCGTCGACGCCTGGGCCGCCGCGACCGGCCTGGCGACGCTCGGGTTCGTCCTGATCGCCGTCGACCTCGTCGCCACGCTGCGCCGCCTGCGCGCACCCGGGATGGCCTGGCGGCGGCTGCCGGTCTTCTCCTGGGCAGCGGCGATCTCCTCATGGCTGCTGCTGGTGATCGGCCCGGTGATGCTGGCGGCGATCACGATGCTGCTGATCGACCGCAACTTCGAAGGGATCTTCTTCGCCGGCGACGCCGGCGGCTCGCCGCTGCTCTGGCAGCACCTGAGCTGGATCTTCTACACGGGCGCCTACATGCTGACGCTGATCTTCGCCCTCGGCGCGATCGCCGAGATCGTCCCGGCGCTCGCCCGCAAGCCGCTCTTCAACCGCGGCGCGGTGATCGGCTCGCTGGTCGCGATCGCCGTGATCGGCACGCTCGCCTGGATGCAGAACATGCTGACGGCGCCGATCGGGATCGGCTGGATGTACTTCGCGATGGCGATGTCGCTGGCGCTGATCGTTCCCTTCGGCCTGATCTTCTTCAACCTGATCGCGACCCTCGCCGGGGGCACGGTGCAGATGCGCGCGCCGCTGCTCTTCGCCGCCGGCGCGATCGTGACCATCTCGATCGGCCTCGCGGCCGAGATCGAGCACTCGATGGTCGCCGTCGGCTGGCGCCTGCAGCACACGACCGACAGCACCGCGGCGACCCACTTCGCCCTGCTCGGAGGCGCTGTCTTCGGCGGCTTCGCCGCCCTGCACTGGTGGTTCCCGAAGATGACCGGCCACACGATGGGCGAGTCACTGGCCCGTTTCAGCTTCTGGACGATGCTGCTCGGCACCCTGCTCGCCTTCGTGCCGCTGGCGCTCGCCGGGACCTTTGACGGGCAGGTGATCGATGCCTACAAGTTCTTCGGCGGCACCGGCGTCAGCACGTACAACCTGATCGCCACGATCGGCGCCTTCATCCTCGCCGCCGGCATCCTCATGACCCTGGTCAACGCGATCGTCAGCCGCGAGGGCGGCGTCCCCGCCGGCCATGACGCCTGGGGCGGCGACTCGCTCGAGTGGTTCGCCCTCTCGCCCCCGGAGCCGCACAACTTCGACCTGCTGCCCGACGTGCGCAGCCCGAGGCCGATGCGCGACATCCGCGAGGCGATCGCCCACCGCAGCGCCCGCGCCGAGCAACCGGCCCGCGAGACGCAGCCGGTAGCCTGACCGGCATGAGCGGCGCTCAGACGGCTGCCATCCCGCAGCATCCCGCGGCGCCTTCGCTGCTGCGTGACTTCGTCACCCTGACCAAGCCGAAGGTGCAGTCGCTACTGCTGCTGACGACGGTGACGACGATGTACGTGGCCGGCGATCCCTCGATCGGGCTGGTCTTCCTCACCTGCCTCGGCGGCGCCCTCTCGGCGGGCGGCGCCGGCGCGATCAATCACGCGATCGACCGCGACATCGACCAAACGATGGCCCGCACCGCGAGCCGGCCCGTGGCGAGCGGGCGGATCTCGCCGGCGACCGCGATCGGCTTCGGCGCCCTGCTGGGCGCTTGCTCGTTCGTGCTGCTCTCGCTGACGGTCAACCCGCTGGCGGCGGCGCTCTCGCTCTCCGGCCTCTTCGGCTACGTCTTCGTCTACACGCTCTGGCTCAAGCGCAGGACGCCGCAGAACATCGTCATCGGCGGCGCTGCCGGCGCCGTGCCGCCGCTGGTCGCCTGGGCCGCGGTGACCGGCGGGCTCAGCGGCACCGCCCTCTTCCTCTTCGCGATCGTCTTCTTCTGGACCCCGCCCCACTTCTGGGCGCTCTCGCTGCTGATGAAGGACGAGTACGCAAAGGCGGGGATACCGATGCTGCCGGTCGTCCGCGGCGAGGACGAGACGCGCCGCCAGATCCTCCTCTACACGATCCTGCTCTACGCGGTGACCCAGCTGCCCTTCTGCGCCGGCGGCTTCGGGCTCGAGTACCTGGTCGCCTCGATGACGCTTGGGGCCGGCTTCATGTACTGCGCCGTGCGCCTGCTGCGCAGCGCCGACCGCCGCTGGGCCCTGCGCACCTATCTCTTCTCGCTCGCCTACCTCGCCCTGCTCTTCATCGCGATGCCGCTCGACCAGCTGGTCTAGAGCTCTGAGCAGCTCGCGCCCTGCCTGCCTGATAGAAATCCGCCCGTGGATCGCGAGACCGCCAGAAGAGACATGACCGCGGGCCTGGTCGCCGGCGGCATCGCCGCCGCCGTCTTCGCCCTCTGCTTCGTCGCGGCGATGCTCTACATCGCCTCATGAGCCCGGAGCACCGCGACATCCCCGAGCCCGGCGAGCTGGTCCACCCGCCCCGCGCCTCCTGGGCGCCCCTCGTCTTCGCTTTCGCCGCTGCCCTGGCCCTGTGCGGCGTCTTCATCGAGTTCATGGTCCCCGGCTGGATCTACTCGATCATCGGCGGCATCGTCCTGATCTTCGCCCTGCGCAGCATGATCCGCAGCGCGACCGGCAGCTACTTCCGACTGCCGCGCAAGCAAAAGGTGCGCGGCGCGGTGCTGCCGGTCGAGACGATCAGCCCGCCCCAGACTGACTGATACCGGCGCATCTCGGGCGCCTCGGTCGGTTGGCTGCGGGTCACGCACAACAGTGCGCTCCCCTTGCCGCCCTCCCTGCGTCCCCCGACCTGCTTGATCTCAGTCAGTCTGGACTCATGCCCGACGTTGCGCCCGCCGACGTCCACACGCGCACGATGTCGCGGATCGAGAGCACTCCGACCAGGTCACCGTCTTCGAAGACGACGAGGTGGCGAATGCCGCGCGTCGACATCTCCGAAGCCGCGTGCTCGAGGCTCCAGTCCGGCGAGGCAGCCACCACGCCCTCGCTCATGTGATCGGAGACGAGCTCGGTGTCGGGATTCTGCCCAGTGCCAAGAGAGTTGAGGATGTCGCGCTCGGTGACGATGCAGGGAACCGGCCGCTCGTCGTCGGTGACCACCGCGGCGCCCACGCCCTTGTCGACCATCATCTGCGCGGCCTCGCGCAACGTGTGCGATGGGCCAACGGTGAGAACGACCTCCGACATCCCGTCCCTTACCTGCATCCTCGTCCCTCTCCTTCGCGGCTAGCGGGTTAGTGAGAATCGCCTCAAGCCTACCCGACGCACGCCTCCCCACGCACTGCTTGGACGCTGCCCCGGCGTATAGACTCCGGCGCGCTTCGCGCCGCATGACGATGCTCAAGCCACCGAACCCGATCCGCGCCCTTCTCGCCCTCGCCGCCTGCGCCGCGGTCGCTGTCGCGGCCTCCGGCTGCGGCACCAGCAAGGGTGACGAGGAGCGGGGCCGCGTGCTCTTCATCCAGAAGTGCGGCGTCTGCCACGAAATGGCGCAGGCGGGCACCACTGCGCAGATCGGGCCCAACCTCGACGAGGCGTTCGCCGCCGGCCGCGCCGTCGGACAGGACCGCGACACGGTCGAGGGAATCACCGCCGCACAGATCGAGAACCCGCGGCCGAGCACCGAGAACCCGGCGGTCTCGATGCCGGCGGGCATCGTCGAGGGCCAGGACCTCGAGGACGTCGCCGCCTACGTCGGTATGTACGCGGGCGTGCCCGGCGCGGCGCCGCCCAAGGTCCCCGGCGGACCCGGCGCCCAAGTCTTTGCCAGCAACGGCTGCGGCGGCTGCCATACGCTCGCCGAGGCCGAAACGGGCGGAACCACCGGCCCCAACCTCGACGAAGTGCTCCCTGGCCAGAGCGCCGCGATGATCGACAAATCGATCGTCGACCCCAACGCCCAGATCGCCAAAGGCTTCCCGCCGAACGTGATGCCCTCCACCTACGGCGAGTCGCTGACGCCGAAAGAACTGGAAGACCTCGTCCAGTACCTCCTGCAGAGCACCTCGGGCGGCAAAAGCAAAGGCGGCTGAGCCGCTGCGGCCGGGATCCGTCCGCTGACATCATCTGAGCACGATGCGGACTCGCGCTTCTCTCGGACAGTGACTCTCAAGGACCGCCTCGACATCTCGCCGCGGCGCTACGCCCAGGTCACCCTCGTGGCCCTCGCCGCGCTCGCCCTGATCGTGCTGACCGGGGCGGCCGTCCGCCTCACCGGCTCCGGCCTCGGCTGCCCGGATTGGCCCAAATGCTACGGCGGCACCGTGCCACCGCTCGACACCCACGCGGTGATCGAGTACGGCAACCGCCTGCTCACTGGCTTCGTCGGCCTCGCCGTAATCGCGGCCAGCGTCCTCGCCTGGTTCCGCCGTCCCTTTCGCTGGCATCTCGCTTTCTTCGGCGCCCTGCTCCCGATCGGCGTCATCTGCCAGGCGATCCTCGGCGCCCTCGTCGTCAAGTACCACCTCGCACCCGGGCTGGTGATGGGCCACTTCATCCTCTCGATGCTGCTGCTCGACGCCGCCTTCGCGCTCGCCTGGATGGCCCGCTACGAACACGGCGAGCGGCGCTTCTCCAGCGACCGGCTCGGCGTCTGGGCGGTGCGGGCGCTGATCCCGTTCGGCCAGCTGACGATCATCGCCGGCACGATCGCGACCGGCTCGGGGCCCCACGCCGGCGCCCACGAAGGCGAGCTGGTGCACCGCTTCGACTTCGAGGGCACCGGCACCCTGGAGTGGATGGTGCAGCGCCACTCGGCGATCGCGGCCGTCTTCGGCCTTGCCGCAATCGCGGTCTGGCTGCTCCTGCGCCGCCCTGGCGGCGACAGGCGTGCCCTGCGGCCCCTGACCGCGGTAATTGCCCTGCTGGGCCTTCAGGGCGCCGTGGGCGGCCTCCAGTGGGCGCTCGAGTTGCCCAGCGAGATCGTCTGGCTACACGTCGCCCTCGCCACCTTGACCTGGTTGGCAATGCTGTGGGCGGTGGCGACGGCGGGACGCCTGGAGCCCAGGACGGCAAGCGCGCAACCGATCACTCCGGCCGACTCAGCCGGTAAAAAACCCGCGCCCGCCTTGACTCAGAGCTGAGTCGCGATCAGACCGGCGAATCCGACGGCAAAGGTGACGAGCGCACCGCCCCCGAGCCGCAGCATGGTGCGATTGATGTCGTCTATCCGGCCTTCCACGCGCTCGAACTTGGCGTTCATCTCAGTTCGTACGTCGCGAAATCCGTCATCCATGCGACGGCTAAGCCGATCGACCTTTTTTTCGAGCCGGTCAAATCTATGGTCGACGTTGCGACCGAAGTCATCAAGACACTCGTCGGTCCAGGCTTCCCTCACGTTCGACATGGTCGCAGATCGTAAGACAACAAGTTGCGCAGATGGCGCGCTGAATGTAAGTCTTGGCGTGCGGCTTCGTCAATTCTGGCTGACGCGCTCGGCGTCGAGATCGACGACGACGTGAGTGATCGGCAGGTCGATCTCTCTCGAGGCCCGCTCGACGACACCGTGCTCGAGCCAGCGCGAGCGGTGCGGCGGATGAGTCGAGATGACGATCTCGTCCGCAGGGAAGACGCGCAGCGCGTCCTCGATCGCCACGTTGGGGTCTGAGTCGCCGATCTCCCCCCTCGCCTCGAGCCCCAGCCCCTCGATCGCCAGCAGCGAGAGCTCCATCCGCTGCCGCGCCAGCTCGATCGCTTCGTCGATGTCCGAGGCCCAGTGCTCCGCCCGCGAAACAGAATGGGCCGGGGTCACGATCAGGATCTCGCAATCCCGCTCGCGGCAACGCTCGCGAATCTCCTCCTGAAGGGCGCCACCGCCGACGGTCTCGTTGGCGACGACGAGCAGCCTGTGCTTGCCGTCGCCGCCCCGCGTCAACTCGACGCTGCGCGGCAACGAGCCGCGTGAGTTGCGATAGGCGAGGCCGGCGCCAAAGCCGATCAGCAACGCCGCCCAGACGACACCGATCACGGGCCGGGTCAGCAAAGTCAGCAAGATCACCGACACCGCCGCACCCCCGATCACGACAACCCAGCGAAAAGCGTCAGCCTCGGATCTCAGGGGATTGTGCATACCCCTAGTTTTACCGCGGAACTAGAGGATGTAAACAGCGTCGCCGGGGGCGCGCGGACGACCGTGCTCCCGGTCGTGGGCAGCGTTTCCGCACACAGCGCCCTTTGCGCCCCATGGCCCGGCGCTTGCCCTTGGGGCAGGAACGCGGCTTGACGCCCGGTGGAGGGGCGAGGCCCGGGGGAGGTGGCGTCGCGGCCGAGCCTGAACCGGAGGAAGCCGGTGTGTCATTGCCAGGACCCTCCACCCCGGGGTCGTCCGGCGGGACTTCGCCCGACGGGCAGGGACCGTCCTCGGGACCGGCGACGATCTCGAATGACCTGCTGGCGAGGAACGAGTTGTTGTGATCGGACCACGGGGTGAGGGTCGCCGTAGTGGTGAATTCACCGCATTCGGTCGGCGTGACGAGCAGACCGCCCTCGTCCCCCTCCAGCGACAGGCCTAGGTGCGCGATGGGGATTTGGGGCAGCTGATCGAAGCGGACGAGCAGCTGTTCGGTGGTTGGGTCGAAGCCGACTTCGCCAGCCTGCTTGATCACGATCCCGAAGCCTGGGTGCCTCAGCACCACGTAGAGGGCGAACGGTGAGTCGAAGGGATTCTCGGTGCCGGGGTCGTCGGTGGTCGGGTCGTCGGGCTGCGCAAGGAAGACCTTCCCGTCGAGAACCGTGCCATCGAGCAGCGGGGATTCAGCCTCGACTGTGCCGACCTCGGCGGTCAGAGGGCAACCCTCTCCCGGCTCGGGATCGAGGTCCTCCGCCGCGTACTGGGCAGGGGTGCAGCCGAAGCCGCCGGGCGCCGCCGGATCGACGGTCATCCCTTCGGGCAGGGTGAGGAGGATCTCCTGCGTCTCGGACTGGGCGAGGCTGTCGGGGTTTGCCAAACCGTCGTCGGAGAAGTCGAAGGCCACCTCGAAGCCCGAAGGGGTTTCGGCCAGATCGGTGGTTGGTTGAGCGTCGAACTGAGGGGCAAAGGCGAGTTTGGAGCAGCCGGTGAGGCCGGCGGAGAGGCCGGTCCCACCGATCCACTGCTCCGGCTCTTGGCGGGAGCGCGCTTCGAAGACCGTCTCGAGCGGCCCGGTACAGCTGCGTGGCGCGGTGAGGAGAGGGGCCGAGGGAGTAGCGACCGGGCAGCTGGCCACCACGAAGGCACAGGCGCCGCGGTCCCCGTCGTGGGAAGGATCGGCCGGCGTGCCCCAAATCGTCACACGGGCGCTGTAGAGGAGAACCGACTCTGGGATCTCGGACACCGACAGATAGCCCCGATATGGCTCCGCTTCGGTGAGTCCGAGCTCGGCCGTGATTGGCTGCCCCGCGACGACGAGCCCAATCCTGGCCACCCCTCCGTCGGGCGGCAGCTTGTACACCGGGGCTGGCTCGAGAAAATCCTCGGTGCCGGCCGGGATCGGGCCGGTGGCCGAAGCCGTGACCTCGGCGATCCCGATCGCCGTGCTGTCTGAGCATTCGTTCGCGCTGCCCTCGATCTCTTCGAAGTCGACCATTGCGCAGGCCGGCACCGACGCCGGGGTCACCACCAGGCCAGCCGGATACTCGACCCAAAGCTCTTCCAGATTCTCGTCCGGAGCTTCGAGGCCCGACTGCTCGACGGTGTTGAGTCGCAGGCTCGTCGTCAGGGCGAACGGATGCGCACCAGCCTGCATCGCCGGGCTCCCGTCCTGACCACTAAGGGTGAGATCGGCTTCCGCAAAGCCGAAGGCCGCCGCGGCTGCCGCCGGGAGAAGCCCGAGCACGGCAAGTGCAGTCGCAGAGATGAACAACAGCCGCCCCATCGGGGCAAAGAGTAACGTCAGAGGATGTAAACAGAGGTGTAGACGATGATCCACATCACGTCTACGAAGTGCCAGTAGATGCCCGGCACCTCTACTCCTAGGTGGCCCTCGGCTTTGGGGCCGAAGTGGCCGCGGAAGGCGCGGATCGTGGCGAAGCTGAGCAATGCCAGGCCGACGAAGACGTGGGCGCCGTGCAGGCCGGTGAGGCCGTAGAAGATCGAGCCGAAGCCGAAGTCGCGGGCGCTGAAGCCGATGTGCACGTACTCGTTGACCTGGATGAAGAGGAAGGTGGCGCCAAGCAGCCAGGTCAGCACCAGGCCGAGTTTGAGGCCGTTGCGGTTGCCGCGGCGGATCGACTCCAGGGCATAGTGGATCGTGAAGCTGGAGGAGACGAGGATCGCCGTGTTGATGCCGGCAACGGCGACCGGAAGCTCGAAGGGCTCCGGCGGCCAACTGGGCGGATCGACGACGACGCGAAGGAAGAAGTAGGCGGCGAAGAAGGCGCCGAAGAGCATGATCTCGGAGACGATGAAGAGCAGGATCCCCAGCGTCTGCCGGTCGATCCGCGAGCTCTGGTTGGCCTCAGGCGGCCCGTGATGCTCCTCGTGAGCGTGGCCGAGGGCCACGGTGGCGCTCTCCATCAGGTGCTCTCCTCTCCCTCGGCTACCGCCGCGGCGACGGTGGCGGCGGGCCGGCCCACCTCGAGGTGCTCGACCTGCTTGTCGGTGATCTCACGGGTGCGGCCGATCAGGTCCTCGTCGAGCCAGCGCGAGGTCTCGCCCGCGAAGGTCGAGATCAGCACCTCGTCGACGTTGTAGTGCTCGATCGCGTTCTGAACGG
This sequence comes from Solirubrobacterales bacterium, assembly GCA_040508545.1. Taxonomy (GTDB): domain Bacteria; phylum Actinomycetota; class Thermoleophilia; order Solirubrobacterales; family 70-9; genus VRUE01. Next base: position 67,622 of record JBEVMR010000071.1, read on the forward strand.
CGTGGAAGGGGTCGGGGCTCATCGGCTGACCGGTCGCGTCGACGTCGGCCCGGTAGAGCTCGGCGAGCGTGGAGGCGAGGTCGTTGACGATTTCCGCCTCGGAGACGTCCTCGGCCCGCGGGCAGATGATCGTGTAGCGGTGCGGGTGCCCGGCGGCACGCTCCTTCAACCTCGTCACCAGGTCGGGCGCGGCGACGGTCTGGGTAGCGACGACGAGCGTGTGGCTCTTCTCCAAGCTGATCGAGTCGTCCTGGACGCGGACCGGGATGTGCGTCACCGCCACGTCGGGCTCGAAGCGGTCCTTTGCCCATGCGACGAGGTCCTTGCGGGTGATGCCGAAGCGCGTCTCGTGGCGGCAGGAGAGCAGCACCTCGCCCGGTTCGTGAGCGCGCACCGCGTCGTCCAGCGCCAGCGCCGGGTCGCGGTCCATCACCTCGCCGACCGACTCGACCCCGTACTCGGAGAGGATCGACATCGTCACCTCGACCCGAGCGCGAGCGGCGTCGCGCAGCTCGCCGGCGTCGATCAGCTGACCGACGGCGGGCTGGTTCTGCGGCGCGGCGACGGCGACGAACGGAACCTTCCCGGCCCGCTCGGCAACCGCCGCCAGCAGCTTGCGACCACCGGCGACCTCGTTGAGGAAGACCAGCAGCGGCTGTGCCTGGGCGGGCTCGGCGCTCACGCTTGGCTCACCACGGTCGGCTCCGGTTTGGCGACCTGATCGCCTTCGCCAGCCATGATCGCGTGGCGGGCGCCGGGCACGCCGAACTCGTAGGGCCCACCGACCACGCGCGGGATCTCGTCGAAGTTGAAGATCGGCGGCGGCGAGGAGACCTGCCACTCGATCGTCTTCGCCCGCCACGGATTGCCGTCGGCGCGCGGTCCGTAGCGCCAGCTGACGACCATGTTGTAGAGGAAGACGAGCTGGCAGGCGCCGAGCATGAAGGCGAAGCAACTGATCAGCAGGTTCCAGTTGCCGAACTGCTCGGCGTAGTCGGCGACGCGCCGCGGCATCCCGTCCATCCCCACCCAGTGCATCGGGATGAAGGTGCCCCAGGTGCCGATCACGGTGCCCCAGAAATGGACGCGGCCGAGTTTCTCGTCATACATCCGCCCCGTCATCTTCGGGAACCAGTGGTAGATGCCGGCGAAGATCGTGAAGACCGAGCCGCCGAAGAGGACGAAGTGGATGTGGGCGACGATGAAGTAGGTGTCGGAGACGTGGATGTCGATCGGCACCATGCCGAGCATTACCCCGCTGATGCCGCCGATCGTGAAGGTGACGATGAAGGCGAGCGAGAACAGCATCGCGGTCGAGTAGGTGTGGATCTTGCCGAAGTAGAGCGTGCCTAACCAGGAGAAGATCTTGATCCCGGTCGGCACCGCGATCAGCAGGGTCGTGATCATCATCGGCACCCGCAGCCAACTGAACATGCCGGCGACGAACATGTGGTGCGCCCAGACCGAGTAGCTGAGCACGACGATCCCGATCAGCGCCAGCGCCATCAGCCGGTAGCCGAAGATCGGTTTACGGGCGTGGGTCGAGATGACCTCGGAGATGATCCCGAACCCGGGCAGCATCATGATGTAGACGGCCGGGTGCGAGTAGAACCAGAAGATGTGCTGGTAGCTGATCACGTCGCCGCCGCCCAGCGGCTCGAAGAACTGGGTGCCGAGGGCGCGGTCGAAGAGGACCATGAACTGGGCGCCGGCGATGAAGGGCGTCGCGGCGACGACCAGCAGCGAGGTCGAGAGGTTGGCCCAGACCAGCAGCGGCATGCGCCAGAAGGTCATTCCGGGCGCACGCATGGTGATGATCGTGACTAAGAAGTTGAGCGCGGTGGCTATCGAGGACGCTCCCGCGAACTGCACGCCTAAGTTGAAGAACGACTGGCCTAAGGGCGCGCCGGTCGATAGCGGCGCGTAGCCGGTCCAGCCGGCGTCGAAGGCGCCGCCGGGGGCCAGGTAGCTGCCGATGAAGAGCAGCCCGGCCAGCGGCAGCATCCAGAAGCTGAGCGCGTTGAGGCGCGGGAAGGCCATGTCCGGTGCACCGATCATCAGTGGCAGGACGTAGTTGGCGATTCCGGCGAAGACCGGGATGACGAAGACGAAGATCATCAGCACGGCGTGCGTCGAGAAGAGGCCGTTGAAGGTCGAGGCGTCGACGATCTGCGTGCCCGGCTGGGCAAGCTCGGCCCGGATCAGCATCGCCAGCAGGCCGCCGATGAAGAAGAAGAAGAAGGTCGTGACGATGTACTGGATGCCGATCACCTTGTGATCGGTGTTGAAGCGGAAGTAGTCGCGCCAGCTCTTGGCGCCGTGCTGGGAGTGGTCGTCGGGGATCGTCGGCATGCCGACGGCCCAGCGCAGCCAGTAGTCGAAGCAGCCGAAGCCGGCCAGGAAGCCGAGCGGGCCGGTGATCAACGGCACGACGACGTGCGGGTAGCCGGTCTGTTCGGTCTGCCAGATCGGCAGGCCGGAGATATCGCGCAGCACGACGACGAGGCCAACGCCGAAAGCGGCCGCGAGCACGGCGCCCAGCAGGCCTCGAATCCAGCCTGGTTGCTTGATCGCAGCAGCCATCAGATCCTCTCCATTATGCCTTTATCCCCCGCCCGCCCCGAGCGGGATCGGGTCGGTTTCGGTGTCCTGGCGGATCGTCTCCAGGTAAGGCGGCGGGATCTTCTCTTTCAGCCCAGTGACCCATTTGCGGAAGTCGGCCGGCGTTTCAACCACGACGGTCGCCCTCATCGCAGAATGGCCGAAGCCGCAGAGCTCGGTGCAGATCAATTGGTAGGTGCCGAGCTTGTCCGGCGTGACGATCGCGGTCGTCGTTATGCCCGGCACGTTGTCTTTCTTGATCCGCCACTCCGGCACCCAGAAGGAGTGGAGGACGTCGAGGGCGTGCATCTTGAAGTGGACCTGGCGGTCGAGCGGGACGTGCAGCTCGCCCTCCGAGTAAGCGTTGCCTTTACCCGGGTAGCCGAAGCTCCAGGCGAACTGCTGCGAGAAGACGTCAACGGTAATCGGGTCCTTCGCCGGCTCTTCGATGTCGTTGAGGACGGCCCAGCTGTAGGCGCCGCCGAAGAGGACGATGATCGTCGGGATCAGCGTCCAGGCGACCTCGAGCCGGGTATTGCCGTGGATCGGCTCGCCGTCGGATTCGTCGCCCGGCTTGGCTTTGAATTTCCACAGGGCGTAGAAGAGCATCACCATCACCAGCGAGAAGACGAAGGCCGAGAGGACGATCATCACGTCGAGCAGCGTGTCGATCTTCGGCGCCGCCGTCGAGGCCCCCTGGCCGTTCCAGTTGATCGGCACCATCACGACCGAGATCAGCACGGTCAAGACAATCGTGGCGGCGAACATCTTCGCTATCGGCAGGCGGCCCATCATCGGCGGGGGCGCATTCTATGCAAGCGGCAGACGGTCAAGCTCGCCCCGCGAGGCGGCGATCACGCCGCGGGCCACGCCCTCCCAGCTCCAAAGCCGCCGCGCCGTATCGACCAGCGCCTCACGAGCCTCCGCTCGCTCGGCCTCGGACAGCTCCAGCCAGCCGCCCAGACGCGTCGCGATGGCCTCGACAGCTCCCTCCTCGACCGGGAACGAGACCAGATCCGCCGCCGCGGACGGCAGCGCAGCGGCGAGCTGACGCGACACCTCCAGCATCCCCGAGTGCCCCGCCGACACCGGCAGCACCCCGCAGGCAGCAGCCTCGGCGGCGACCATCCCGAAAGCCTCGGGGAAAGTGCTGGGCATGACCAGCGCCTCTGCATCGGGCAGCAGATCCGCAACCTCATCGTGCTCCAACCGCCCGATGAACTCGACCGAATCAGCGACGCCCTTGGCGGCATCCAAATACCCATCGGGCGGATCCGCGAGGAAAGCGCTCAAAATCGACAACGGCGCCTCCTCCCCACCCTCGAGCGCCCACCCCAGCCGCGCGATCTCACGCGCATCGTCCAAATCCCCGCGATCGAGAGCCGCAAGCAAGCGGCGCAACCCCTGCTCGTACTCCCCATAGCCGGCGATCATCAGCTCCGCGTCAGGATGCGCACGCCTGACGAGCGGCCACGCGGCAATGAGCAGATCAACCCCCTTCGAGACGATCAACTTCCCTACGAAGACGATCCGCCCTGACATGGG